>JAQUHG010000066.1 GCA_028683735.1 Tolumonas sp. | reverse complement strand
GAGTGCCTGCTGATCCAATTAAATCAATTCAGTGCCGACACCCCCTGGTTAAATGAAGCCCGATTGGCTATAAAAGATCATATGGATCTGCTGGGTGCGCGTGATTACCGTAATCTGGCACGTAAGCTACAGTTGAAAGAAAATGAACTGAAAGATGTATTGGATCTCATCCAAACGCTGGAACCACGCCCTGGTAGCCGGGTCATGCCAAGCGAATCAGCGTATGTGATCCCCGATGTTTCCGTGTTAAAAAAACATGGCCGTTGGGTCGTTGAACTCAACCCTGATGCGATGCCAAAAATCCGCATCAATGAAACTTATGCCTCGATGGCACGTCATGCGCGCAATAGCAGTGACAGCCAATTTATTCGCTCCCATCTGCAGGAAGCGAAGTGGTTCATTAAAAGTTTAGAGAGTCGTAACGAAACCCTGCTGAAAGTAGCGAACTGCATTGTGCAGCAGCAACAAAACTTTTTTGAATACGGCGAAGAAGCCATGAAACCCATGGTTCTCAATGACGTAGCGGAAGAAGTGGAGATGCATGAGTCGACAATTTCGCGAGTTACCACACAAAAATTCATGCATACACCGCGTGGCATCTTTGAACTGAAGTATTTTTTCTCTAGTCATGTTAATACTGATAGCGGCGGAGAATGTTCTTCGACTGCCATCAGAGCACTCATTAAAAAATTGGTCGCGGCAGAAAACCCGGCCAAACCGTTAAGCGACAGCAAGATCGCAGACTTGCTGACGGAACAAGGCATTATGGTGGCAAGAAGAACGATCGCAAAATATCGCGAATCATTGTCCATTCCACCATCAAGCCAGCGCAAACGCCTGCTGTAGGCCAACAATAAGGAAGACGTATGCAAATTAACCTGTCGGGTCACCATGTAGAAGTAACTGATGCACTGCGTGATTATGTCACCAGTAAATTTTCTCGTTTAGAGCGTCACTTTGAGCACATCAATAATGTTCAGGTTACCTTAACAGTTGAGAAGCTGAAGCAAATCGCTGAAGCTAAGTTGAACGTCAACGGCGGTGAAATTTTCGCCAACGCCGAAGAAGACAGCATGTACGCAGCCATTGATGCCTTGATGGACAAGCTGGATCGTCAGATCATCAAATACAAAGAAAAATTATCCAGTAAGTAATTATGTTAATTTCTGAAATTTTGTCTGCGGACTGCACGCGAAGTGCAGTCCCATGCAGCAGCAAGAAACGCGTATTAGAAATCATCAGTGAACTCGCCGCGCCTCGTCTGGGATTGGATGAACAACAGCTCTTTGATAGCCTGCTCGCCCGCGAAAAAATGGGTACCACAGGTATTGGTGGGGCCATTGCCATTCCACATGGCCGTATTCCTGATGGTTATCCGGTCACCGGTGTTTTATTGACTCTGGAACAGCCAATCCCGTTTGATGCCATTGATAACCAACCGGTTGACCTGCTGTTCGCCATGCTGGTGCCGGAAAGCGAGTGTAAAATCCATCTGAAAACACTGGCTCTCGTAGCCGAAAAATTTAATGATAAGAACTTCTGTCGTCAGTTGCGTCTGGCTGAATCGGACGAAGCGTTGTATCAACAAATGATCAATGGATGATTATCGATGAAACTCATCGTCGTGAGTGGTCGCTCAGGTTCCGGAAAAACTATCGCCTTACGCGTGCTGGAAGACTTGGGTTATTACTGTGTAGACAACCTGCCAGTCTCGCTGCTGTTTCAGCTGGTGGCAGAATTACGCGGAAAGTATGACCAGATCGCGGTGAGCATCGATGTCCGCAATCTTCCCGTGCAAGCCGATGAACTGGTTTCCATTCTGGATCAAATCCGGCAACATCAGGATCTACAGTTCTCCAATTTCTTCTTTGATGCTGACAATGCCACCTTACTGAAACGCTATGGCGAAAGTCGTCGTCTGCATCCACTTTCCAAACAACAATTAACGCTGGAACAAGCGATTCATCAGGAAACCAACCTGCTGGCACCACTGTCTTCGAATGCCGACTTACGTATCGATACCAGTCATCTGAGTATTCATGATCTCAGCGAACAGATCCGTGAACGCGTGCTGGGTAAAAAAGAACATGAACTGGTGATGGTGTTTGAATCGTTTGGTTTTAAACACGGTATTGCCAAAGATGCCGACTTTGTCTTTGATGCCCGCTTCCTGCCTAATCCGCACTGGATCACTGAGCTCAAACCACTAACGGGCCTGGATGAACCAGTGCAACGTTACTTGTTATCACAACCGGATGTCGTGCAATACACCAATCAATTGATTAGTTTATTAGAAACCTGGTTGCCACAGTTAGAACGCAATAACCGTAGTTATGTCACCGTAGCTATCGGTTGTACCGGCGGTCAACATCGCTCGGTGTTTATCGCCGAACAACTGGCCAACCATTTTCTGGTGTTGGGTAAAAACGTACAGCGCCGCCACCGCACACTGGAGAAACAACATGCCCCGGGTTGAAAATCAGGTTGCCGTCATCAACAAGCTTGGGTTACATGCCCGCGCGGCAATAAAACTGGTGCAATTAGTTGCGAATTTCAAAGCGAAAATCACACTCTGTAATGGCGAAAAACAGGGTAGTGCCGACAGTGTCGTGGGTCTGCTAATGCTGGAAGCGGCACAAGGGCAAACCATCCGCGTGATCTGTGAAGGTCCGGAAGCTTTTGAGGTCATGGAAGCGGTACAGCATCTGTTCGAAGCCCGCTTCGATGAAAATGAATAGATACACTATCTAAGCTGCCGGATGTTGTTGTAGCGCTTTCAGTAATACCTGAATTTCCGGCCGTTGCCGATCCTGCACTCTGATCGCCGCATGTAAACGACGCCACAATCCCTTCCCTAACGATTTAGACACCATCAACTGCTGGGGTTCAAACTCCTGACAAACCCAGTCGGGTAAAACCGTAACCCCCCACCCCGCCGCAACCATTTGCGTCAACATCAGCGTGTTATCCACCATTTTAATTTGTTTGGGTTTCAGCCCAACCGGCTGCATAAAATGGCGAATAACATCTAAACGCTGTGTTTCGACCGGATAAGAGAGCAAAATTTCATCACTCAAATGGGCCGGTGTAATCATCGCTTCCAGCATTAATCTGTGCGTCGTTGGTAACACCAGACGCATCTCAAACTCAAACAAAGGCGCATAGAAAATCCCTTCACTGGGCAGTAAATCCGCCGTCAACACCACATCCACCTCGCCGGCTAACAAGGCTTGCTGCGGTTCAAAACCCTGTTGATTCGCAAAGGTCAGCTCTAACGCCGGATAAAGCCGCTGGATCTGCTGCAGCGCTGGCGTCAACCAACGAATGCAGCTATGACATTCCACTGCCAGACATAATTGCGCTGGCGGCTGCTCACCGCGTAATTGATAAGTTAATTCATCGATCGGCGGTAACACGGATTCCGCCAAGGCCACCAGCTTCATCCCATCTGCCGTGAAACGCAAAGGCCGACTTTTCCGCAAAAACAGCGGCCGTGCCAGCCGTTGCTCCAGTTCTGTCAATTGATGCGATAACGCCGACTGGCTGATATGCAAGGCATCAGCTGCTGCCGCTAACGACCCTTGACTTTTTAATGCCAATAAGGAACGAAGATGTTTCAGTTCAAACATGAAAAACCTGCAAGTTGCGGATGAAAAAGTTGCACTGGTAATCAGTAAGGTAACGCGGAAATATAGACATGTAAACATCCAGACGTCCAAAAGGAATAGACATGACTTATACTACGCATACGCTCGGCTTTCCACGCATCGGGTTGCAACGCGAACTGAAAAAAGCGTTAGAAGCCTATTGGGCTGGCGAGATCGATCAAGAGACATTACAAAAAACTGGCCGGGCATTACGTCATCGTCACTGGTTGTGGCAACAACAAGCCGGTGTTGATTTACTGCCAGTTGGTGATTTCGCTTGGTACGATCAGGTGCTGACCACCAGTTTGTTGGTTGGCAATGTGCCTGCCCGCCATCAGAACAATGATGGCAGTATTGATCTGGACACCTTATTTCGGATTGCACGCGGTCGTGCACCAAGCGGTACACCAGCGCCCGCAGCCGAGATGAGCAAATGGTTTAATACCAATTACCATTATTTGGTACCAGAATTTCAGGCAGATCAAAGCTTTGAAATGCGTTGGACACAACTATTTGATGAGGTGGAAGAAGCTTTAGCTGCTGGACATAAAGTCAAACCCGTCTTACTGGGGCCACTGAGTTATCTGTGGTTAGGGAAAACTAAAGGTGCTGATTTCGACAAACTCACCTTGTTGCCAAAATTATTGCGGGTATATCAGCAAGTTTTACAAAAACTGGCAGCACAAAAAATTGAATGGGTACAAATCGACGAGCCCATTCTGGTGCTCGATCTACCTGTGGAATGGCAGCAGGCTTATTTATCGGCCTATGCGCAACTACAAAACCCCGAGTGCAAGTTGCTACTCACTACCTATTTTGGCGGCATAACGCATCAGCTGAACTGGTTACCGAACATCACCGTCGATGGCATCCATCTCGATGTTGTCAGCAGCAGTCAGGAAGAGCTGGCAGCAACATTACAGGCGATTCCAACCTACTGGCAACTCTCTTTGGGTGTGATCAATGGCCGTAACATCTGGCGTGCCGACCTCCATAGTATTTATACACAGCTGAGAGCAGTAAAAAAATCACACCCGAATTTCTGGTTGGGCACCTCTTGCTCATTACTGCACAGCCCGTTAGATCTGAATGCAGAAACGAAGCTCGATGCGGAAGTAAAAAGCTGGTTTGCCTTTGCGCGCCAGAAATGCACCGAGTTACATCTGCTGCAACGCACTCTGCGCCAGCCAGACGATCAGAAAATACTGACCCTCCAGGCCTACAGCGCCCCACTACAACAGCGCAAACGCTCAACCCGAGTACAAAACCAAGCGGTACAATCTGCCATGGCCGCGATTAAACCGTCCGATGCGGAACGAGCATCCGCCTATCCACAACGTGCAGCACTACAACAAGATCGTTTTCAACTACCGGCCTGGCCTACCACCACCATTGGCTCTTTTCCACAAACCAGCGAAATTCGCTCATTACGCCGTAGTTATAAGCAAGGCACTATCGATCTGTCGACTTATGAACAAGGGCTGCAACAAGAAATCGCTTATGTGGTCGCGGAACAGGAACAGATCGGGCTCGATGTACTGGTACATGGTGAACCTGAACGCAATGACATGGTAGAGTATTTCGGCGAGCAATTAAGTGGCTATGCGTTTACTCAAAATGGCTGGGTGCAAAGTTATGGCTCCCGTTGTGTGAAACCACCCGTGATCATTGGTGACATCGAGCGACCAGAACCAATGACTGTGCGCTGGAGCCAATACGCCCAATCGCTGACCGAAAAGCCGATGAAAGGTATGTTGACCGGCCCGCTGACCATGTTGTGCTGGTCATTCCCACGGGAAGATATCAGCCGGGAAACCATGGCGTTACAACTCGCTTTAGCCTTACGCCACGAAGTACAGGATCTGGAACAAGCAGGTATTGGTATTATCCAGATTGATGAACCAGCATTGCGTGAAGGTCTGCCATTACGCCAGCAAGACCAAGCCATTTATCTTGATTGGGCGGTACGGGCCTTTAAACTCACCGCCGCGGGGGTAGCCGATAGCACCCAGATCCACACGCATATGTGTTATTGCGAGTTTGGTGATGTGATGTCATCCATCATTGCACTGGATGCCGATGTGATCACGCTGGAAACCTCTCGCTCAGACATGGAGTTGTTGGATACCTTCCACCATCAAGCTTACCTGAATGGTATTGGTCCTGGGGTCTATGATATCCATTCACCAAATGTGCCGGACGTAAAATGGATGACGCAGTTGCTGCAAAAAGCACAGCAACATTTGCCGGTAGAGCGACTGTGGGTCAACCCTGATTGTGGTCTGAAAACCCGTGCTTGGCCAGAAACACAAGCCGCGCTGAAAAACATGGTTAACGCGGCCCATTGTTTGCGGGAGCAAGTAACGCAATAAATCGCAACTTCCCGTCAACCGAGCATGGGTTGACGGGTTCACTCCGATTCACCAGACATGCTACCCTGTGGCCCTCTATGGTTGTCATCAACCATCTTATTATTGGGGATCAATATGCTGTTCTGGAATGCCAATCCTATTTTGGTTCAACTCGGCCCAATTGCCGTCCATTGGTATGGCGCCTTATTTGCTGCCGGTTTCCTGCTCGGTTATCAACTCATGCAACGTATTTATCGCCAGGAAGGCCGACCCACCGAACAGCTGGACAAACTACTCACCTATATTTTTATTGGTACCGTGGTTGGTGCACGATTAGCACATACGCTGATCTATGAACCAGAATATTATTTGGCTCACCCGCTCGATATTTTAAAGATCTGGGAAGGTGGTTTGGCCAGTCATGGCGGCGGGATCGGCGTTCTGCTCGCGATCTGGTTGTTCGTTCGCCAACATCCGGAAAATCGTTTCTTGTGGTTAGCCGATCGCTTAGCCATCCCAACCGCGCTGACCGGTTGCTTTATCCGACTGGGCAATTTCATGAACTCGGAAATTATCGGTAATCCGACCGATGGTAGCTGGGGTGTGGTATTCGAGCGTGTCGATAATTTGCCGCGCCATCCCGTGCAGTTGTATGAAGCGGTTTGTTATTTTGTCACCTTCGTACTTTTATTCCTGCTGTTTCGTGGCAATAAAAGCAAACAACCCGGCTTTTTGTTCGGTCTGTTTCTGGTGTTAATTTTCAGTGCCCGTTTTGCTCTGGAATTCTTCAAGACCCCACAAGCTGCCTATGAAGCCGGTAATTTGATCACGGTAGGACAATGGCTGAGTGTGCCATTTGTAATCGTTGGGATTATTCTGGTTCTGTTATCTGGCAGGAAAAAAATCAGCTAATTTTGACCGTCTCGACAGTGCGTCTGTTGTTCACACAGAAGCACTGTCGGATGTGGCAGTTTCAACCGTTATCCCGCAAACAGACAATCAGGAACACAATCTCATCCTGATACTCAATCATGTCGCAACACGGATTTACCTTACTTGAACTGATGACAACCTTGGCCATTGGCGCCATTTTATTACTGATTGGTGTTCCTAGTTTACAGTATTTACTTGCGGATACGGCGGTACAAACAGAAGCCTTTTCACTGCATACTGCCTTACACCACGCCCGAAGTCAGGCTATTGATTCTGGTGAATATGTTATTGCTTGTCTGGCTAATGGGCAGGAGCAGTGCGTAAAAAACGGCTTCTCACACATCTTGTTATTCAGCGATATCAACCGCGACCGACAACTCACTGCAGGTAATGATGGCGATACGATCCTGTTTCGCGGCTCGCCCTTCCATCAGCTGACAGTTACCACTAACCAAACACAGTTCGTCTTTCAACCCGATGGCACACAAGCGGGAACACCGGGCTCAATTACCCTTTGCGGACAAGGTATAACCAATGGGGTAGCTATCATTGTGGCGATGAGTGGGCGGATCCGACGGCAAGATATTATCTGTCCGCAATAATCGGGGATCTTAATACTCTGTTTGATATTCCGATATTTTCCGTGGCTTGATTATATCAGATAACGGGATACCTACCTTTGAACACAGCCCTTTTTTATCATCAACATCCGTTCTGATCCCTGTCATCCATAACTGATGTGCAGATGCTTGATAAACGACACCTAGATTTTCCAGTAATTGATCATGGTACAGCTTCACTCCTGGAGAACTTTCACTGAATGAGCCTGATTGCAAATCTAACCGGTATAATTGCGTCATCCCCACCGAATCCCCCCCCGATTGATTGTTATCAACTGGAGAAAATGAAGTAAACCAAACCTGGCCTGCAACCACATAACCATTTCCAAATACTTTTTCTTGTGGTTGCTTCAAATCAACATACCAGCCTGACGAAAAATTAGCTTTATCAGCAACTAACCCAGTGTTATTTATCTTTTGCAAAGTATCGAGAGTTAACACCGATGCCGCTGCTTGTGCTTTTTTATACGGGGTCACCTGCCGATCGGCTAAGGCAAAATAGTAGTTTGGTACCGGATCATGTTGATCAGGATGTGCACGATCACCACTGCCCAGTAAAACCCAATCCGCAGGCACCTCTACAGCCGCTTGTTTTCCTGTTTCCATTCTGACCACGGAGCGAACTATCACCGGCTGGCCAAAAAACTGCCGAACACCTGCAACTGTTTCATTTTGCGCCTGCCCTAACGCCGCCAGTTTTGTCATGCGCCAATCAGAAAAATCACCCACCATGTCCAAACGCCAAACATTACCACCGCTATCAGCGGCATACAGACGATCGGTCGTTCCATCCTGATCACTATCCAGCAACGCCACATCCGCAGGAATAGCATCTGTCAGCGGCGCCTGTAAATTATTCAGACTGTCAGCATCAGAACTGATCGAAAACAGTTTTGCCCCGGAATCAGCATCAATTATATAAATAGCCCGACCAAGTTGTGCTGCGTGAGTAGAGTCATGATCTTTTTGTAGATCGAAACCACCACCCACAACCAGAACTGTTTTTTTCGCAGAGCCATAAGCAGAGATATAAGCTAATTGCGGTGTCGACCAGGTTTCACCCAATAATTTATACATTCCATCTCGGTCATCGCCGCTTATTTTCCATTTCAATGCCAGGTGATCAGGGTCGGTCAAATCCAGAGCATAATAACTGCGCCCGCCTCGTCGCAAGCCAAAGAAAATCCAAAGCTTATCGCCTTCATCGGCCTCAATGATGCCATCATGATCTTTATCATCATGAAACACGCTGATTTCACCATCCAAGCCATACTGATGAGCGTGAAACTCAGCCGGCGGCGATGCAGTCACACGGGATAAAAATTCAGCAGGAATGAATACCCACCCCTCATCCAATGTATTGTCTGCATCGTTGAATAAATGCAGCATCCCGGCATTCGTACCTACCAATAAGCGCCGGGAAGTTCCTTTATGCTGATGACCATAATCCAGCACCCGAGGTTGATTATGTATACTGTCACCAAGAAACCGCGGGATCTTACTCAACATATCCTCAGGTAATAAACTTAATGGCGCAGGCCCATCACCCGTATTACTTAACAATTGCCGGGATGCCTTAACCTCAAGTAAGACAGTAACGTCATTCGCAGCCGCTTGATTTACAACCGAAGATGACCAGAAACTACGCGCGTTATTGAGTAATTTTCCGGTGCAGTCAAATACCGGCTCACCATTGCGATCCGTTAGCTGTCCATCGGTTGATAACTTGAACTTTTTGAGCTCACCTTGCCACCCATGCTCAGACTGATAATTAAACATCGAAAGATAAATATGCTCATCCGCAACAACGGGCGAAATAAAAGAATAAGGATGCATCAATTGATGTTCCGTCGACCAAAGCGCGACATCATTACTCTTCGCGATGGGTGATAGGCCTATTCCCACAAACATGAGAACAACAGCTATCCAATTTAAGCATCGTTCTTTCATCATTCTTGTCTGATCCTTGATAATGAAATTACAGGTAGTTCTAGCGTGGTAACGGCAGCTATCTTTGCAGTGGGACTTGTGGAATTCAGTAACGAAACATCAGCATAACGGCAACGACGGAACACATTAGAACTACTCGCCTGACCCGTACGGCCACAAGCAGCCTCATAACGAACATCGAGTCGGTATCTGTTATTGCTGGTTGTCCATGTCAGTATGGAATTCACCGGCAAGGATGCGATGTTTTGTAATACAGCGCTTTGTAACCAAACGGTTTGCAAACCGGCATCAATTTCAGTGATCTCATTAAATCGATGGCTGGTCGCTGCACTCATTTGCATTTGCTCCCGGCTCCACTGCATAACTGACAGCGCCATCAGCGTTAACGGCAACATCAAAACTAATGCCATCACCAGCACCATTCCCCGTTCACGAACATGGCACATTAATGTGTCACCTCGGCACGGGCATTACGAAATTGCACACTCGATTGCAGTAGAAGACGTTGATAATTATCGTTAAATGGCGGTAATGATAAATCACCAAATTGGTAGCTTTGCTCATTTCGATAACCAGGAGAACGCTCCTGTGCTCGGAGCAGAAGAAACAATCTGAGCCCAGTTATCGCAAAAGTATTCCAGATCGCGGGGGAGATTTTTTCAGGAGGAAGATACCTATCGGCAACGCCATCTGCTGGTATCGAGTCATCGACCGCCAGCAAGATCCGTATTTTCTCAACACCTTGTACTAGCGGTAAACTGTAAGTGGCTCGCATCTGATCCGTCAATTGGATCAGTCTTAATTCGGGAACACCATTTATTTCCTGCACATAATAAATATGGTGCTGAAACTCCCAAATTTTCGCACCAGCCAGATGGGTTACTAATCCTTGGATGTCGCTCTCTTTACCTGCAAAAAACAGCGCTTGATTTACGTTATCAGCCAGATAAATACGAAGTGGATTTAGCGTTATATTCGGATAGTTGACCGGCGCTCCAATAACGCGTTTGAGTGCCAACACATCACTATCTGGTTGTAATTTAATATGTTGTAAGCAACTCAAATCAGCATTCAACACACCAATACTATCCGTGTGCCGAGCAAGAAAAGGACGTAAGACACCATTTACATCTGAGGAAGGAAAAGTACCTCCCTGAGCCCCGCGCTCATCTAGACAGTCATTTCCCGGTGTCAACTTAACCCGTGAAGTAACAGCGTCATTCAAACGCAATCCCTGTCCCGAATAATCCCCCAAAAAGCCAGTTTGACGCAGATCCTGCAATAACAGATTCATCGCCAGACGGCCATTTTCCTGTAATTCATTATAAATTTGTAGTTGATGCGTATTGTTCCTTGATGCGACATACAGCGAAAAGATACCCGCCAACAGAAAGAAGCCTATCGTCGTAGCCAGCATCCACTCCAGTAAGGTAAAGCCCCTAGCCAATCTCATAGCAAGGTTTGCACTATAATTTGTCGACGCCCTATACCGGAATCTCCACAAGTAGCATCCAATACTGGGATTACCGACGATGGCGCTGCATTCATCACAACCCAGTTGATCGTCACTTTTGCGTGAACGATAGCTTCCGCATTTTGACGTTGTAATACCAAGCAGACTGATGCAGATCCAGCCGAAAAAGCAGCATCTAAATGCTGCTGCCAATTAGCTATTTCCACGCGTAAAAAATCGCTATTACGACAAGCATGATTGGATTTGTGGTCTATAGAGCACGCTGAATATAAACTGGTATTTTTTCCTGATTCAATATTTAACTGATATTCTTTATCATCGTTCGTTAATAAAGACGCGAACCAGACATTTTTATTTATGCGTAGGCCTTCCAGTATGTCATTCACCATATAGACGGCATGTGCTTGCTGTCTTGCTTCATAAGCAAATTTGGCAGCGAAACCATACATACCAGCGACGCCCAGTAAACTAACCGTCAGAATCACCACACTGATCATTACCTCTATCAGAGTAAATCCTCTCGATGAGGCAATAGAAAATACGAATACTCTGTTAGTCACGAAAAACTACCAGCAACGTTCATGGCTGCTGCTATCGCGCGAACCATCTTGAGTTAATGTGAATGTCTGGCATTCAGTGTCATGCGTTTGTGTACCTATTGCAGTCGCCGTTAACCGATAGAACGCGGGATCTACTGTTGCAGTTATACGGTAATAGTCATTCTCGGTGGTGTAACTGTTGTCAGGGAATGTCTTTAGCCCTAACTCTGATAAGGATGCATAACGTTGCATTTGCAGAAAGAAATGTTCCTGAAGATTTGCTATTTGAATTAACGCACTATGAGCTTCGCTACGTCGACTTTGCTGTAGATATTGACTAAATCCAGGATATGCAACAGATGAAAGGATCCCTACTATTACAATAGTCAGAACAAGTTCTACCAGTGTAATCCCTTGTTGTCTGAATCTATTTCTCATCTCTGTGGCCATATATGAACAACCTATTTGTTCATATTATAATCAGAGATAAAGTATAAAACGGCTGATAAAACAATCAGGTAAGACTAATAAAATTCAAAGAGATGTATGCCAGCACAGTAAGTCTGCACGATATTACATTGGTTTGATGAAGTTATTGGTGTGAACGAAAGATCGTGTGGTTGTTTATCGAGTAACAACCACACGGAATAGAATTAAGTACGCAACTCGACCGGCACTTCAAACACGGTATCTTCTAGCACGCCATCCATCTGTTCTAAATTACTGCCGCCCAATTGATATAAACGATCGATAACACTCTGTACTAATACTTCTGGCGCCGAAGCACCGGCGGTTACACCAACACTTGTCGCATTGCTAAACCACTCTTCTTGTAATTGTGATGCATCATCGAGTAGATATGCTTTAGTGCCAAGACGTTCAGCTAATTCACGTAACCGATTAGAATTTGAGGAATTTTTTGAACCAACCACCAGCAGCACATCAACTTGAGGCGCTAACGCGCGAACGGCATCTTGGCGGTTTTGCGTGGCATAACAGATATCGTCTTTACGTGGCCCTTGTATCGCGGGAAAGTTCTCGCGTAGGGCATCAATCACATCGCGGGTTTCATCAACACTCAATGTGGTTTGCGTTACAAAGCTGACATTTTCTGGTTGCTGAATCGGCAGTAAATTCACCTGTGAAACATCTTCGATCAAATACATACCAACACCAGTTTCATCATATTGGCCTAAGGTACCTTCCACTTCCGGGTGGCCTTTATGCCCAATCAAAACTACTTCCTGACCTTTTCGGCTGGCACGATGCACTTCCATATGAACTTTGCTCACCAGTGGGCAAGTTGCATCAAATACCTGCAAACCACGTTTTTTGGCTTCTTCACGAACGGCTTTGGATACACCGTGTGCGGAAAAAATCACGGTATTGCCATCGGGGATCTCATCAAGCTCATCGACAAAAACAGCACCCATTGATTTCAGCTCATCCACAACATATTTGTTGTGCACGACTTCATGGCGAACATAGATCGGTGCGCCAAATTTATGCAGGGCATTTTTGACAATGGTGATCGCCCGATCGACTCCGGCACAAAAACCGCGTGGATTGGCTAACAGAATTTTCATGATGTCCCCTTTAAACTCGTAAA
>JAQUHG010000340.1 GCA_028683735.1 Tolumonas sp. | reverse complement strand
GCTGATTTCTGCTAGATTTAGCGCCAATTTGGAATGAGGAGAATTTACTATGCCGTCTTTTGACATTGTATCTGAAGTCGCGATGAACGAAGTTCAGAACGCAGTAGAAAACGCGAATCGCGAATTGCAGACCCGTTTTGATTTTCGTGGCGTTGACGCCTCCTTTGAGCTGAACAAAGAAGAGATCAAAATGGCGGCCGATGCTGATTTCCAGCTAAAACAGATGATTGAAATCCTGCGCGATAAAATTGTGAAACGTGGTATGGATGTCAGCTGTCTGGATATCGGTGACATTGAACATTCTGGCCGCCGCTATTTTCAGGTGATCAAACTGAAACAGGGTATCGAAACGGATGTGGCGAAAAAGCTCATCAAAATCATTAAAGATGCCAAGATCAAAGTACAGACCGCGATCCAGGGTGATGAGATTCGCGTGACTGGCAAAAAACGTGACGATCTGCAGGAAGCAATGGCGCTGGTGCGTCAGGCGGAGTTGGGGCAATCGTTCCAGTTTACCAATTTCCGTGACTAACCTGCGTTAGCGCTGTATCTGGCCTCCCGAGCGCATCTGCCTCCGGAGGCTTTATTTTTTGGAGTTGTCATGCCGCAAACGCATTGGTATCAACAGCTGTTTACCCGTCGGATGCTGATCTGTGTTTTCACCGGGTTCAGCTCAGGTTTGCCGCTTTATCTGTTACTCAATCTGGTACCAGCCTGGCTGAAAACAGAACAGATTGATTTGAAAGCGATCGGATTGTTATCGCTGGTGCAATTTCCTTATACCTGGAAGTTTATCTGGTCACCACTGATCGATCGTTACCCCATTTTTAATTTAGGGCGTCGACGTGGCTGGATGTTGCTCTCACAACTGGCGTTGATTATCGCCATTGCTTCGCTGGGCTTTTTCTCGCCACAAACCTCACTGTGGACGATTGCCTATCTGGCCTTTGGCGTGGCCTTTTTCAGCGCCAGTCAGGATATTGTGTTAGATGCCTATCGTCGCGAGATCTTATCCGATCACGAACTGGGGTTAGGCAATTCGGTGCATGTGAATGCTTACCGGATCGCCGGTTTGGTGCCGGGCTCACTGTCGTTGATTTTGGCCGATCATCTGCCGTGGCATTGGGTGTTCCCGATCACCGCCTTGTTTATGTTACCAGGTCTGATGCTGACGTTGATGTGTAAAGAGCCGGCTTCGTCGCTGGTACCGCGCACGTTACGGGAAGCGGTGATTGAACCATTCCATGAGTTTCTTCAGCGCCAAGGTGTGCAGAATGCACTGCTGATTCTGGCATTTATCTTCCTGTATAAACTGGGCGATAGCATGGCGACGTCGCTGGCAACGCCGTTTTATCAAGACATTGGTTTTAGCAAAACAGAGATTGGCCTGATCGCCAAACATGCGGGGCTTTGGCCGAGTGTGATCGGCGGTATGCTGGGCGGGATCTGGATGTTGCAGCTGGGCATCAACCGCGCACTTTGGTTGTTTGGCATTGTACAGATATTGGCGATTTTCGGCTTTTATTGGCTTGCTGGCGTCGGGCACGATCGTGTGGCTCTGGGCTTTGCGATTGGTTTTGAAGCGTTTGGCGTCGGAATCGGTACCGCCGCTTTTATTGCTTTTATTGCCCGCACTACCGACCCACGTTATACCGCCACTCAGTTTGCGTTATTTACCAGTCTGGCCGCCGTACCGCGGACTTTCTTTAATGCCAGCACGGGTTGGTTAGTCGAATTGATGGGCTGGCAACACTTCTTCCTGCTGTGTGCCTTATTGGCGCTTCCTGGCATGTTGTTGTTGTTTAAAGTCGCACCGTGGCAAAGCGAAAAAGCAGAGTAATAAAAAACCGGCAGGGTTCACCTAGCCGGTTTTTTAAGCACTTATACCCTTTGTACTTGAAGTTGCAGCGTCGTTGACGGCGTTCTCTCACCCCAATCACATAGTTTATCTATGCTCATGGGGATTCGTTCACTTGTCGCCTTGCTGCAATTCCAATTACTTTGGGTATATATGTATTATTTAGTCTAAACGCGTAACCTTGGTGATCACAATCGGGTTAGTTGGCACATCACTGGCCCGCAATTTTGGATCAACACTAGTGGGTTCATCTGCAATTTTTTCCAGTACATCTAAACCGGATACGACTGAACCAAACACGGTGTAACCGGGTTGCACATTCGCGTCCAAAGAAGTGTTGTCATTCAGATTAAAATAGAACTGGCGTGTTGCACTATTCGGGTCACTCATGCGTGCCATTGCTAACGTACCACGACGGTTCGACAAACCATTGCTGGATTCATTTTCAACCGGAGAGTGCGTTGGCAGCGGGTCGAAACCAGCAGTATAACCGCCGGCTTGTGCGACAAACCCCGGGATCACGCGATGGAACAACGAATTGTTATAGCTACCGTCGTCGACATAACTTAAAAAGTTAGCCACCGTTTTCGGTGCTTTTTCTGCTTCCAATTCGACAACGATTTTGCCGAGATTGGTTTGCATTTCTACCCGCGGGCCACTGGCCCAAACTAAACCGGGTAATAAGGCCAGCAGTGCTAATTTACGCAAATTCATCATTAAAATTGACCTTTGATGGCACCACGGATCTGATTATCAGACAGCGCCTGAGCCATGATTTCAGACAGCTGTTCATTCAGCAGCACTTCCAGATCATGAATATCCGGACGAGTCACGCTGTCCTGTGAAGAGGAACGGTTATACTCTTTGGTCAGAATATTGCCGTTGTTGGATACAGTCAGTTTAATGCGGCTTTTCGCATTGGCATTAAACATCATCCCTGGTTTGGTCAATGTCGCCTGTAATTCCTCAACGACGACACCGATATTGATATTGGATTGGCTGCCACGCGCCAGACCTTGCTGCTGGAAACCATCTTGCAGACGCTCGGCCAGCATAACATGTGGTGATACTTGGTTCGGGATCAAGGTCACAGGTGTATCAGGCAGAGCGATTTTAATGATCTGGCTACCCGCACGCTCATCCTGACCATTAACAGAAACATCAACACCTGGCTGATAGAGCCCATCCAGTTGATCATCTACAACTGGGTTCAGATTGGCTTTTTGTGGCCATGAAGCGGCACAACCAACAAACAGCAGCACGCTGAGGAGT
>JAQUHG010000339.1 GCA_028683735.1 Tolumonas sp. | reverse complement strand
GTGGCAGCTGGCATACCATTGATGAAGACATCAGATGAACCACTAACAATCGAATTAACCCCGTGACCTCGTTGTGGGCACGCGTGCATATCCCCTACTTTCGCAATTGCCGGCATTGTTTTCCCCTCAGCATTTGAACTGTGTTTCAAAGCCGATGAGTATAACGACCATTAACAATCTTAAATCTGAAACTAGCCTGTCAGCACTAGCAGTTGCTGCTCAGTCTTACAGATAGCCGATATTATCGCCGGGATATCAGCGGTCAGTTACTGGAAATAACTCCGCCATTATAATTTGCCGTGTACATTAAAAGTGAAGCGGCGTTATCGAACCAACAGACCCGATTTCTGCCGCGTTCTTTGGCTTGATATAACGCGATGTCTGCCTCGCGAATAGCATCATCTAAGGAAACATGTTTTTCTTCCGACAGGTCTACCAAACCAATACTCAGCGTAATAGTGATTGCGTGCTGATTAACTAATATAGGTTCCATAGATACTAGCTCTCTGACTCGTTCAGCCCAAGCCAGCGCAGCTGTTTTATTGGTATCCGGTAAAACAACAATAAATTCTTCACCACCGTAACGCGCCAAAATATCTTGATGCCGGATATTTTGACGTAATGTTGCTGCGACTGCTTTTAACACCAAATCACCGACAAAATGTCCATAGCTATCATTTGTCTTTTTGAAAAAATCGATATCAATCATTGCGACACTACAGTTACTGAATGCCGCTTTATTTTTCGATCCAAACAACACGGCAGTCTGTTCACTGAGGCCATGACGGTTATAAACGCCGGTTAAAGCATCATAAGCAGCAAACGCTGCCAGCTTTTGTTGCAACCATTGAGAAGTGATCAACATGATGCTGAAACTTAAACCTAAAAACACAATTATTGCGTTAAAAATCAGCAATAAATTACTGATATTCGTATTCAGCAAAGCATACGTCGGATCCATTTGATAGGTCAGAAAACGCACGAGTGATCCGATAGTGACTAATGTGCAGGTGAAGGCAAACATCAACCGGCCTGACTCATATTTTTGTCTGTTTCGTAGTGCTTCACGAATACACAACAGACTTTGCAAATTAAACACAATGGAAATCAGTTCAGCCCGGTTTTTCTCGGGTACACCCGAATTCAACATAAACAGCAACAAAATAGCTGTAAGAAACGATACCCCCATAATCATAAAGTGGTAGCGTTTAATTTTATTATTGTATTTCAATAACCCCAGCCATAATAAATTGGTGCCGAGGAAACTAAATAAATTGCCGAAAAATACACTAACCCATAACGGTGTGAACGCACGACCTACAGCGAAGAAAACGCCAATCGTGAAGATAAAAAACCCCATAACCCAAAAAGGCATGCCCGGGCACACATAGCGATCGCGTAGTAATGCCGCTAACCCGCCGGAAATGAGTACGCCAATGAAGACGCACATCAGCAGCATGCTCTTTATATCGAGATGAAGAATATCCATATGAAGGCACAGCACATTAGTTGTTATAGAAATGTAACCGATATCATCCTGTTATGTGCAATGATTTCGGCCTATTTCGACCACTATTTAATAAAAATACTGCATCTATTCACTATCAGCGCACCCATTTGAAGATTCGCCGCCTTAGCTGATGATCAAGATAGCTACATCCCACGCACAATCCATTTTCTCAGCTCTTCCAAACAACCAAAACACAGCGCTAAAACAATCATCAAACCCCAGACCGATAACCCCAGCGGTTGCGTACCAAATAACGCATTTCCCCACGGGGTATAAACCACCAGCAAGATCAGAATAATCTCAACGGCAATCCCTAACCACAGTAATGGGTTGCCGCTGATTTTGAGTTGAAACACCGACATGCGCGGATGCCGGCAAACAAACACATTCATGATCTGCGCCATGACAATGGCAGCAAGGCATGCGGTGGTCGCCTGTTGGTAAAACAGATCTGTTTTACTCAATAGATTGCCATATTCCCAGCCCGATTGATGCAACACGAAAAAGAAGACGGTCAACGAGGCCAACGCCTCTAACATCCCCAACCATAAATACGCCCGAACAATTAAAGGCCAAGATAGCAACCGTTCTTTCGCCGGACGCGGTGGCTGCTGCATCAATTTTTTATCGGAAGATTCCGCACCAAGCGCTAATGCAGGCAACATATCAGTGCCCAGATCGACAGCCAGAATTTGAATAATGGTCAACGGTAACGGGATCTTGAAGATAACAAAAGCAATATAAGGCAGTAATTCAGGAATGTTGGACGTCAGAATATATGTTAGAAATTTGCGGATATTTTCAAAGACGGTACGCCCCTCTTCGATCGCATTCACTATGCTGGCAAAATTATCATCGAGCAAAATAATATCTGACGCTTCTTTCGCGACATCCGTACCCGACACCCCCATTGCGATACCAATATCAGCAATTTTTAGTGCCGGCGCATCGTTTACGCCATCACCTGTTACCGCGACAATTTCATTCTTACGTTTCAGGGCTTTCACGACATGCATTTTCTGCTCTGCCGTCACCCGAGCAAAAATGATTTCCGGGCTATCCAGAACCAGATGCAAATGAGCAGCACTCATTTTACGTAATACTTTGCCCTCTAAAACCACCGGATTAGCCGATGTTACCATGCCAATTTCACGTGCAATGGCGACTGCAGTATGAGGGTGATCACCCGTCACCATGATGACTTTGATCCCTGCCGAATGACAGCGCGCCATCGCTTCTTTAACTTCTGGCCGAGGTGGATCGTGCAAACCAATCAGCGCGGAAAAGATCAAATCATGTTCTTCAGGAAGCTGTTCTGCGTCTAAGCGGCGGTAAGCAAAAGCCAACACTCGCAAGCCTTCGTTCGCCATGGTGTTTTGTGCTGTCGTGATCTGCCGTTGCACCGCATGATCAATTGAAATGAGTTGATCTGTGCTTTCCGACCGACTCAGCACATGCGTACACAGCGGTAATACTGTCTCAGGAGCCCCTTTGCAATATAACCAACGTTCTCCGGCATGCTCGATCACCACTGACATTCGTTTGCGATCACTATCAAATACGATCTCGGAAGTTATTGGAATATCACCAAAATCATGGCTCTGTCTCCCAAAATCGGCGA
>JAQUHG010000338.1 GCA_028683735.1 Tolumonas sp. | reverse complement strand
GCATCAGTGTACTGATATTTAGGTGGACGTGGCGCACGCTTAGAAGTTTTTTCAGTTACTGTAGAGGCATCAATTAAATCAGCTAAATCGATACCTTCTGCACGCAACATTTCTTTATATTCAGCAATTTTCTGTAAGCGTTCAGCTTGTCCTTTACGAACAGCTTCTTCATTAACACGACGCTCTTCAACAATGGCTGTTAATTTTTCATAGCCTTCATTTAATTGTTCCAGAGTCAGTTCGCGGGTTACGGCTTTCAGGCTGCGAGCGTTTAAAAATGTTCTCAGAAAATCTGACATAGTATTTGCCTTTAAAAGTTATATGAGACTGGCGATTTCCGATGCAATTTAACATACAATTTTTTTTTAACAATACATCCGACATTAATTTTATTAAATTTAGTTGTAATTTTCATGGTTTCCCATAAAAAAGGCCATTTTAATTATATAACGAGTCCAACAATGACATTGTAGTATATTTAGACATTCAAGCAAATTGCTCGCACTGGTTATGTACAAAGATACATCATCCGGCTTAAAGGTACTTTACTGTTAACTGAGTCTATCGACTTATAATGATTAAGAGCAGTTGGTTTAAGGGCTATTATTAAACGAAGTATGGAGAAACAATCGTCAAAAATGTAGCAAAATAATATTGTTTTATTTTGCTGCTCATAGCTCATTTACGATAACGCAGCTTCATACCCAAAATCACTAAAGCTAATGCCAGTGTCATACCATTTGCAGCCATGATAGAAGCTTGACCATTGCGGAAACCATACCAAAACCAAAGCATCAATCCAAAAGCTAATGCAACATACATAACTAAGGAAATACCTGATGTATCACGGTTTTTCAAAATTCTAATGACTTGCGGACAAATGAAACAGTCGTTAAAAAACCAGCCAGCAATCCCAATAATTCAACGGACGAAGCACTCATATCTCAAGGCCTCTTAGAAATAAAAATCCCCTCTATTAAGAGGGGATCTACGATTACAATTTTTCGCCGTTACTACTGATCACATCACGATACCAGTTAAAGCTCTTTTTACGACTACGCGCCATGGTGCCCGTACCATCATCATTTTGATCTACATAGATAAAACCGTAACGTTTCCGATATTCTCCAGTAGTGAATGATACACAATCCAGACAGCCCCATGGCGTGTAGCCCATCAAATCAACACCATCAACAGTAACCGCCTTTTTCATCTGTTCAATGTGAGCTTTCAAATATTCAATACGATAATCGTCATTGATCTCACCATTCGGCTCGACCTTATCAATAGCGCCAAAACCGTTCTCAACAATAAACAATGGCTTCTGATAGCGCTCATAAAGAATATTTAAAGAATAACGCAAGCCAACAGGGTCTATTTGCCAACCCCAATCAGACGCTTTAACGTGCGGATTAGGTACACTGCCAGCAAATCCCGTTAAACCTTTACCTGTACCAACCTGATCTGCTTTAACCGCATTAGACATGTAATAGCTAAATCCAACATAATCAGCACAGCCTTCTTTCAGGATCTGAGCATCCTCTGCCGCCATTTCAATGTTATAACCTTTACGTTCCCATTCTTTCAGTGCGTAAGACGGATATTCCCCACGCATATGAACATCACCAAATAAGAAACGATCATGCATTGATTCTGCTGAATACATCATGTCATCAGGATTACACGAATATGGATAAAGCGGCACAAAGGAGATCATGCAGCCAATTTTAAAATCGGGATTGATCGTATGGCCAAGTTTAACGACTTTTGCGCTGGCAACCAGTTCATGGTGAACAACCTGATACATTGTTTCTTCAGGACGCTCTGACTCATTAAATACAACACCAGAACAGCAATAACCAAATAATGGATAAGCATGATCTTTTTGGTTATTGATCTCGTTGAAAGTCATCCAGTATTTCACTTTGCTCTTATAACGACGCATGACTGTGTCAGCATAATGAACAAAAAAATCTATTACCTGACGATTTTTCCAACCACCATATTCCTTCACTAAATGATATGGCATCTCAAAATGAGACAAAGTAATAACTGGTTCAATATTATATTTCAGTAATTCATCAAACAGATCATCGTAAAACTGCAAACCAGCTTCATTTGGTTTTGTTTCATCACCATTAGGGAAAATACGAGTCCATGCAATAGAAGTACGGAAACATTTAAAGCCCATTTCAGCAAAGAGTGCTACGTCTTCTTTATAACGATGATAAAAGTCTGTGGCTTCATGGTTAGGGTAACGATAGCCCTCTTTCACACCATCAGTAATCACACGATCAACGCTTACAGAACCGCCAGATAAAACATCACAAATACTGACGCCCTTACCATCCGCATTCCAACCGCCTTCAACTTGATGAGCGGCAACCGCACCACCCCATAAAAAATCTTTCGGTAACTGATTGGTCATATATTTTACTTCCTACATGGCATTTAATGATATTTATATTCGATCTGCGGTCCTAACAAACAGTAGTCATATTTTGGTGACGAGCGATCAAACTCCTCCATTGCCACTGCAATAATTTCAGCACAATTCCTTTTTGCATAACAGCTTGCTTCATTTTATTTACAACCATACTGGTAGACATTCCGGCTGCGCAGCAAAGAAACATTTTCTTCATAGTAGATTCACTAATGTTCCTTTATGGTGAAGTATCTAAACTATAAAACAATCTGAAACCGGTTACAGCAACCGGTTTCACTATTTTTGATATCGATCGCAGATTTGATCTCGCTGACTTTGGAGTGAAATATGAGCAGTTGAAATCACGGGTAATGCCTGTTCAATTTAAAAGCTCAATAGATGAGGATGAATTTTTTGAGTTATTTTGTCCCGGCTTTCACTTAATTACTGATACGGTGTACGTATGCTGTAAAATGAGCGAGTTAATCTTTGGGATAAGAGCATTTTTTCGAATAAAAATGCTCTTATCCCTTCCCGTCAGCGGGAAAAAATGATTAAATTCTCACTCATTTATTATGCATAAATATGCATAATAAAAATTAAGGCCATAACCACGTTACACCTCGGCTAATTGGTAACATAGATTTTGTTGACCAATCCGTAGGTGGAGAATATTTTCTCATCAGTGTGTGTGATTCGCCGATGTGATTAGCTGCTT
>JAQUHG010000337.1 GCA_028683735.1 Tolumonas sp. | reverse complement strand
GCGCGTAACTGAACCACCTCACCCATGATCATCAAAACTGGTGTGAACCCAGTTAAAGTATGAGCGGTTTGTTCCAGACACGCCAATGTCGTGACCACAACCCGCTGCTGACGCGTTGTACCGGCCACCACCAAGGCAATTGGCAGATCAGCCGGTGCCCCCGCTTGCAACAGCCCGCGGCGCAATTCCGTTGCGCGCTCGAGCCCCATATAAAACACTAAAGTGCCACCGGCTTTGACTAAACCACTCCAGCCTTGAAATTCACTGCCGTCTTGCACATGACCCGTCACCAGCGTCACCGAACGAGATAAACCCCGATGCGTTAGCGGATTACCCGTCGCCGCTGCACAACCGATAGCGGCGGTAATTCCCGGCACTACTTCAAACGGAACGCCGTTCGCCACCAGCAAGAGTGCTTCTTCACCACCACGACCAAACACATACGGATCGCCGCCTTTTAAGCGCACAATACGACGATATTTTCCGGCCAATGTCACCAACAATTCCGAAATATCTTCCTGCTTCAGACTGGGTTGACCGCAACGTTTACCGACATCGTAACGAGCTGCCGACGCAGGGATCAGTTGAAGAATGTCATCACTGACCAAGCGATCAAAAACCACCACATCGGCTTGCTGAATAGAACGCAGCGCTTTTACCGTCAAAAGATCCGGGTCACCGGGGCCGGCCCCAACTAACGAAACAAATCCTTTCATTTTCTGGCCCTCATCTCTGGCGACTAAACTTCACTAACGCTGGTGTGTTTATGCAGCAATTTTTTCAATTCCACGACACAGGTGCCGCAATTAGTGCCACAACGCAGCAAACTTTGCAGGCCACTTAATTCGGAAATGCCCTGCTCGCCAATCGCGTCGACGATCTGTTTCTCACTGACACGGAAACAAGAACAAATCATGCGGCTATCGCCCGCCAGCGCCTGTTCCAAGGTGGTAGAAAGTGCAGTGCTGTTCATCGGTAAACCCAGTAACCCAGCCAGCAGATCGATATTCACCTGCTGATGTGTGGTGCCCACCAGCAGTAAACCGATGATACGACCTTGATTGAGTTTCACCGCCAGCCAGCCGCCTTTCAGCGGTAAGCGTAACCAGCGGCCTTGTTGTGCCAGCTGGAACCAGACTTGCTCGGCCGTACGATTTTCATCGGTCAGACGGCGACATTCCCCA
This sequence comes from Tolumonas sp., assembly GCA_028683735.1. Lineage (GTDB taxonomy): Bacteria > Pseudomonadota > Gammaproteobacteria > Enterobacterales > Aeromonadaceae > Tolumonas. The sequence continues at coordinate 1,962 of JAQUHG010000337.1, read as the reverse complement.
GCATCGAGCGGACGACGCGCCCACCAACTCACTTCTAATTCAGGTTCATGCTGACCGACCCACAGGCCATGCCATTTCACATCGACCGCTTCCGCGACCACTTCGGTCTGCTTAAATTGCGGCTGACCAGAAACGGCATCGGTAACCGGCGCCACCAGACGGTTAACACCCGAGCAGGATGAGAAATCATCTGACCAGTGCATCGGCATAAACGCTTCACCATCGCGCAGGCCATCATCACGCCCCAGCAAAGTCATCACTGAACCTTGCAGGGAATTAATGCGGATCAGTGCACCTTCGGTAAACCCACTATTCAGAATGGTCTGATGGTTTACATACACTTTTGGCAGCGGTTCAGTTTCCATTAAACGTGGCAGATGACCGGTACGCGTCATGGTGTGCCATTGATCACGCAGACGACCGGTATTTAACAACCAGCTGCCTTCCTGAAGTTCTGCTTTACGTTTGAGCACTGGCTCTTGCGGGGTCACCGGCACCAGATTGGCGCGGCCATTGAAGGTTGAAAACACGCCATCGGTAAACAGACGGCTGCTTTCAACTGTCTTATCGGCTGGTAGCGGCCATTGGCGCGGTGTGAATTGTTCATATTCGTCATCGGTCATTGTTGCCAATGCAGAGATATCGAACTGACGTGAGCTATTTTCAAAGCCAGTATTCTCAAAACCAGAGAGCTCGGCATGTTCGCGGAAAATATCAGCAGTGTTGTCGTAATTGAATGCATCGGCAAAACCCAGACGTTTGCCTAATTGGGATAATGCCCACCAATCTGGTTTTGCTTCACCCGGCGCTTGCGTAAACGCGCGCTGACGTGTCATGCAGCGTTCAGAATTGGTCACGGTGCCGGAACGCTCGCCCCAGCCTGCCGCGGGTAACAGCAGATGTGCAAACTGTGCGGTATCGGTTTTTGGTGTCATTTCAGACACCACCAGAAATTCACACTTCGCCAGCGCTTCGCGCACCTGAACCGAATCAGGCAATGATACCGCCGGGTTTGTCGCAATAACCCACAATGCGCGGATCTTGCCTTCACCCACGGCTTTAAACATATCCACGGCTTTTAAGCCCGGTTTACGGGCAATGTTTGGCGCATTCCAGAAACGAGCAACACGATCGCAGTTTTCGTCACTGAAAGTCATGTGGGATGCTAACTGCGTTGCCAGCCCACCCACTTCACGCCCCCCCATCGCATTCGGCTGTCCGGTCATCGAAAACGGTGAAGCGCCCGGCTTACCGATACGCCCCGTCAACAGATGCGGGTTGATCAGGCTATTAGCTTTGTCGGTGCCCTGATTAGATTGATTGATGCCCTGACAAAACAACGTCACTGCTTTTTCATTCTCACCAAACCAGCGGTAGAAGGTCTGCAATTCACTCACGGTTAATCCGCATTTTCCCGCGACCCGTGCCAACTCATATTCCGGTGCCATTACCAGTGCATGCAGCTCACTAAAACCATTGACGTGATTTTCGATATAAGCGTTATCAACCAGATCGTGTTCCAGTAAATAACGACTTAAACCGTTAAATAACCAAACATCGCTACCGGGACGCACTGCCAGATGTAAATCGGCCTGTTCTGCGGTCATGGTTTTACGCGGATCAATCACCACCATCTTCATTTCCGGGCGACGGGCACGCGCTTGCTGAATGCGGCGGAAGATCACCGGATGTGTCCACGCGGTATTCGCACCGGCAATGACCAGCAGATCAGCCAGTTCCAGATCGTCATAACAACCCGGCACCACGTCTTCACCAAAAGCACGACTGTGCGCCATCACGGCGGAAGACATACAAAGACGGGAATTGGTATCAATATTCGCAGCCCCGATGAAGCCTTTCATCAGTTTGTTAGCCACATAATAATCTTCGGTGAGCAACTGGCCGGACACGTAAAACGCGACCGATTCGGGCCCGGTTTCCGCAATGATCTGGCTAAAGCGG
>JAQUHG010000336.1 GCA_028683735.1 Tolumonas sp. | reverse complement strand
GGTTGGGTGCACAAGCGTTTGCGCCCTCGTATTGGGCCTATACGTTCGGTGTTGCCGCCACCACTGTGAGTGGTTTAAAGCTGGCGGCGGCCGGATTACCTTCCGCGCAATGGTTATCCATTCCGATCTTTATCGGGGCCAATTTGTTTATTGGTTATCTGGCCTGGCGGACACTGCAGCTGTTATTCCGTGGGCAGTTATATGGCAAGTGAATGAGCCCCATGAGCATAGATAAACTATGTGATTGGGGCGAATGCACGCAGCCAACACCGCTGCAGCTTCAAATGGGAATGGTATATCAGCGAAAATCAAACTGCTCATAATGCAACTGCGTGGCAGGCACATGGGTTAACAGCATAGTGCGCATCCCTTTCGGGCCACAAAACCACAGCTGCGTGTCTTCATCGATATTCAGGCGGGAAGCATCGAGAAAACCATCGATCTGGCGATCGACAATAGTGATTTTGACACCGGTTAATTTCGCCAGTTGTTGTAAGCGTTCGGCAAACAGAACTTCTTGCTGGCTGTTCACACAATAATACAGATGTGCTGCCGGACGGCGTTCGCCTTCGGCAGCCAAGCCTTCCAACCAGGCAATGAATGGCGTGATACCAATACCACCGGCGATCCAATACTCCTGCGATTTGGCTTCCGGCAACACGAACCGGCCATACGGGCCTTCAATGGTCACCGGATCGCCGAGCTGAATTTGCGTCGCCAGTTGCTGGGTATAATCACCCAATGCTTTGATAGCAAAGATGATACTGCCATTTTGCACATCTTCCCGCACGATAGTAAACGGATGTGCCCCTTCCTGCTGATCAAACGTCAATAACGCAAATTGGCCCGGTAAATACTCATCGTTGAAATCAGTCGGTAAGGTAATTTCCAGCTCCAGCACATTCCCTTCATGCCGATGAATGGAATACACCTGCCCCGGATAACGCTGCAGACGGCCAATCTGACCAGACAAGCTCCATAATGCTGCCAGACTGCCCAACACACTCACCGTGAGCGTCAGCAAACCAAACGGCGCCCAACGGAGTTGGTCAGGCAACAGATAAACACTATGAAATGCCGCCAACAAAAACAGTACCGCGCCCACTTTGTGGATCTGGCGGAAACGGCCATAGGGCAATACTTTGACTAGACTGATAATGATAAACAGGATCATCGCGTAGAAGCAGTATTCACCCGCCTCTTTGGCAATCCCGCGCCAGGCATCCGGAACATGCGCTCCGGTAGGTCTTGGCCCTAACTGCAGTAGCCCCCAATCCACCAGCCAGCGCGGTGATTTGGTCAGCAACCAGTGCACGATCACCATAGAACCCGTGGTGATCCCGCTCCATTTATGCAGTTGATACAGATGATCCAGCCCGCCCAGGCGTTGTTCCAGCCAATGCGGACGCGTTGCCATCAAGATCAATGCCCCCATCAGGGCAACAGCAATCAAACCGGATAAATTGATACCTTGATTACGCCAGAACATAAACCCTTGTTCCAGAGCACCGGATGGCAATGCCAGCCCCCAAACGGACAAGTAAAGCAAAAGCAGAAGAGTGAGATAACGCATGAAAGATATCCGTTTAATTAGAATATCTTTAGTGAAACAAAGAGAGTTGGCAAAGCTATGCCACAAGTGTGACAAATTGCGACATCCTGCCCCACTGGAACAGGATGTCGTGCAGGCTTATTTACATTCGCGTTCGATGATGGTTTTCACAATATTGCTGGTGGAACAACCGTCTTCAAAGTGCAACACCCGCACTTCGCCACCGTTGGCCGTCACTTCTGCATAACCGGCAATATCTTGTGGCTGATAATCACCACCTTTGACCAGCAGATCCGGCAGGATCGCGGCAATCACGCGTTGTGGGGTATCTTCGCTAAATGGCACCACCCAGTCGACGGAATCCAAACCAGCCAGCACGGCCATACGTTGATCTTCCGGCACGATCGGGCGTTTTTCGCCTTTCAGACGACGCACCGACGCATCGGTGTTCACGGCAACGATCAGACGATCACCCAGTTTATGCGCCGCTTTCAGATAAGAGACATGGCCGGCATGCAGAATGTCGAAACAACCATTGGTCATCACGATCTTTTCTCCGCGACGACGAGCTGCTAACACAGCGGTTTTTAGCTCGGCTTCACTCATCACGCCAAATGCCTGCTCTGTGCTGCTGTGTTCATGCAGTGCCTGCGCCAGTTCTTGCGGGCTGACCGTTGAAGTACCCAGTTTGGCGACCACGACCCCTGCTGCACTGTTGGCTATCGCACAGGCTTCTTCCAGTGATTTGCCGGCTGACAGCGCGGTAGCTAATGAGCCAACGACGGTATCGCCGGCACCGGTGACATCAAACACTTCACGCGCTTGCGTATGCAGTGTTAACACCGCCCCGTTTTTACGCAGCAGCAACATACCGTGTTCAGAACGTGTCACCAGCAAGGCTTCCAGATCCAGTTCTTGCAGTAATGCCTGACCTTTAGCGATCAAATCTTCTTCGTTTTTAACCTTGCCGACAATAGCTTCAAATTCCACCATATTCGGTTTGATTAAGGTCGCACCACGGTATTTTTCAAAGCTGTCACCCTTCGGATCAATCAGCACCGGCACCTGATGTTTACGCGCCAGCTGGATGATTTCACGCACGCAGGTCAGCGCACCTTTGGCGTAATCAGACAGGATCAATACATTAAAATGAGGCAATGCCGCATCCAATTTTGCCAATAATGGCGCCGGATCCGCGGTAGCAAAAGAGTCTTCAAAATCCAGGCGGATCAACTGCTGATTACCACTGAGAATACGCAGTTTGGTGATGGTCGGCAGATCGGTAACTTTCACCAGATCGGAGTTTACTTTATGACCTGCCAGCTTCGCTTCCAGACAATCGGCCGCTTCGTCCTGACCAACAAAACCCAGCAACGTAGTTTGGCCGCCTAAAGCCGCTATATTTAACGCCACGTTGGCCGCACCGCCCGGACGATCTTCATTTTTTTCGACCTTCACCACCGGCACCGGTGCTTCCGGTGAAATACGGCGCGTCGGGCCGCTCCAATAGCGATCCAACATAATATCGCCCACCACTAACACGCGGGCAGCAGAAAAATCAGGTAAGGTAATGCGCATAGTCATAGTGTTCACT
>JAQUHG010000335.1 GCA_028683735.1 Tolumonas sp. | reverse complement strand
TCACAGCGTCTGTTTCATGTGGTGGCTCTGTTTGATGTTGGTTCGCCAGTAGATGATCAGATTGCGCTGATCCATCTGGATGATGCCCGTCGTTTACTACGTTATCAGCCGGAAAATATCACTGGCAGGCGGGTGTGGTTAGATGATGCGTTTCAGACTGACGATATCGCCAAAACCAAGTTGCCATCATCACTGGTGTTTCAAGACTGGCGTCAGGAGCGTGGGGAACTGTTTCGCGCGGTGGCGATGGAAAAACACATCATGAGTCTGATGTTAGTGCTGATCATTCTGGTGGCGGCATTCAATATTCTTTCTGCGTTGGTCATGGTGGTATTGGACAAACAAGGTGAAGTGGCGATCTTGCGTACCATGGGCATGCAAAGTCAGACTGTTATGAAGATCTTCATTGTGCAGGGGATCTGGAGCGGTGTGCTTGGCGGCATATTTGGCATGATTGGCGGGGTAGTGTTAACGCACTATCTGAACCCAGTGCTGCGCATATTAGGGCTCAATCTGTATATGGATGCTGGTGGCGGTGGCCTGCCGGTCGAGTTACAAATATCGCAGGTATTACTGATTGCATTCGGGGCATTATTAATGAGTTTTATGGCGACGCTGTATCCGGCCTATCGTGCCGCCCATATTCGTCCGGCGGAGGCGTTACGTTATGAATAACATCCTGTTGCGTTGTCAGGATCTGGTAAAAACTTATCGTGAAGGTGAGTTAGAAACCCCTGTGTTACGCGGCATTAATCTGACTGTTATGCAAAAAGAGATGCTGGCGATTGTGGGCAGTTCTGGCTCTGGTAAAAGCACCATGTTGCATTTATTGGGCGCGTTAGATACTCCCACATCTGGCACGGTGCTGTTTGAACAGCAGGATATTTATCAGTGGAACAGCCAACAACAAGCGCAATTTCGTAATCGGGAATTGGGTTTTGTCTATCAATTCCATCATCTGTTAGGTGAGTTCACGGCATTAGAAAATGTGGCGATGCCGTTGTTGATCGGCGGTATGGCGGTAAAAAAGGCAGCGCAGATGGCCACAGAAATGCTGGGCCGTGTTGGGTTATCACATCGTATTACGCATCGCCCGGCAGAATTATCTGGCGGCGAACGTCAACGGGTTGCCATTGCCCGCGCGTTGGTGAATGAACCGCATCTGGTGTTAGCGGATGAACCAACCGGTAATCTGGATCATAAAAGCGCGACGGCGATTTATGAACTGATGTGCCAGCTTAATCGTGAATTGGGTACCGCATTTGTAGTGGTCACGCACGATAGGGAGTTGGCAGGCAAACTGCACCGTCAGGTTCACATGGTTGATGGCGCGTTAGTGGGAGGCGAATAATGTTTCAGCCTTTCGCGCTGTTTGTGGGCTTGCGTTATAGCCGGACACGCCGTAGCAGTCGTTTTGTCAGCTTTATTTCTGCCTCTTCAATTATTGGCATTGCGTTAGGGGTTATGGCGCTGATCTTAGGATTGTCGGCCATGAACGGCTTTGAGCGTGAATTGCGTCAACGCGTACTGGCGGTGATCCCGCATGCGGAAGTTGAGCTGGTTTCCGGTGGCTTCAGCGATTGGCCGTCTGCAATTCAAATATTAAAAAAACAGCCTGGAATTACCGCTGTCGCGCCGTTGATTTCGCTAAACGGTATGTTGGAAGCGGGCGGTAAAATGAAAGCGGCGCAATTACGAGCTGTGTTACCTGCCGAAGAAAAAGAGATCTCACAAGCTGGCAATTATATGACCGGCAATGGGCTGGATGCGTTACATCCCGGCGAAAATGGAGTGATCATCGGTCAGCAAATTGCCAAAAAACTCGGTGTGAAAATTGGTGATAGTGTCACCATGCAAGTGCCGGATAAAAATGCACAGTCAGCTTTTGCGGCACCGATGCAACGTCAGTTTACCGTCGTGGGTCTGCTGAAATTAGGCGGTCAGTTAGATGGTTTATTGGGTTATATCCATCTGCAAGATGCGCAATCGATGCTGGGTTGGAAAAATGAGGTGCAGGGATTAAGCATTGAAGTAAACGATGTGCTCTCTGCTCAAACCATCGCTTATCAAGCGGCCAATCAATTACCGTATCGTATGTATCTGCGCAGCTGGATGACCTCGCAAGGCTATCTGTATCAGGATATTCAGATGGTGCGAACAGTCATGTATGTAGTGTTACTGATGGTAGTGGCAGTCGCGTGTTTTAATATCGTGTCGACGCTGGTGATGGCGGTAAATGAAAAACGGGGCGATATCGCGATACTCAAGACTATGGGGGCGGGGAACTGGCAGATCCGGCTGGTATTTATGACGCAAGGCATGGTGAACGGATTGATTGGTGCCGGAGGCGGTGCGTTACTGGGTTGTTTACTGGCCCAATATTTGTCATCGATTATTCACGGGCTGGAGCAATTAATCGGTTATCAGTTCTTGAACCCTGAGATCTACTTTATCGATTTCCTGCCATCTGAGCTGCATATGATTGATGTGGTGGTAGTAACGACAGCCGCTATCCTGATGAGTTTACTGGCAACAGTATATCCCGCTTGGCGGGCGAGTCAGTTATTACCCGCCAGAGAGCTAGGGCATTAATTGCAAATTTCACATATAAAAAAACCAGCGAGTCTGCTGGTTTTTTTATTTTATCTCAGATTATTGTTTACTGCGTCTGTGGCGTAAAACTATAACAACCAGTATCAATATTCCCAAGGCTAGTAATGAGTAGATACCGGTTTGGCCGCGTTTCACCATATGCAGCAGCCAATCGCGGTTATATGCACCATAGTCACCAAGATAAACCCAGACGGGTACAGAAATACAAGCGGCAAGGCCATCCATTATGATGAATTGCCAAATTGAAATGCGGCGACTCATACCTGCAACGATAAAAATTGGCGAACGTAAACCAGGTAAAAAACGGGCGACAAAAAGTACCCAGTTACCATATTTAACGAATTTTTCCTGCACCTGAGCAAAGCGGTGTGGCGTCACAATACGTCTGATCGGTGCAAAAGCCAGTATGCGCTGACCAAAAGTATGCCCTAAGGTAAACATAGTGCCATCGCCAATCAGTACCCCAGCCATGCATACGGCAAACATAGTATGCACATCTGCATAACCTAAACCGGCAATTATTCCGCCTGCAACCAGCGTGATATCTTCAGGGATCGGTAG
>JAQUHG010000334.1 GCA_028683735.1 Tolumonas sp. | reverse complement strand
TGATATATTGTTAAAGAGCGTGACCGTTAGGTCAGGGACGCGAATCATACGCTTTCCCGTTTGCTTGTCAAGCGTTGTTCGTCACAACTGCTTAACTCGCTCTGTGTTGGCGTCTGCCGTCTCAGTGAGGCCGCATTCTACGGAAAACCGGAAACACGTCAAGCGCATTTATGCTATTCCTATGATTTCAGTAACTGTTCGGCGAATTTTTGCACGTTTGTCCAATTTGTGAACTCAATATCGCGGCTGGTATCGGTACTTCCCCCTGTCATCCACATAATTAGCTGGATAATTCGCTTCTGCCACCAGTTATAACGGGAATAACGCAAAGCGCCAGCGAACACGACAACGTGTTGTGGTTTCCATATCGATTGATGTAGCCACTTCCGTGTATAGAGATTGGTTTCCGGGGTATTCTTTTCTGGCTTTCTCGCCACAAGGTTGACGGCAATAAAAGCTGCCTCTTTTTCTTTTAACGCCGCGTAGTGTTGTTCTACAAATTTATTAAGACTGGGATGAAAGTGACCATAACGTATAGAAGCAGCGATTAGCACTTTGTCATAAGGCGTCAGATCAAGGGTAGGTTGTGCATGCAAGTCATGCAAATCTGCCTGCCAGTTAGCTGCGTGGGTCAAAATAGTATCGACTATCTTTCGGGTTTGCCCTTCTCGGCTGGAATACAACACCAGAATACGTTTAGTCATGAGTTTGATTCATCCTCTGATTAGCTCTGCTTATATTAGCAAGCTTTCCTTTTATATATACCATGCAACAAAAAGTTCAATTGGAACCGGTTGCAGATACAATCTGCAATTTAGCCGTACGTTCTTTGCCGTTTTCTTGCTTTTTCGCAACATAATGTGTTCAATTCTTGCATTGCAGAATTGTACGAAGGTTGTTCATGGCTAAAGGTAAACCCATTCTGATTGTGGATGATGATCAGGAAATCAGGGAATTATTGAAAGAGTACCTGACGCGTGCTGGTTTTGATGTTTTGACTGCCGGCGATGGTGTCGAAATGTACCAGCAACTGGCACTGGCTACACCCGAGTTGATCATTCTGGATATTATGATGCCAGGTGATGATGGTTTCAGCCTGTGTCAGCAGATCCGCCGCAAATCACAAGTACCGATTATTATGCTCACTGCAGCTTCTGATGAAGCAGATCGAGTGATTGGTCTGGAATTGGGTGCGGATGACTACATTGCGAAACCCTTTAGCCCACGTGAATTGATGGCACGTATTAAAGCCTTATTACGACGCGCTGAATTCCGTCAACCAGAAAAAGAAGTGGTTTCTGGTCGTAAACTGAAATTTGCTGGCTGGACGCTGGACTCAAGAACACAACTGCTGACGCACGATGATGGCTCTAGCATCGATCTGACTGGCAGTGATTTCATTTTATTGCACCTCTTTTTACAACATCCGGGACAAATTCTGGATCGCGATGCAATTAGTGATGCCACCCGAGGGCGTGAATCGTTGCCAATGGAACGTGGTATTGATGTGCAAATCAGCCGTTTACGCCAGAAATTGGGGGATAACGGTAAAGGGCCTCGCATTATCAAAACCATTCGTGGCAGCGGCTATATGCTGATTGCAGATGTTGTACATGAAGACTAGCTGGTTACGTCGCTTTTTTTCATTGTTTGTGCCGCGATCGTTGTTATCGCGGATGTTAGTTTTGTTGCTGCTGGCGATTGTATTAGCCCAAAGCCTGATTTCCGGTATTTGGATGCAGCAACTGGAAAAGCGAGAATTAGAGGGCATGCTGGCGGCAACCCGTGACCTGGCTAATTCGGCAGCCTCCACCGTAAGTTTCTTTAAATCGCTGCCCTTGCAATATCGCCCGATTGCTTTAGATCAGTTACGTAATATGGGTGGCAGTCGTTTTTTTGTTTCACTAAACAAAGAAGAAATCCGGCTAAATGGCATTCCTGATAGCCCGAAAAAACAAGTGGTACTAAAAGAAGTTAATCAGACGCTACTGCATAAACTCGGACAGAGTATGCAGATCAAGACAGATTTTTCGTACCCCGCCGAATTGCATGTTTTTAATAATGAAACGTTGCTATCAGATATACCTCCCTCCTGGTCGCGTTATACCTTATTAATGGAGCCGATTAATCCGCCTATTATGGTGACGCAGATCAAGCTAGAAAATGGCGACTGGTTGTATTTGGCCGCGTTATTACCAGCCCCCTATATGACACTGGATGAAGACGTGGTTTCACCACATCAATTTCGTTTCATTATTCTGCTGACCATTATTCTATTCCCGTTCACCTTTGCGCTGGTACGCTGGCAAACACGTCCGTTACGCCATTTAGCAGCGGCAGCAGTCAGTCTGGGGAAAGATATAGATCAACCGCCGTTACCGGAAGCCGGCGCCAGTGAAATTGTCGCGGTGACCCGGGCGATCAATATTATGCAGCAGCGGATCCGCCGTTATATCAGCGATCGCGAAAAGCTGTTCAGTTCGATTTCCCACGATTTGAAAACACCGATTACCCGGTTGCGCCTGCGCGTGGAGTTACTCGATGACGATACGCAGTTTGCTAAATTCAGCAAAGATCTGGATGACCTCGAGATGATGGTCAAGGGCGCACTTCAGACGGTGAAAGACACCCACATCCACGAAAATATTGAAGAGATCGACATTAATCAGCTGTTGGCGGGCATGGCGGAAGACTACAACTTGCTCGATCCACATCTGACGATTGAAGGCCATTGCAAATACTTATATCGCGGTAAACCACTGGCGCTAAAACGCTGTATCGCCAATTTGATTGATAATGCGATTAAATATGGTGATCAAGCTCGCGTGATCGTGATGGATGATTTGGAAAAAAACAGCAAAACCAACATGCTATACCTCTACGTCATTGATGAAGGCCCAGGCTTGCCGGAGCAGCAGTTGGAAAAGGTGTTTGAGCCTTATTACCGACTAGCACAAGATAGCAGCGGTAATGGCCTTGGTTTGGGGATTGCACGCAGTATTGCCCGCGCTCATGGTGGCGATTTAGTGTTGGAAAACCGTTTACACGGTGGCTTACAAGCCATTCTTTCCTTGCCAAGGAATTGATAATGACCCTCCGTTCTTACCTTGTTTCCAGTTTGATGCTGTCACTGGTATCTGTCTCTGCAATGGCTTCGTCAGTTGAAGTATTGCATTGGTGGACCGCCGG
>JAQUHG010000333.1 GCA_028683735.1 Tolumonas sp. | reverse complement strand
TCTGCTCTGATGTCAGCGGCTGACTTAACAGGAAATGCAGTTTGGCGAGGGCGGCTTCGGTGGTCATATCGAAACCGGACAACACACCGGCATCCGCCAGCGCATTGCCCGTTGCATAACCCCCCATATTCACTTTACCGCGTAAACATTGGCTGAGATTCACGATGAGTACACCACGTTCTGATGCTTCGCGTAACAGTTTGAGCATGGTTGGATTTTGCGGTGCATTACCGACACCATAAGTCAATAAAATCAATGCCTTAACTGGTTGTTGTAGAATATTGGCAATTACATCAACAGAAATACCAGGGTATAGCGTCACCACACCGATTGGCTGTGGTTGAATCGAGTGCATTTTCAGCGGTTTATCACTGAGTTCTGCGGGTTTACCGGCATTCCATTCGATATGAATTCCGGCGTCCAAGAGTGGTGGAAAATCCGGTGAATCGAAGGCATGAAAACCATCGGCATGTACCTTGGTGCTGCGATTCCCGCGAAACAGCTGATTATTGAAATACAGAGTTACTTCCTGCACTGGGTAATTTGCCGCAATATACAGCGAATCCAGTAAATTCTGCTGCCCGTCGGAACGCAGTTCCGCAAGAGGGATCTGCGAGCCGGTGATGATGACCGGTTTATGCAGATCTTCCAACATGAACGACAGGGCGGATGCGGTATACGACATGGTGTCGGTGCCGTGTAATACCACAAAGCCATCAAAGTCGTCGTAGTGGTCGCGAATATCTTCCGCAATACGTTGCCAGTCAGCGGGTGTCATATCTGACGAATCGATCAGCGGACTGTATTCATGAATGGTGTAATCAGGCATCTCTTCGCGATGGAATTCTGGCATACCTGCCAGACAGTTTTCCATAAAACCAGCCTGTGGGATGTAACCCTGACTAGAGCGTTGCATGCCAATAGTGCCGCCTGTGTAGGCAATATAAATACGTTTTTTCATCTGCGAACAACCTTTGCGTTTAAAACAGAGGGGCGAGCCCCTCTACTACTGACAAACTGGGCAATAACTGTAGATCCCTTGTGGATCTTGTAACGCATTGAGGGGTTGTAAAGCCTGATTGCTGGCTTTCCACCACTGTAATGCGACATTGCCTAAAGCGGAATGCGTCACTGATGCGGGTAGTAACTCCGCACTTTGATCAAACAACTCCCGGAGTAACTTATCTTTGGCGGAAAGCTCTGGTTCAATTAACTTAACTTGGAAGTCAGTCAATTTCGCCAGTTTACCGGCCTCAGCGGTTGCTTGTGTCAGATCACCTAATGTATCCACTAAACCCAGTTTTTTGGCATCGGTGCCGACCCAGACTCGACCTTGGGCGATTTTATCGACCTGATCAGGGGTCATACCACGGCCTTCAGCGACCAGATCCAGGAAGCGTTGGTAGGTGCTTTCGACATTCATCTGCACGATCTGTTTGATATGTTCCGGCAAGGGCTGTGCCGGGCTGATACCGGTAAAATCGGTAGTACCAAGGCCATCGGTATGCACGCCCAGAGCGTTTAATGCTTTATCCGCGGTCAGGAACATACCGAATACGCCAATTGAACCGGTGATGGTTGAAGGTTCCGCGAAAATTTTATCCGCATCTGCTGCAATCCAGTATCCACCTGATGCCGCCATACTGCCCATCGACACGACCAGTGGTTTGCCACTGGCTTTAAATGCCAGCAGAGCGGTACGAATTTGATCGGCAGCAAAGGCACTGCCACCAGGGCTATCAATACGCAATACCAAGGCTTTGATATCTTTATCATACATGGCATCACGGATCTGTTTCGCCAGTGCTTCACCACCGATGGTGCCGGGCTGATTGTCTGCGTCAACGATAGTGCCCGCGGCAACTAATAAACCGATTCTAGGTTTGTTGGCTTGCTGTTTATAACGCGCGGGTAGGGCGTGCAAATAATCGGTCAGAGCAATACTGCGGAAATCATGACCATCTTTACCAGCAAAATTCTGAATGGTTTCGATGGTTTCATCGTAGGTTGACAGCTCATCAACTAACCCCTGGTCGAGGGCATATTGCGCCGCATTGCCTTCGGCCTTGGTTAAACGAGTTAACACCTGTTCTTTGCTAGGCGAAACGGCATCGGCTGGTATGTGTCGTGCGGCACTGACATTGTCTACATATTGCTGCCAGAGCACATTCAGCCAGCGTTGATTGGCTTCACGTGCTTCCGGTGACATATCGTCGCGAATATAAGGCTCGACAAACGATTTATAAGTGCCGACGCGGAAGACGTGCGGGGTTAAATTGAATTTATCCAAGGCCGATTTGAAATACAGGGTATATAACCCAAGCCCCTGAATAGCCACCGCACCAGCTGGATTGAGCAGAATCGTATCTGCGTGTGCTGCCAGCAGATATTGATGTTGCTGATAAAAATTGCCCACCGCAACTACCGGTTTTTTACTTTGACGGAAGTCGTCCAACGCTTGTGTAATGGTGAGTAATTTACCAATACTGGTTGTTTCCAGATCAGCAGTTTTCAGCACGATCCCTTTAACACGCGGGTCTTGTTTTGCCTGTTGAATGGCATAGACCACATCACCGACAGCAATTTCACGCGGTTTATCTTTATCTGACAGCCACTTTTCCATCAGCTGATCAGCAGGATTTGGCGTGGACGGTTGTTCAACGAGTTTACCGGCCAGATCGAGAACTAATGCACCGTCCTGAATGGTGGTTTCTGGCGTTTCCTCTCGAAGCCCGATCACGATCGCCAGAACAATCGCGATGAAAATCAGATTGATCAACAGCAATCGGGTGAAGTTGATGATCCGCCACAGAGAACGGAAAAACCATTTAATACTGCGAAACAGAAAACGCATGCAATAATTCCCGTAAGAGTTTAATAACGACATTATGCGAATATACCCTTCGTACTTGAAGTTGCAGCATCGTTGACGGCATTCACTCACCCCAATCACATAGCATCTCTATGCTCATGGGGATTCGCTCTCTTGTCGCCTTGCTGCAACTCCAATTACTTTGGGCGTAGTTGGCATAGATTACTACGCATCCACGGCTTAGAGCGATCTTTGATGCAACAATCCGTCGAGATCCTGTGCTATGGTTGTAAACATAACGTTAACAAACAATGAGAAACGGTATGAATCAGGCAGGATTACATTTGTTACTGACGCGCTCATCTTGTGGCTTGTTACAAGC
>JAQUHG010000065.1 GCA_028683735.1 Tolumonas sp. | reverse complement strand
AGGATCAGACCACGTACCACATATTGTGCGAACGGAGAGATATTCAGCAGGTTCATGGCGTTTTCCATCAAACCTAAGATCAGTACACCGGCAATGACATAAGAGATCTTGCCAATACCCCCTTTCATGGAAACCCCGCCCAATACGCAGGAGGAGATAACAATCAGCTCGAAACCGATGGAGGTCATTGGCTGACCGGAGGTCATACGAGACGCCAGAATGATGCCAGCCAGAGCCGAGATGAAACCGGTCATGGTGAAGATGATGATTTTAGTGCGCACGACATTCACACCCGCCAGACGCGAGGCTTCTTCATTACCCCCCATCGACAGGGTGTTACGACCAAAGGTGGTTTTATTCAGCAGTAAACCGAACAGAACAAAGCAGACCGCGGTGATCCAAACTGGGGTTGGAATACCGAACATGGCCGAGTTGCCGATATCAAAGAACTGCTCTTCGACGATACCCACGGCTTTACCATCAGAGATGATGTAACCCATACCACGCGCCATCTGCATGGTCGCCAGTGTGGTGATCAGGGCGTTGATCTTGAACTTCGCCACCACGATGCCGTTGACCAGACCGAATAGCACG
Organism: Tolumonas sp.; assembly: GCA_028683735.1. Lineage (GTDB taxonomy): Bacteria > Pseudomonadota > Gammaproteobacteria > Enterobacterales > Aeromonadaceae > Tolumonas. The sequence continues at coordinate 12,857 of JAQUHG010000065.1, read as the reverse complement.
CCGACCCCTAAACCTGCCAGCACACCCATGGTGATACTTTCAGTCGCATTAATGGCGACCGCACAGGTGACGCCGGAACAGGCGACGATGGAGCCGACCGACATATCAAATTCGCCAGCCGCCAGACAGAACAGCATGCCACAGGCGACCATGCCCGACATCGACACTGCCAGCCCCAACCCTTTCATATTGATCATGCTGGCAAAATTTGGGATCAGCATACTGGCCAACAGGAACAGGATGGCGAAAATCACCAGCATGCCGTATTGATCCCAGATGCGGGCGATTTGCAGCCCTGAGCGACTTGTCTCTTTTTTTGCTGTTGTTTGTGCAGCAGTGGTTATTGCCATGGTAAAACTCCTCAATTATCTCAAATCTGAAACCGGTTATTAACGAGCTGGCATCGCCAGATGCAGGGCTTTAATTTCATTGGCTTCGGTATGCAGCAACTCGCCGGATACCCGTCCTTCACGCATCACCATGATGCGGTCGGAAACACCAAGCACCTCTGGCAACTCACTGGACACCACCACCACGGCGATACCCGATTTAGCCAGATCGTAGATCACGTTATAGATTTCATTTTTGGCACCGACGTCGATACCGCGGGTTGGTTCATCGAGCAGAATGACTTTCATGTCTTCCGACAACCAACGGCCCAAAATTGCTTTTTGCTGATTCCCACCCGACAGATGCATGATGGCTTGATGTGGTGACGGCGTTTTCACCCGCATGTCGCGGATGCGTAACTTGGCATTTTCATCTTCCCATTGCTGATTGATGAGGAAGCCGCCACGCGCTTTATGTCGACGGGCACTGATGTTGATGTTTTCCTGCACCGAGTGGATCGGGATGATGCCCAGTGCTTTACGGTCTTCAGTGCAAAGCATGATGCCGCTATGAATTGCATCAATTGGGTTACGGATGGGTACTGGTTTGCCAAATACACAAATGTCACCGGATGCCATTTTTTCCGCGCCGAAGATCAGTTTCAGCATTTCGCTGCGTCCAGCACCGACCAAGCCGAAGATCCCGAGTATCTCACCGCGCTTCACATGGAAAGAGACCGGTGCTTTTAGGCCTGGCCCCATCAGATTGCTGACCTGCAGACCCATTTCGCCATGCGGACGAGGCTCATAGCCGTAGATATCGGTCAGGTCACGGCCCACCATGGTTTTCACTAACAGGTCACGATCGACTTCTTGCATTGACTCAAATGTGCGGACGAATTGGCCATCTTTGAAAACGGTAATGGCATCACAAAGCTCGAAGATTTCATCCATACGATGCGAGACGTACAGAATGACTTTCCCTTCATCCCGCAATTGGCGGATGACGCGGAATAACTGTTCAATTTCACGAGACGATAGGCTGCTGGTTGGTTCATCGAAGGCAATCACCCGCGCATCGCGTGTCAGCGCTTTGGCGATTTCAACCATTTGCCATTGTCCAAGAGAGAGATATTTCAGCGGTGTTTCGGGTGAAACATCCATACCCAAACGAGCGAGCTGACGTGCAGCATCCTGATAAAGTTTTTCTTTATCAATGAAACCATGCTTAGTCGGCAGCTGACCCAGATAAATGTTCTCTGCAATGGTCATTTCCGGCACCAAGTGCAGTTCTTGATAAATGATGGCGATACCACTTTCCAGTGCGTCCACGGTGTTTTGGAACGTGGTTTCTGTGCCACCTAATTTGATAACACCATTTGTTGGTGCCTGAAAACCGCTGAGAATTTTCAGCAACGTAGATTTACCGGCACCGTTTTCACCCATCAGTGCATGCACGGTTCCTTCGCGGCAGGAGAAGGAGACATTCTGCAATGCTTTCACGCCGGGGAATTCTTTGCTGATGCCACAAAATTCCAGATAAGGGACTGACTGATTCATTTTTTCACTCCGCGCCCGGCATGGGCTTTCCCCCATGCCGGAGCATATTAATTCCGATTACAGACCTTTTTTCTTCAGCTCGACTTTGAAGTTGTCACGAGTGATCAGCACTACGTCAGTAACTTCGGTGAATTTGGCAGGCTCAACACCTTTCACTACCCAGTCATTCAGCATCTGAATACTCTTATAACCGTGAACGTCAGGGCTTGGCAGCAGAGAACCGAAGAAGCCAGTGGCTTTCGATTTCGACAGTTCGTTCACCGCATCCACACCGTTGATGCCGATACCAATCACATTGGCAGCTTTGAAGCCCTGGCCTTCAGTTGCACGCACACCACCTAATACGGTGTTATCGTTCATACCCACGATCAGCCAGTTTTTCACATTTGGATGTTGTACCAGCATGGAGTTGGCAGCATCCAGTGCGCCTGGAATGTCGTTCGCTTTCGTTGGTACGCTGTAAATCTGCGCTTCAGGGAAACTGGCTGCTTTCAATGCGCTGATTGAACCTTCAACACGGCGACGAGCGGTGTCTAATTCATTGGCAGTGATAGCTAATACGCCGGTTTCTTTGACATCCCATTTACGGGCGATCATTTCTTTGTAAAGTTCCTGACCTTGGCGCTCACCAATTTTGGTTGCTGCCATCATCACCAACGGAACATCGGTCATTGGATTGCCTTTGGCATTCACAAACTGGTCATCAACCGTGATGACTTTCAGATCCATGCTTTTTGCCTTCGCCATGATGGCCGGGCCTAATTTTGGATCTGGTGTGCAGATGACAAAACCTTTCGCACCGTTAGCCGCCAGGCTGTCAATCGCATTCAGCGTCTTCTCACCGTCTGGTACTGCGATCTTAATGACATCGAAATTCAGATCCTGACCAGCTTTGTCTGCAAAGGCCCATTCGGTCTGGAACCATGGCTCTTCTGGTTGTTTAACCAGATATCCCAACTTCAGCTTCTCTGCAGCAAAAGCAGAATTAGCTATACCAAATGCTAAACCTGCAGTGATTAGATTTTTAACCATTTTATTCATGGTGTTGTCTCCAGCTGTTGTGTCGTTAAATTCAATTATTTGATGCTTCAATTGTGTGTGTTGGCATCAACCTGAAAAACAGCAAGCTAAAACAGTTGTTTATCGACTTCGTTGATTGAACGCTATTAGTTGTAATCGTTTTCTCAGCGAAATTTAGAGACCTGGATCACGCAGAAAAATTGTAGCTATTTCGTCTATATCTTTAGCAATTTAGTCATATATCGAAATTTGAACTGCCTTCCATAAACCCATCAGACAGCAAATATGTCCATATTTTTAGCAGCTAATTACTAACGGCGTATTGCCAACATCTCCTATGGTTTCCATCACAGTCATTCCATTACTTTTATTTTTTCAGGAGAACACCATGTCTGAGCACATCGTCATCGGTCTCGACTTCGGCAGCGACTCCGTACGGGCATTAGCCGTGCGATGCCGGGACGGCGCTGAGCTGGCCACCCACGTGGTCTATTACCCACGCTGGAGCGAAGGCAAGTTTTGCGACGCGATCAATAATCAATTCCGCCACCACCCACTCGACTACATCGAATCGATGGAAAAAGCCGTGCAGCAGGTGGTTTCGTTATTAGAACCTACGCAACGCTCTGCGATCCGCGGCATTGGTGTCGACACCACCGGCTCAACGCCAGCCCCTATTGATGCCGATGGTAATGTGCTGGCACTGCGTGATGAATTTGCGAAAAACCCGAACGCCATGTTTGTGCTGTGGAAAGACCACACCGCGATTGCCGAAGCTGAAACCATCACCGCGCTATGCCACAGCAGTAAGTTCACCGATTACAGCCGTTACATTGGTGGCATTTACTCTTCCGAATGGTTCTGGGCCAAAATTCTGCACGTTTCCCGCGCCGATGCCGCCGTGCGTGAAGCCGCCTGTAACTGGATCGAACTCTGTGACTGGGTGCCAGCGCTATTAAGTGGCACACAAGCGCCGAAAAACATTAAACGTGGTCGTTGCTCTGCCGGGCATAAATCATTGTGGAACCCGGAATGGGGTGGCCTGCCAGCTGAAGACTTCCTGAATGCCCTCGACCCGTTACTGACCAAAGATCTCGACTACCCGCTGTTTACTGAAACCTATACTGCCGATATTCCGGTGGGGAAAATCACCTCCGAATGGGCGGAACGCCTGCATCTGCCGGATGATGTGATGATTGCCGGTGGCGCATTCGACTGCCATATGGGCGCCGTGGGTGCGGGTGCCAGCCTGAATACGCTGGTGAAAGTCATCGGCACATCCACTTGTGACATTTTGATTGCGGATCACGCCACCATTGGTCGTCGCGCAATTGCCGGCATTTGTGGTCAGGTTGATGGCAGCGTCGTGCCCGGCATGATCGGTCTGGAAGCCGGACAATCTGCTTTCGGTGATATTTATGCGTGGTATCAGCGCCTGCTGAGCTGGCCGCTGGATCAACTGACCAAAACCTATCCAGAGCTGAAAACTGCACTGGAAAATTACAAACAGCAGATGCTGGCCTCCCTGACCCAATCATGGGACAAACAAGTCGATCTGGCTCATCTGCCGGTCGTACTCGACTGGTTCAATGGCCGTCGCACACCGAATGCCAATCAACGCCTGAAAGGCACCATCACTGGTTTAAATCTGGGTAGCGATGCCCCTGATTTGTTCGGCGCACTGATTGCTTCTACCGCCTTTGGCGCACGCAGCATCATGGAATGCATGACCAGCCAGGACGTGCCAGTGGAACAAGTGATGGCGTTAGGCGGTATTGCGCGTAAATCGCCGACCGTGATGCAAGTTTGTGCGGATGTGATGAACCGCCCGATCCAAGTGGTGGCGTCAGATCAATGCTGCGCATTAGGTGCGGCAATTTTTGCGGCGGTTGCGGCGGATATTTACCCATCGATCAATGCTGCACAAGACAACATGGCCAGCCCGGTGGAACGCACACACCAACCACAAGCCGACAAAGTTGCTGAATACGAAACCCTCTATCAGCGTTACCTGAAATGGGGCGAAGCCGCTGAGCCACTTTATAACGAGGGGAAATCAGCATGAGTCTGCAACAACTCAAACAGCAAGTGCTGGAAGCCAATCTCGATCTGCCGCGTTACGACCTGGTGACCTTCACCTGGGGTAATGTCAGCGCCATCGATCGCGAACGCGGTTTAGTGGTGATCAAACCAAGCGGCGTCAGCTACGAAACCATGAAAGTCGATGACATGGTGGTATTAGATCTGGATGGAAACCGTGTCGAGGGAACGCTGCGACCTTCTTCCGATACCCCAACCCATCTGGTGATGTATCGCCGCTACCCAGAGTTGGGGGGTGTGGTGCATACCCATTCCACCCATGCCACCGCATGGGCGCAATCACGCCGCGCGATCCCGATCCAAGGCACCACGCAGGCCGATTATTTCCACGGCGATGTGCCTTGCACCCGCTTGTTAACCGAATCAGAAGTGCACGAAGATTACGAAGGTCTGACCGGACACCTGATTGTAGAAACGCTGCGCAATACGCCACCACTGACCATGCCCGGCATTCTGGTCGCCAATCATGGTCCGTTTAGCTGGGGTAAAGATGCGCATGATGCGGTGCACAACGCGGTCGTGCTGGAAGAAGTTGCGCGCATGGCGTGGATCACTCATCAGTTAAACCCGCAAGCGGCAGCGCTGCCCGATTACATGCTGGAAAAACACTACCAGCGCAAACACGGTAAAAATGCTTATTACGGTCAATCAACCGCCAAATAATAGACGAGGAATAGATCATGGAATTTTTAAAACAGTTAGAAGTTTGGTTTGTCGTCGGTAGCCAACATTTATATGGCCCAGAAACGCTGAAACAAGTGGCGGATCATGCCCAAATCATTACCAATCAGCTGAACGAAAAAGCCGGCCTGCCGCTGAAAATTGTGCTGAAACCAACCGGCACTACGCTGGATGAAATCTCTGCCATTGCCCGCGATGCCAATCACACGCAACAGTGCGTGGGTGTGATGGTGTGGATGCACACCTTCTCGCCAGCCAAAATGTGGATCCCGGCACTGACACAACTGAACAAACCACTGCTGCAATTCCATACTCAGTTCAACAAAGATCTGCCATGGGGCGAAATCGACATGGATTTCATGAACCTGAACCAGACCGCACATGGTGGTCGCGAATTCGGTTTCATGGGCGCCCGTCTGCGTCTGCCACGTACCGTTGTGGTTGGCTATTGGGAAGATAAAGCCGCACATGAAAAAATTGCCCGTTGGATGCGTATCTCCGCTGCTGTCTATGACAGCAAACAGATGAAAGTCGCTCGTTTCGGTGACAACATGCGTAATGTCGCCGTGACGGAAGGCGACAAAGTTGAAGCGCAAATTCAATTCGGTTATCAGGTGAATTACCACCCCGTCGGCGATCTGGTCAAAGTGATCAATGACGTCTCAGCTGGTGATATCAGTGCATTGTTAGATGAGTATGAAACCATTTATACCCTGACTGATGCCGTGAAAGTCGGTGGCACTTATCGCGAATCGCTGTATGAAGCCGCACGCCAGGAACTGGGCATGAAGAAATTCCTGCAACAAGGTAATTTCGGCGCGTTCACGACCACCTTTGAAGATCTGTATGGCATTCACCAGTTACCGGGCTTGGCTTGCCAACGTCTGATGCAACAAGGTTACGGTTTCGGTGGCGAAGGCGACTGGAAAACCGCTGCGCTGCTCAGAACATTGAAAGTAATGGGACACGGTCTGCCAGGCGGCACCTCATTCATGGAAGACTACACCTATCATTTGGAAGACGGTAAAAATCTGGTGTTGGGTGCGCATATGCTGGAAGTTTGCCCATCCATTGCCAGCAAAAAACCAGTACTCGACGTACAACACTTAGGCATCGGTAAAAAAGCACCACCAGCACGGTTGTTGTTCTCTGCCCCTGCCGGCAAAGCAGTGAATGCCAGCCTGATCGATATGGGTAATCGTTTCCGTCTGGTCGTCAACAATCTGGATGTGGTTGATCTGCCTCACGCACTGCCAAAACTGCCGGTTGCTTGCGCATTGTGGGAACCAAAACCAAATCTGGAAGTTGGCGCAGAAGCGTGGATCTTAGCGGGTGCAGCACACCACTCCGTGTTCAGTCAGGCGGTCGATGCCGAATATCTGCGGATCTATGCTGAGATGGCGGGCATTGAGTTCCTGCTGATTGATGAAAACACCACAATCCCTGAATTGAAGAAAGAAATTCTCTGGAATGAGGTCTATTACAAATTTTGTAAATAAATTTAACACCCCCGTTACCCAACGGGGGTATAACTTCTGTATAAACCTCGACATATACCCAAAGTAATTGGCGTTGCAGCAAGGCGACAAGAGAATGAATCCCCATGAGCATAGATAGACTATGTGATTGGGGCGAAAGAACGCCGTCAACGCAGCTGCAACTTCAAGAACAAAGGGTATGGCCTTTCAGAGCGACAAGGAGCTATCGTGAGCAGTTTGTTACAACAATTACGTGCCGTTACTACGGTCGTCGCCGACACAGGCGAGTTACCCGCCATTAAATTGTATTCACCGGAAGATGCGACCACTAATCCATCACTGATTTTGAAAGCTGTCTCCAGCCCGGAATATGCTCCGCTGCTGGAAAGTGTGATAACACAGGCTAAACCACTGTCGGCTGACATCGCGGTGCAAGTCGAAGAAGCCGCCGACCGCCTGATTGTGGCAATTGGCTGTGAAGTGCTCAAACACGTGCCAGGCCGTATCTCGACCGAAGTCGATGCGCGTTTGTCGTTTGATACCTCCGCTACCATCGAAAAAGCCCGCAAGCTGATTGGCTTGTATGAGTATCAGGGCATTCCGCGTTCACGGGTGCTGATTAAAATTGCGTCCACGTGGGAAGGTATTCGTGCCGCAGAACAGTTGGAAAAAGAGGGCATTAACTGCAACCTGACCCTGTTGTTTAGCTTTGCGCAGGCCCGTGCCTGTGCGGAAGCCGGTGCTTATCTTATTTCACCATTTGTCGGTCGAATTCTCGATTGGTACAAAGCCAAAACCGGTCAGACCTACACCGCAGAAACCGACCCGGGTGTGCTGTCTGTGCGCGCCATTTATCAGTATTACAAACAGCATGGTTATGCCACCGTGGTGATGGGTGCCAGCTTCCGTAATCTCGATGAAGTATTAGCGCTGTCAGGTTGTGACCGTCTGACCATCAGCCCAAATCTGTTACAAGAGTTGGAAGAAACCTCCGGCGAGTTAGTGCGTCATTTAGCCGATGACGGGGTGCGTTTAGCCCGCCCTGCTGCCCTGACCGAAGCGCAGTTCCGCTGGCAGCACAATGAGGATGCCATGGCGACCGAGAAGTTGGCCGAAGGCATTCGTAACTTTGCGATTGACCAGGTGAAGTTAGAGCAGTTGCTGGCAACACGATTGGCTTGATTTCGTTTTTCGGGTGGATGGTCGGTCAATGGAAACAACGCCACCGACACGTCGTAAACCCATCCATGGGGACTCCGCCGCGCCATCCTTGGCGCGGAGGGTCGTTGACCTTGTTCCCATTACCCTCTTTTGGCTAATCCGCCAGACTCGTTTCTATTTTGAATAAAATAATGGAGCCCCGCTCATGAGTTTAGACCCTAAAACCCTCGCTAACGCTGTGCGTATGTTGAGTGTCGATGCCGTGCAACAAGCCAACTCAGGTCACCCCGGTGCACCGATGGGTATGGCTGATATCGCTGAAGTGCTGTGGCGTCACCATTTAAAACATAACCCGACCGACCCGACCTGGATAAACCGCGACCGCTTTGTGTTATCGAATGGCCACGGTTCGATGTTGCTGTATTCCCTGCTGCACCTCACTGGTTATGACCTGCCGCTGTCAGAATTAAAACAGTTCCGCCAACTGCACTCTAAAACACCGGGCCATCCGGAATACGGTTATGCACCAGGTGTGGAAACCACCACTGGCCCACTGGGTCAGGGCATTGCCAATGCGGTCGGTATGGCACTGGCAGAGAAAACATTGGCCGCGCAGTTTAATAAACCGGGGCATGACATTGTTGACCACTACACCTACGCCTTTATGGGCGATGGCTGTTTGATGGAAGGTATCTCACATGAGGTCTGCTCACTGGCCGGCACATTAGAACTCGGCAAACTGATTGCGTTTTGGGATGATAACGGCATCTCGATTGATGGTCATGTCGATGGCTGGTTTACTGACGATACCCCTGCCCGCTTCCGTGCTTACGGCTGGCAGGTGATTGACGCCGTCGATGGTCATGACCCGCGCGCACTCGATGCTGCCATTCGTGAAGCCAAAACAGATACTAAGCGCCCGACGCTGATTTGCTGTAAAACCATTATCGGTTACGGCTCACCGAATAAATCCGGCAGTCACGATTGCCACGGTGCACCGTTGGGTAAAGATGAAGTCACTAAAGTGCGTGAGTTCCTGAACTGGCCCCATGCCCCGTTTGAAATTCCACAAGACATCTATCAAGCGTGGGATGCGAAAGCCCAAGGTCAACAGGTGCAGAATGAATGGAACAAACAGTTCGCTGCTTATCAGGAAGTGTTCCCACAAGAAGCTGCCGAGCTGTTACGCCGAAGCGCCGGCACGTTAACCGCCGATTGGGCGGATAAAGCCAACGCTTACATTACTGACCTGCAAGCAAACCCCGCTAACATCGCCAGCCGTCAGGCCAGCCAGAAAGCCCTCAACGAATACGCGAAAATCTTACCTGAACTGCTCGGTGGTTCGGCGGATTTAGCGCCATCCAACCTGACCCGTCACACCAGTGCACTCGACGTTTCCGCTGAAACCCCACAGGGCAACTACATGCACTACGGGGTGCGTGAGTTTGGTATGTCGGCGATTATGAATGGCGTGACATTGCACGGTGGTTTCATTCCTTACGGCGGCACCTTCCTGATGTTTATGGAATATGCCCGTAACGCGGTGCGTATGGCCGCACTGATGAAACAACGTTCGATTTTTGTCTATACCCACGACTCGATTGGTCTGGGCGAAGATGGCCCAACCCATCAGCCAGTGGAACAACTGGCGAGCTTACGCTTAACACCGAACATGGAAACCTGGCGTCCGTGCGACCAGGTAGAATCAGCGGTGAGCTGGAAGGCGGCGATTGAACGTCAGAATGGCCCCAGCGCCTTGATTTTCTCCCGTCAAAACCTGACGCAACAGCCACGCAGCAGCCAACAAGTCAGTGATGTCGAGAAGGGTGGTTACATCCTGAAAGATTGCGACGGCACACCAGAACTTATCATCATGGCGACCGGCTCGGAAGTCAGCCTCGCAGTAAACGCAGCGAACACCTTAGCCGCCGAAGGCAAGAAAGTCCGCGTCGTTTCACTGCCCTGCACCGAGCGTTTTGATAAACAAGCGGCGGAGTACAAAGAACAGGTGTTACCGAAAGCCGTGCGTGCACGCTTGGCAATTGAAGCCAGCATTGCCGACTACTGGCAACGCTACACGGGGCTCGATGGTGAGGTGATTGGCATGACGAGCTTTGGTGAATCCGCTCCGGCGGACCAGCTGTTTAAGCTATTTGGGTTTACAGATGAGAATGTGTTGACGAAAGCGCGAGCGTTATTGTCTTAATGTCTCTCCCATAAAACAAAGCCACCGAGATCGGTGGCTTTGTTATTTTCAGCACGCCTAACCACCGCTCCACAACAAGATAATCAACAGTTGTGGCGAAATAATGCGTAAAAACATCACCATCGGATAAACCGTCGCATACGATAAGGAAGCGGCATCACAGGTTGGATGGATCGCATTGGCAAAGGCCAAGGCAGGGGGATCTGTCATCGACCCAGCCATCAAGCCACACAAAGACAAGTAATTTATCCGCCCGAAGATTCTGGCCAACACGCCCACGATCAGTAGTGGGAATAAAGTAATGGCTGCACCACATGCCATCCAGAGTAACCCGTCACCGTGAATCAAGGTTGCAATAAATCCCCCCCCTGATTTCAGGCCAACCACCGATAAAAATAAAACGATCCCGATTTCACGTAACGCCAAATTCGCGCTCGGCGGCATAAACCAATACAGAGAACCAACATTGCCAATACGGGACAGAATTAACGCAACAATCAGTGGTCCACCAGCCAGCCCCAGTGATAACGCTGCTGAAAATCCCGGTACATAAAAGGGAATCGACCCTACTAATACCCCCAGCCCGATCCCGATAAATACAGGTAACATTTGCACCTGTTGCAATTTGTTCTGTGCATTCCCCACCACCCCGGCAACGGCATCAATCGCTTCAGGCCGCCCAACCAGATTCAGAATATCACCGAATTGCAATCCTGAGGCACTGGTTGGCACCAATTCGATACCCGCACGGTTTAAACGTGAAACAACCACATCGTATTTATTTTTAAATTGCAGCTCGCCCAGATTTTTACCCAATACCTTCTCATTCGTCACCACCACCCGCTCAACCCGCATGTCAGTGCCCTGAGTTGACAGCGAGGCAGCAACTTCATCACCAATAACCAGTCTGACTTTACGCAACGCTTTCTTATCACCGACCAAATGCAACAGATCCCCCAACTGAATCACAGTATCTGATTTGGGAACCAGCAATTCGTTATTTCGTTTCAGGCGGGAACAGACCACTTCACCTTCCTCTAAATCCGGAATTTCCTGTAAGGTCAGCCCATTAAGATTCGTATTTTTGACCTCCACATTCATCGTCTGCAATCCGGCATGCCCCAGGCCAGATTGTTGCTGATATAACCGAGCTTCACTGTCTACATTGATCCGGAAAAACAATCTGACCAGCCACATAGAAAGCAAGATGCCGCAAATACCGAATGGATATGCCACTGCATAACTCAGTGCCATCACATTGGAATCCGCCCCCAGCGAGCTCAACATTAGTTGCCCCGCCCCCAATGAAGGTGTATTGGTCACCGAACCTGAATAAATGCCCAAAATTACAGGTAATGGAATATTTAAGACTTTATGAATGATCACTGCGATCACGGCGCCCAACACCACCAATAACGCAGCAAACGCATTCAACTTTAACCCCGATGAACGTAACGAAGCAAAAAAGCCCGGGCCAACCTGTATGCCGATGGTATAGACAAACAAGATGAGACCAAATTCCCGGATAAAATCGAGCGTATGAAAATCGATAACCAACCCATATAACTTAGCAAAATGACCAACGGCAATCCCGCCAAATAACACACCGCCGATGCCTAACCCCACACCATAAACCCGCAAGTTTCCAAGCCACAATCCCACTATGGCCACCAGAGATAACACACTCACTGCCAACGCTATTTCATTCATGCTAAAGGTCCCCTGATTAAACCCCGGTATCCCTCAAGCCCGGAACTTCTGATCCAAGCCAGAATTTTTCTCACATCATTATCAATACGTTAATGTTAGAAATGATCCTGTGTGCCATTTGGCAAAATTAGTAAATTTCCTCAGAAATGGGATGGGTATCGCCAAAAGAGTTCTATTATTACTTGTAACAAGTAGTTCATTTACTCCTTGCATGAGGGAAACATGATGAAGTCAATTACATGGATCATGTTCAGCGGTTTGCTTATGACATCAGCGGCACAAGCCAACGACAGTTTTAATGCAGAATTCAGCCATTTTGCCGGCAATGCCGCCATCGCCAGCGCAACAACCTATGTCACAGATAAATACTGGCCAGAAGTCAAATCTCCAGCCTGGACTGGCTTTGCTGTCAGTACATCAGAAGCTTTTTTAGGTGAAGCCGCCGATTATGCTTTGGGCGGTGATTTTTCCGTGCTCGATGTGGTTGTCGGTACTTTTGGTGCCGCAGTTGGCTCTTATGCAACTGATAAGTGGTATATAGCGCCGCGTGTAAATCGTAAAGACGGCGACTCTACTTATGGTATGGTGGTGATCTATCGTTTTTGAGTGAAA
>JAQUHG010000064.1 GCA_028683735.1 Tolumonas sp. | reverse complement strand
GACGTAGGCGGATCCGGTTGCCGGGTAGCAGGTCGATGATCTTCAGTCGATCGAGTGCTGCCAGCTTACGTATGCACTCGGGTTCGGTCAGCGCATAGTGCGAAAGCAGATCCTGAAACGAGAAGCCATTAATCACACTCACCGCCACCAGCAGCAGTAATTGATCGGCGGCAATATCTTGTTCTTGCTGTAAAGAGAGCTGAGTCAGCTGGGGTTGTTGTTGTGCTTGTTGCATCAGCTCGGAAAATTCAATTTGTAACCAGTCACACAACTGCTCCAGTCGTTGCAGGGTAAAACTTTGGCTGGCAAACAACCGCTTAACCGACGCTTCGCTCAAATCCAGTAATTGGGCAACATCAGCATAGGTTTTCCCCTGTGCCCGCAGCTGTTTTTTTAAGGCTAATAACAGGCTGTTGGTCTGACTCATAAATCTCTCTATTACAATAAAGTATTATTTAACAATACCATGAGGTGTAACAGACGCAACAAGGCGAATTCTATTTGTAAAAAACGATACTATTATTCACGATATAGTTATCTGTTAGGTGGAAATCAGGACTTCCTCATGTTCAAATTACTTAGCCAGCGTGGCGCCCTCGCCTTTCTGCTGGCCGGCTTTATGAATGCCTTTGTCGATCTCGGACATAAAATTATTATTCAGAACACTGTTTTTAAGATTTATGACGGTTCGCAACAGGTGATCCTGACTGCGATTGTGAATGCGCTGATTCTGCTGCCATTCATTGCTTTTTTTGCTCCTGCCGGATTCTACTCAGATAAATACCCGAAAGATAAAGTCATGCGCTTTTCGGCGTGGATTGCAGTGGGATTGACGCTGGCAATCACGCTTTGTTATTACCAAGGCTGGTTCTGGCCAGCGTTTACTATGACTTTCTTGCTCGCCGTGCAGGCCACGTTTTATTCGCCCGCGAAATACGGTTATATCCAAGCACTGTTTGGTAAAAACCATCTGGCGGAAGCGAATGGCGCGGTGCAGGCCGTCTCTATTATCGCTATTTTGGCGGGTACCGTGGCCTTCACCGTAGTGTTTGAGCTGTGGTTCCCGACCGGTTCCAAACAAAGTGGCCCGATCTTGCAATCACTGGCCCCGGCTGGCTGGATGCTGGTGGGCTGTACCGTATTAGAGCTATTACTGCTATATCGTTTGCCAACACTGGAACATCCACAACCGCTGCCGGCGTTTGACTGGCAAAACAGTGTAAAAATAGACCAGTTTAAGAAAGAGCTGGCCCCCGTCTTAGATCGCGATGTCATTCGTTTATCCGTACTCGGTTTATCGCTGTTTTGGGCCGTGGGTCAGGTGTTGCTGGCTGCCTTCCCCGCGTTTGCCAAACAAGCGGCGGGCATTGAAAACACGCTGGTATTACAAGGTGTGCTGGCATGCACCGGTCTGGGTATCGCACTGGGCTCTTCACTGGCAGCACGGTTATCACGCAACTATATTGCCACCAGCTTGATACCGGTTGGCATTGTCGGCGTGGCTGCCGGTCTGGTGATGCTGCCGCAATTTACCAGCATCACGCTGTATGCCCTCGATTTTCTGTTGATTGGCACCGCTGGCGGTATGTTTATCGTGCCGCTGAATGCACTGATCCAATTCCACAGTCGCGAAGATGAACTCGGTAAGGTGATTGCCGGTAACAACCTGTTCCAGAATATCGCCATGCTCTCTTTCCTGATTTTAACCGTGGTTTTTGCGCATTTTGGTTTTGATGGTAAACATCTGCTGTATCTGATGGCTGGCGTAACGGTATTAGGTTGCATCTATACCATCCGTAAAATGCCGCAAACTCTGCTGCGTTTTATCGCACAAAGTCTGCTCAGTCAGCGTTATAAAGTTGATATTCAAGGCATCCAGAATATTCCTGCCACCGGTGGTGTGCTGCTGCTGGGCAATCATGTCAGCTGGATCGACTGGGCGATTGTACAAATCGCCAGCCCACGTCCAGTCCGTTTTGTCATGATCAAAAGTATCTATGAGCACAAATACCTGAAATGGTTATTCCGTTTGTATGGTTGTGTGCCGATTGCCAATACTGCCAGCCGCCGTTCGCTGGAAACCATCAGTGACCTGCTCAATCAAGGCGAAGTGGTTTGTCTGTTCCCGGAAGGTTCCATTAGCCGCAACGGTCATCTGGGTGAATTTCGCCGTGGTTTTGAGTTAGCCTGTAAACAAGCCAGTGATGATGTGGTTATTGTGCCGTTTTATCTGCGCGGCCTGTGGGGCAGCCAATTTTCCCGCTCATCCAACAAGTTGAAAACGCTGCGTCGTAGTGGTTATTACCGTGAAATCATCGTTGCTTTCGGTCAGCCACAACCTAAAGACAGCAGCGCAGTTACGATCAAAAAACGGGTTTTCGATCTCTCTGTGCAATCGTGGCAAAAACACGTAGAAAATTTGCCGACACTGACCAATGCCTGGATCAGCAGCGTTAAAAAAGGGGAACGTCGCAAACTGTCACTGGCGGATGGCATCTCAGCCCCACTGACTGCGGATAAAGCTTTAGCTGCAGCCTGGTGTTTGTCGCGCCGCATCCACCGTTTAAGCCCGGAGCAAAATGTTGGCCTGTTACTGCCGACCAGCACTGGTGGTGTGTTATGTAATATGGCCACCCTGCTGGCCGGTAAAACCATTGTTAATCTCAATTACACCGCCAATGAAGCGGCACTGAACACCGCGATTGAACAAGCAGACATTCGTACCATTTACACGTCACGTCGTTTCGTTGAACGGTTGGAGAAGAAAAATAGCGATGTCATTAATGTCTTACAAGGTAAACACATTGTTTATTTGGAAGATCTGCGCAGTGAAATCCACTTCAATGAATCGTTCTGGCGCTGGCTGGCCATCCGTCTGCTGCCAACCCGTCTCTTGAAACGAGTCTGTAACCATACGCATGATAGTCAGCAAACTGCCGCGATCTTGTTTTCCAGTGGCAGCGAAGGTTTACCGAAAGGCGTCATGCTCAGCCATCAGAATATTATGGCGAACCTGAAACAGATCTCCGATGTGGTGAACACACAAGAACAAGATGTCTTGATGTCTTGTTTGCCACTGTTCCATGCCTTTGGTCTGACGGTAAATCAGTTTATGCCGCTGATTGAAGGCATTCCGATGGTGTGCCACGCCGACCCGACCGATGCAGTGGGTGTCGCGAAAAGTATTGCGCAATACCGTGCCACCATTTTATGCGGCACCTCCACCTTCTTCCGTTTATATGCCAAACACCCGAAAGTGCATCCGCTGATGATGGAAAGCTTACGCATCGTCGTGGCCGGCGCAGAGAAGCTGAATCCCGCAGTTCGTGAAGCGTTTCTGACCCGTTTTAATAAACACATTTTGGAAGGATACGGCGCCACCGAAACCACACCCGTCGCCAGTGTCAATCTGCCTGACTGTCTGGATACTCAGTATTGGGATCTGCAAATTGGCAGCAAACATGGCACCGTTGGTATGCCACTGCCGGGCTCGAATGTACGGATTGTTGATCCAACCACACTGGTGGAATTGCCAACCGGCAGTGATGGCATGATCCTGATCGGTGGGCCACAAGTCATGCAGGGTTATCTGAATAACCCGGAAAAAAACGCCAGTGTGATAAAAGAGATCGATGGTAGCCGGTGGTACGTGACTGGTGACAAAGGTCATCTGGATGAAGATGGTTTCTTAACTATCGTCGATCGGTATTCGCGGTTTGCCAAAGTTGGCGGTGAAATGATCAGTCTCGGTGCGGTAGAGCTTGCGGTACAACAAGCCTTATTGGAAGAAACCGAAGTGATCGCCGTAAACATACCGGATGCCAAAAAAGGCGAACAAATCGTATTACTGACCACCGTCACTTTGGATATTAATGAGCTGAAAAAAGCCATGCTGGCGCACGGTTGTAACCCGTTGTTGCTGCCAACGCAGATCCTGATGCTGGAACAATTACCCAAACTGGGTTCCGGCAAGACTGATTTTGGCCGCGCCAAACAGGTCACATTACAAAGAGTGATGCAAGATCAGGCAGAGTGATCTTGCTAGATAGGCATAAACCGATATAATCGCCCGCCGCGATCTTTAATGGATCGTGGCGATTTTTGTGAGGATCGAGATAAAACGACAACCTTACCTGTCTGCTCTGCCAGTTATTGATTCGCTGGCCGATTGACGTGTAGCCGTTATCTGTTTAAAATCCCGCCTCTTTGAATTGATGTTTTCGCCATTATATCGGCGCGTCGGTAGGCGACAGCATCAAATCTGTACAGTTAATTCACGGATTATAGCTATGAAACGTACTTTCCAACCTTCAGTACTGAAACGTGCTCGTAACCACGGTTTCCGTTCTCGTATGGCAACAGTCGGTGGCCGCAAAGTTCTGGCTGCTCGCCGCGCTAAAGGTCGCGCTCGTCTGACCACAGTTTAATGGTCAAGCAAGTAACCTTTCCTCGGGAGTTACGTCTGTTAACTCCCGACACTTTTCAAAAAGTCTTCGCGCAACCAGTGCGAGCCTCTTCGCCTCATCTCACTCTGTTAGCCATTCGTAATGAACTGACGCATCCGCGTTTAGGTTTAGCTATACCGAAAAAAGCACTCAAACGTGCCGTATGGCGTAACCGCGTAAAACGTCAGATCAGAGAAAGCTTTCGCTTACATCAACACGAATTACCGCCGATTGATATTGTGGTGATTGCTAAAGCACCTGTGCGTGGATTAGAAAACCCCGATTTATCACAACTACTGGATAAGCTATGGCGCACCCTCGCACGCCGCAGCAATGGCTAGTCGTTGCACTCATAAGAGTCTACCAGTGGGTCATTAGTCCGCTTCTTGGTCCACGTTGCCGCTTTACACCAAGCTGTTCTCAATACATGATTGATGCAATTTGCCTGCACGGTCTCATAAAAGGCATTTGGTTAGGTGGCAAACGTCTATTAAAATGTCACCCTTTACATTCAGGCGGCCATGATCCGGTTCCGCAACCTCAGCAATCGAAGCGAAGAAAATAACTATGCAACCTCAACGTAATCTCCTCTTGATCGGCTTATTGCTGGTCTCCTTCATGCTCTGGCAGAGCTGGATGGTTGATAAGGCGCCGAAACCTGCAGCCCCAGCGACCGCGGAAAGTTCTGTTCCTGTGTCATCCAGTGGTGATGTTCCCAATCAAAACGAAGCTGGCAATGCCAAACACGCACTGCTGACACTGCGTTCTGATGTACTGGAACTGACCGTTGATACGCTGGGTGGTGACATTGTTGAAGCGAAATTGCTGAAACAGACAGAAACTCAGGGTTCTGATAAACCGTTTGTGCTGTTGGATAAAAAACCACAACACCAATACATTGCGCAAAGTGGTCTGATTGGTCGTGATGGTGTTGATAATCAAGCGATCCGCCCTGTTTACACCGCAACCGGCACCGAATTCAAACTGGCTGATGGCAAAGATGAACTGGTAGTACCAATGGTATACACCGATGCCAAAGGCAATATCTTCACCAAACGTTTTGTTCTGAAACGTGATAGCTATGCGGTTGGCGTTGATTATCAGGTGAAAAACACCTCTGCGCAGCCACTGGAAGTTCAATTCTACGGCCAGCTGAAACAAACCATCGCCGCACCAGCTGATCAACAAAGCAGCCCAGGCATGATGTCCAGCGCGTTCCACGGTGCTGCCTATTCATCTGCCGAACACCGCTATGAAAAAGTGAAGTTCAGCAACATCAATGAAGCCAAATTAGACGTTGCCACGCCAGCCGGTTGGGCCGGTATGCTGCAACACTACTTCGTGGCTGCCTGGACCGGTAAACCAGACGCACAAAACCACATTTATGCGAAAGCCGTTAATGTGAATGCGGATGTAAAAGACAGTGGTGATGCCATCATCGGTATTAAACTGCCAATCACCACCGTTGCTGCTAACGCTGAAGCTGTGGTGGGTACCAGCCTGTGGGTTGGCCCTAAACTGCAAGATCAGATGGCTGCAACTGCCCAGCATCTGGATCTGACGGTTGATTACGGTTATCTGTGGTTTATCGCTCAACCGCTGTTCAAACTGTTGCAGTTCCTGCACGGTTTAGTTGGTAACTGGGGTGTGGCGATTATTCTGATCACGCTGATTGTGCGTGGTGGTATGTATCCGCTGTCAAAAGCGCAATACACCTCAATGGCTAAAATGCGTATGCTGCAGCCAAAACTGACCGCGCTGCGTGAACGTCTGGGTGATGATCGCCAGAAGATGTCGCAGGCGATGATGGAGCTGTACAAAGAAGAGAAAGTTAACCCGCTGGGTGGCTGTTTCCCACTGTTAGTACAGATGCCGATCTTCATCGCACTGTACTGGACACTGATGGAATCCGTAGAGCTGCGTCATGCGCCGTTCGCACTGTGGTTGATCGACTTGTCAGTGAAAGACCCGTACTACGTGTTGCCGCTGCTGATGGGTGCCACCATGTGGTACATCCAGAAGATGAGCCCAACCACAGTCACTGACCCAATGCAGCAGAAAGTGATGCAGTTCATGCCAATCATCTTCACTTTCATGTTCTTGTGGTTCCCATCTGGCCTGACGTTGTACTGGGTTGTGAGTAACATTGTTACTATCACGCAACAGACAATTATCTTCCGTCAGTTGGAGAAAAAAGGTCTGCATAGCCGCAAGAAATAATATTCTTCCTGTTGATCTTTGAGCCCCGCTTTTTGCGGGGCTTTTTATTCGGCTTTCCGCGTAATATTCATTACAATTTCATCAAGAACGCTATTCAGAGAATGCTCATGTCTACAGATACTATCGTTGCGCTTGCCACACCACCCGGACGCGGTGGTATCGGTATTCTGCGTGTTTCCGGCCCACACAGCAGCCAAGTGGCAGAACAAGTATTAGGTAAAATACCAAAAACGCGCCATGCGGAACTGCTGCCATTTTGCGATGCGGATGGTAAAGCGCTGGATCAAGGTATTGCCTTGCTGTTTAAAGCGCCGTACAGCTTCACTGGCGAGGATGTACTGGAACTGCAGGGGCATGGCGGCCCCGTAGTGCTGGATATGTTACTAAAGCGGATTCTCACCATTACAGGCGTGCGTCTTGCCCGTCCGGGTGAGTTTTCTGAACGCGCCTTTATGAATGACAAACTCGATCTGGCGCAAGCCGAAGCAATAGCCGATCTAATCGAAGCCACCAGCGAACAGGCTGCACGTTCTGCCATGCAATCACTGCAGGGTGAGTTTTCACAGCGCATTCACCAGCTGGTCGGTTCGCTGACTAATCTGCGTATTTATGTCGAAGCCGCCATCGACTTCCCGGAAGAAGAGATCGATTTTCTCTCCGATGGCAAGATTGCCAATGCGCTGTATGGCGTGATGGATGATCTGGCACAGGTGAATCGTGAAGCGCGGCAAGGGGCATTGCTGCGCGATGGCATGAAAGTGGTGATCGCTGGCCGACCAAATGCCGGAAAATCGAGTCTGCTGAATGCATTAGCTGGTCGTGAATCCGCGATTGTGACCGAAATTGCTGGCACCACCCGTGATGTCTTGCGTGAACACATTCATCTCGATGGCATGCCATTGCATATCATTGATACTGCCGGTTTGCGGGATACCACCGATACCGTGGAAAAAATTGGTATCGAGCGCGCCTGGGCTGAGATTGAACAAGCCGACCGCGTCTTGTTTATGGTCGATGGCACCACCACCGATGCCCGTAACCCACATGACATCTGGCCGGATTTTGTTGATCGGTTACCAGAAAACCTTGGCATTACCGTGATCCGCAATAAAGCCGACCTAACCGGTGAAAACCTCACCGTCAGCGAAGAAAATGGCTATGCGGTGTATCCAATCTCGGCGAAAACCGGGCTGGGCTTAGATGCCTTACGGGAACATCTGAAAGCCTGTATGGGGTTCCAAAGCACGCTGGAAGGCGGGTTTATTGCCCGTCGCCGCCATCTGGATGCCATTGAACGCGCTTCTGCTCGTTTGGAAGAGGCCAAGGTGCAGCTCGAAGTCTATCGGGCCGGTGAGCTGGTTGCTGAAGAACTGCGCATGGCGCAAGAAGCGTTAAGTGAAATCACCGGGGCTTTTAGTGCCGATGATTTACTGGGACGGATTTTCTCATCGTTTTGTATCGGTAAATAATATTGCCGGAATAAAAAAGCGGGGCTGGTATAGCCCCGCTTTTTTAGCTGTTTGGTTCGATAAACACTTAAACGCGCGCAACACTCTCTTCTTTGCGGCGTAGCAGTTCCAGCAAATCATTTTCTGCTTTTTTACGCGCAGCAACTTCGGTTTCTAATTTTGCAGTTAAGGCTTTCGCGCTGTGTTCGGCATTTAATTTCGCCACCCGTTCCTGTTCCAGTGTTTTATATAACTGATCCAGATCGGCTTCCAAACGAGGTACCGACTCCAGTTTTAATTGAGCTTTCACTAATTCCATACGTGATTGCGTTGCCGATTCTTTTTCAACATCAATCTCTTCCCGCGCACGCTTCAGTTCCGCATTCAATTGTTCAAATCGGCCCGATATTTCATTTTTAATCGCTCGTGCAGAATTTAACTCCACACCTTGCAAGGTTAATTGCTGTTCTTGTTTATCATTTTCCGCCATTAATTCGCTGTTGATTTGGCGTAATGTTTCCATTTCATTTTCAAATTGCGACTTAACGGCCGCAACCTGACGGGTAATAAACTCTTCCAGTGGACGCAATAATTCAGAAGGAACGGAAATATCTTGTTCAACCGGTGTAACTTGCACTGATTGCCAGACCTGAAATAGACGCCAAACAGCCGAAATAGTGCCGGTTTGTAAGCGCTTACGTACATCTAACACTGTTGGTTTATTGCCTTCAGCACAGATAGCGTCTGCAGCTGCGTTCACCTGCTCTTGCGTTATAATGATATCGTTCATTTGGTTACCCGATTATTGATGTAATTCGTTATAAGCCGCCACTGTGCTCAGGTAGCGGCTCAAATTGCATCAAGTATAGCTGTACCGCTCAGAAAATCGCATGGTTAGACCAATATCAATGTCAGAATCTTTGTGTCAGTCACATCATATCTGGCTTGCCACATCATAAGCATCCCGCACTGCGTGCATGATATTTTTAACTTGTTTGGCATCCCCCAATAAATAGATCTCTTTTAACTCTGTTTTAAGATTGTCATACAGTGAATTATTTGACTGATAACCAATGGCCGTAATTATTGAATCGGCTGCTTGGGTAATAGTTTGCCCTTCCGATTGTAGGATGACACCAGCAGCGGTGGCGTGAGAAATAACAGTATCTGTTTTAACGACAATACCTTTTTCTGGCAGTAACCGTTTTAATGTTTCCGTACTGCTGTAACTTAATTCTCGGCTAATCGGTAAAATTTCACGCTGTTTTTCCACCAATATCACTTGTTTACCCTGATTGCGTAACCAAAGTGCGGTTTCACACCCGACTAACCCACCACCAGACACGATCACTGTTTTGCCCGGATCTTTTTTCCCTGACAACACCGTCTCGGCACTGAATGTGTGATGAAAACCAGGAATGGGTTGTTTTACCGGGGTTGAGCCCGTTGCAATGATCACAACATCGGCTCGGCTTTGCAGAATCGCCTCTTCTTCAATATAGGAATGCAGATGGACGGGGACATTTAATTCATGCAATTCACTGCCATACCAATGCACTAAAGCATGACACTCTTTTTTAAATTCCGGCATGCCAGCAGCAATTAAATTACCACCCAAACAGCCGTTTTGTTCGTATAACTCAACTTTATGCCCACGCCTGGCCGCCACACGGGCAGCTTCCATTCCTGCCACGCCACCGCCAATAACCATGACATGACGAGGAATGCTGCAGGGTTTTATCGCTTCAGAGTTGTCATTTCCTGATAATGGAATGGTACGGTTGTTGATATTTCGAGCGTTATTTCCATATAACATAGTTCCACCTGCCTACTACAAATGACACAACAAGAAAGTGGTTATGACTATCAATTCACCGAACGAATTCAGTGAATTGATTCAGCATAGAAAGCAACACAGAAAGGATCAACCCAGCCAGCTCACAGAACGAAGGAAAAGATAGCGCAAGGTAAGAGAGTTTGAATCGGATCAACAAAAAAGCCGCTTTTCATCGCGGCCAATTCATTTTTATTTCGCTAAAACATTATTTTGGTACTGCTAACGGCATAAAAATAGGTAATAAGCGGGTGATGTATTGCTGCATCATGTCACTAAGATCATAGCGGCCGTCATGCAAACACCAATCACAGACCACACCACGGGCAGCAATCAACAAATATTCCGTGATCTGCTGTGCGCTTAATTCGACCGCCACCAATTGTTGGGTTTGTGCTTCATTAATAACCTGTTTGAGCAATTGCAGCATAAAACGGTCGTATCTGATGAAGAGTTTATTATCCGGATTATAAAGTGATTTAACTGTATCCAAGCCAACATGCTGACAGTACTCCGCATAATGTGCAAAATATTCAATGATTCGTGGTTGACCCGGAGGCGCTTGTAACTGCATCGCGACATACTCTTCAAAGTAACGATCAGCCTCTTGATAAATTTCGAAAAAAATGTCGTTCTTCGATTTAAAATAGTGATAAAACGCACCAACCGAAACACCAGCCGACTTACTGATCTCTTCAATAGTAATGCTCTGATAGTTTTTCTTTTCCATCAGTGACAATGCGGTTTGATAGATCCGCGTTTTGGTTTCTAAAGCCTGCTGTTTTCTGTTGCTGACGGGTTTATCACTCATGCACACAACTCCGACATGATATTTTTTCTAATGAGTGATTCTAACGGCTTCGGCGATCGGTCCGCAAATAGTCAGACAGATTAAATAGTTACTGAGTTACATTTAGCTATGACGAGCGGAGAAAAAGAAAAGGTATCCGCAGATACCCTTTCCGTTTGCTTATGCACTGAGCGCCGGATAATCGGTATAGCCTTCCGGACCCGATGCATACATTTTGTCGGTGCGTAATTCATTTAATGCTGCTTGCTGCTGGAAACGCGTCACTAAATCGGGATTTGCGATAAATTGTTTACCGAAAGCAACCGCATCCGCATGGCCTTCACTCAAAACTTGCTGAGCCGTTTCCGCGGTAAATTGTTCATTCGCGATAAAAGCACCACCAAAAGCCTGTTTCAGTGCGGGCGTTAATGCCGGTGCATTAAAATGTTCGCGGGTAAAAATAAACGCGATCTGACGTTTACCCAGCTCTTTGGCGACATAACCAAAGGTCGCCGCCGGATCGCTGTCGCCCATAGAGTGCGAATCACCGCGTGGCGCCAGGTGCATACCAACACGACCCGCCCCCCAGACAGAAATAACCGCATCAGTCACTTCCAACATCAGACGCGCGCGGTTTTCAATGCTGCCACCGTAGGCATCGGTGCGTAGATTGGTGGAACTTTGCAGAAATTGATCGAGCAGATAACCATTGGCACCATGGATTTCGACACCGTCAAACCCTGCCTTTTTCGCGTTTTCAGCACCTTTACGATAAGCCTCAACAATCGCCGGTATTTCATCCAAGGTGAGAGCCCGTGGCACTTCAAAACCTTTCATCGGACGCACTAAACTAACATGGCCTTCTGCCGCAATCGCACTTGGTGCGACCGGGAGTGCACCATTCAGATAGATTGGATCAGAAATACGACCGACATGCCATAACTGCAGCACAATCCGTCCTCCGGCCTGATGTACTGCATCTGTCACCAGTTTCCAACCTTCGACCTGCGCATCCGACCAGATCCCCGGCGTGTCCGGATAACCAACCCCCATTGGGGTCACCGAAGTCGCTTCAGTGATAATGAGGCCAGCAGAAGCACGCTGCACATAATATTCTGCCATCAAGGCATTCGGTACCCGCCCTTCGCTGGCGCGGCAACGAGTTAGAGGCGCCATAATGATACGGTTTGGTAGCGACAGCTCGCCCATTTGGATCGGATCGAATAAGGTGGTCATGTCAGACTCCTGAATAAAATTACAATGCCTGTTTCATATGGGCAGTAAATTCATCGATCACGGTTTCATTGCGCTGGTAATACACCCACTGCCCCAATCGCTTGGAGGTCAGTAATCCGGCGCGTTGTAACGTTGCCAGATGCGCAGAAATGGTTGATTGCGATAAACCTGCCCGCGAAAAGATCTGTCCAACACAAACGCCATCGGTATACGGACTGGTTTGTTCCGGAAACTCCAGTGCCGGATTTTTCAGCCAGAACAAAATGTCCCGTCTGACCGGATTTGCCAGTGCCTTGATGATGGTGTCGACTTCCTGATGGTTCATAACATTTACCTGAACAGATTAGCATTACTATATATCGAGATATTTCGATATGCAAATATACAAAGAGAGATAAATACTATTTTAGCTGGCTTGTTGCTAAAACAGGCAGTAATAAATGGCGTGATTAAGATTGTTTCAATGGCTTAATTAACTGATCCAAGCCTTCGATTTTGATTTCCAAACACAAAGCCATCAATTCACCGAGTGAACCTTGCGGAAAACCTTTTTTAGCAAACCAGAGCAGATATTCTTCAGGAAGGTCGATCAGCATCCGCCCCTGATATTTGCCGAAGGGCATTGGCGTGCGAGCCAACTGGAGCAGATGCTGTTGAGTAAACATGAGGCTAATTCAATCACGAGTTTGGGCCCCAAAGCATATCATCAAATTCCGGTCAGCCACAGAGCAGACCGGCAACCCCCATATTAACGAGAGGTTGGAGTGATGAAATGGATAGATGGATTATAAGGTGAATCAGCAGTAAATGTTGCGTCGACACTCTGGCCAGCAGCAACGCCGCCGAGAATGCTATCACCATCAACTTTATACGTCATGGTGCGCATTGGCCAACCCAGTTCCGTGACGGCATCTTGCGCCAAGGTAACCTTATGATTTGCCGCATCAATCTGTTGTACGGTGCCATGAACACGATAAGTATTTATGTCAGCCTGACTAGCTGCAGCAGCAAACAGAGAAAATACAGCAACAACAGCAATACGGGATAATGATATGTTCATTTTTTACGCTCCTGGAAATCAACATTAATTTTGCCTTGTGATATCCATCACTACATGATCTTTATAATCATGTAACCATTCTCCGTTGGCGTATACTTAATCTATGTGTTTACTGAGTACAAATAAATAGTATTTATAAAGATTAACTATTTCATAAAACGGAACAATTAATGGACCGTCTGCGTAGTATAACTGCTCTCATTGCGGTGGTGGAAAGCGGTAGTTTTGTCGCGGCATCCCAGCGCTTACATAGCTCCAAAGCCGCCATTTCCCGCTATATTCAAGAGTTAGAAACCTATCTTGGTGTCCGTCTGCCCCAGCGTTCTACCCGCCGTATTGCACTGACCGAAGCGGGACGCGATTATTATCACCGCGCGAAACATATTCTGACAGATCTGGATGATGCCGACAGTGCTGTTGGTGCCAACAATGCCAGC
>JAQUHG010000332.1 GCA_028683735.1 Tolumonas sp. | reverse complement strand
AGACCAGGCTAAATTAAAAAGCCAGTTAAATGACCAGATCCAAACAAGCAGATGTGTGGTGATAGCCGATGCCATGCTCAGTGATTTTAGCGCTAATGAACTAGCAAAAATCAGCGGCAAACCGGTCTACATTTGCCATCCAACCACAGTAAATGAGGTAAAACCGAACCAAATCCTGTACTACCGTTCTGAATCGCTGCTGATTGAAAAACTGCAGACACTGTTAACTGATGAAGAAAAAAATATCTTCACCTTTTCAGATTGTGCCAATAATGAAAATAAATCACATTTTTTAACCCTAGCCAACCTTTTCAACAAAGCCGCTCGAACCTCTTTTATCATTGATCGCCGAACATCCAATACGGATGATGATATGCCGTATGAAGCGTTACTGAAAAACCTGGATACAGAGTTAAAAAAATACCAACATGTATTAATAAGCCCCATGATTAATTCCGGTGTTAGCATTCAAAATCAGCACTTTACCGAGGTTGCCGCCCTTGGCTATCGCACTTTGATGCCAAATCAGCTTATTCAAACCCTTAAACGGGTACGCGATGCTGAGCGTATTCATCTACATTTAAATCTGAATAACACGTCCGATCCGGCACTTTTTTTCTCCCGCGATGAGCTACTAACCAGTGCAATTGCGCAAGATCATAAAGGCAACAGCAATACAAAACTGCTACGCCAAAACTACATCAATGACCCAGCTGCTATCGCGATATTAGAGCGGAT
Source organism: Tolumonas sp. (assembly GCA_028683735.1). GTDB lineage: Bacteria > Pseudomonadota > Gammaproteobacteria > Enterobacterales > Aeromonadaceae > Tolumonas. Next base: position 2,464 of record JAQUHG010000332.1, on the reverse strand, counting down.
GCTGTTTGAAAATCAGATGCGCCATGACCACGCCAATACCGTGCTGACCATTTTAGAACACTTGGGTTATGAAATCGTTTATCAGCCAAAGGATAAAAAGAAGGAAGAACGAGGCTCCAAATTACTAAAAGCAGCAGAACGCGAAGAAGCCATTATCAAACAGGAAACGTTAACCACTGCAACGAAGCAAGAAAATGAAACGGCTACTTACCTCGAGGCCAAGAATACATTGAGCCAATTTTACAAAGTGGCGACACCCCAAATCCCACAAGACATTGTGGATTTTGACAATAAAGGAAAGGGTCGAAAAATTCTGACTGCAATGAAATATGCCCGACAGCCACCACCAAAGAGTGATGACATCACTATTAGTGAAGCTGCTAACTACACTTTTATAAAAAAGCTATTTAGTCTGCTCAATGTCGATCCCACTACTTTTACGGGAAAATTCAGCAGTAATGATGTAAAAAATTGCGTGGATTGGCTGACAACAGCAAAAGTAGAATTAGGTGATTTTGAGCAAAATGTATCTGCCATACTGAATAGAAATATGCTAAATGTTAAATCTGGCACAGTTAAAAATTACAGTCTAAATAAATTGAAGCAGTTCTTTAAAGAAAATTTTGCTCTTACAATTGAGACGATAAATCGTCCAACTATAAATGGTGTTCGCGAATACATGTACCAGTTTCAGCGTACTGATACCAGCGGTAAAGCCGAAGATTACTATAAGATGATTTATAGCCATGAATAAATAACACAATAAGGCACATTTATCGTTAGTGCCTTATCCGTTCATGGCTATATCGCGTATTTTATATTGGCACTAGTAGTTATTGTCCTGCCAATTTTCTAATATTATACCATGCTTGCTCTGGGATATTTTTTGGATTATCACGATCGGGGCGGTTATACGAAGCACCGGCAATACGTTCCAGTGCATCGAACCAATATCCGCCGTCAATAACGATACGTCTTAATTCAATAGCTTCTTTTTGTGCTAATTCAAATTTTTCCCGGGCGCCTTTAATTTTATAATTCATATTATTTGACATAATTTTGGCAATTTCTTTCAATTTACCTAAATCAATCATCTGCTCAATTAATTGCGTCATTTCAGATCGCGCTGCTTGCAACTGAGTTTCAGTATCAACAACCTGTAATTTCACTTTCGCCAATTCGGCTTGGTTTGCCTCCAAAACAGCCGTTCTGGCTTTAATTGTCTCAATTTCATCCCGCATTTCTTGGTCTAATTTTAACTCGATTTTTATCTCTTGCAGAATTTCTTCGTTTTTCCTATTTAACTCTCTGCTTTCAATTAAAATTAATTCTTTTTGCATCCACTGCACCCACGCAATTACTGCCAGCTCTTGATCCTCACTGACAACCCAGTATTGGTGATCAGGATTATATCTCGGTCTTCTCAGCTTTAATTTCAGAGAATTGGATACATGTAAATTTTTTGAAAATTTAATTCTTAATTCACCATCAACTTTTTGAACATTAATATCAAACATTATAATTACTCCGTAGATTTATATTTATTTAACTTCTCCCACCAAACTCAGTGATTGGAATTATAATTATCCAGATAAAATTAATTGTCAATATATTTAATTGGAAAATTAAAAATAAACAACAAATAAATCAGATACATTTTTCGACTATAAAACAAACCAAAAAGTCATTACGAAAATATGGCATCTATAGTCACTTTAAATATCAAAAAATATGACGACAATATTTATTGCCATTTACAGATAAAATAAAAATACCGCTTAATCATTAATTAAAAATCAGTTATGAATATTCAATCGCTCGGAAACAAACAATTAGCATAGAGAAACCCGATGAAGTGGCACACTGAATTTGGCCACTTACTGCTGTGCCTCCCTCAATAACACTCATTTGTAATGCGAATGGTTATCACTTATCATGTTATAATTAACATAATTCAAACGACGCATAAGCATTGTTTACTGTCTTCTTTATTCGCTGGAGCCCTGAATATGAATGTAAAACTGTCCCTCCTTTCCAAAACAATGTTGTGTGCTTTTGCGCTAAGTTCAACAGCGAATGTAACGGCGGCACCCAGTGCAGATGGCATCGTGATCTACAACGCTCAACACGAGACTCTAACCAAGGCTTGGGTGGATGCGTTCACAAAAGAAACGGGCATCAAGGTTACGGTACGTAATGGTGGCGATACAGAACTGGGCAACCAGATCGTGCAGGAAAGCAATTCATCACCCGCTGATGTGTTCCTGACCGAAAATTCCCCGGCAATGGCGCTGGTTGATAATGCGGGTCTTCTCACTTCACTACCTAAATCCACATTGGCGCAAGTAGCACCGGAATATCGTCCTTCACATGGTCGTTGGATGGGTATTGCGGCCCGCTCTACCGTCTTTGTTTATAACAAGGACAAACTGCCCGCGACCAGCCTGCCAAAATCAATCATGGA
>JAQUHG010000063.1 GCA_028683735.1 Tolumonas sp. | reverse complement strand
CCCCTGCACGACAGATTGAAGGATCACCACTGCCAGCTGTCGCACTCAGAACTAAGCCATCGGGCGCTAATCTGATTTTGACAACGCAACTCTTACCTTTCATGTTTTGATCGATCAGCATACGCTGCTCAATCATGTTAGCGACCTTATCACCATAACCTGGATCACCACCACCAGAGCCACCCGGCCCTGCAGAAGTCGATGGTTTGGTACTATTGCCTGAAGGTCCAGCAGCAGCGCCACCCGCTTCTTCGCTTAACAGTTCATCTTCCAGCTTACTGGCATCAGCTGCATCGCGTTTTGCCTTTTCTTTAGCGTCTTTGGCCGCTTTGGCCTTATCTGCTTTTTCTTTGGCTTCTTTTGCTGCTTTTTCTTTCGCTTCTTTAGCCTCTTTTACGGCTTTCTCTTTTGCTTCTTTCGCTTCTTTGGCCGCTTGTTCCTTGGCTTCCTGTTCAGCTTTTTTCTTCTCTTCGAGCTTTTTGTCTTCCTCTAACTTTTTCTTTTCTTCGAGTTTTTTCTGCTCTTCTGCTTTTTGTTCAGCCGCTTTCTGATCAGCCAGTTTTTTCTCTTCGTCCTGCTTTTTCTTCAGCTCTTCTTTTTTCTTTTTCTCTAAAGAAATTTTCTTCTCAGCTTCAACTTTTTGTTTTTCAACTTCCAGTTTACGCTCTTTCTCTTTCGCTTCTTTCTGTTGCTGTTTTTCTTTCTTCAAACGGATCGCGTTTTCAACTTTTTCCTGACGCGCAGCTTCGGCAACTGCTTCTTGCGCCGCTGCTTCTTCTTTCGCCTGTTCCGCTTTTTTGGCTTTTTGTTGTTTCGCAAATTGTTTATGTTGATCAAACTTCAATTGATCAATGACAACTGCATTCACAATACCGCCACCGCCACCGCCGCCACCAGCAGGTCGCTTTGGTTTATCCAGATTCCATTTCAGAATGAACATCAGGATCAGCAGTGCGTGCAGTATGATAGAGATAACTACCGGACCGCTCATGCCTCGTTTCACGACGCCACTACTCCGCTTATTTTTTCTTATCTACTGAGTCAGTCATTAACCCAACATTTTCCACACCCGCCTCTTTCAATGCAGCCATGAGCTGAACAACAGCGTCATATTGCACTTCTTTGGCGCCAGCAACGACCACCGGGCTGTTAGGATGGGTTTTATGATAATCAGACACGACGCCCGCTAATTGGATCAGATCGGCCATATCCTTCTCTTCTTCAGTACCTAAGGTAAGAGAATAGTGGCTGTCTTTATCCACCTGCGCGATAACAGGAGGATCGCTGTCATCCGATAGGGGTTGAGAGTCGGTCTGCGGTAGATCAACCTTAACGCTCTGCATGACTACCGGTGCGGTAGCCATAAAAATAATCAGCAACACCAGCATAACGTCGATATAGGGTACGACGTTAATTTCGGCGACAGCGCGTCTTTTGCTACGTTTGTTGACGTGCATTATTACTCACCCTTGCTGCCGAGCTGGCGGTTCAGAATAGTAGAAAACTCATCCATAAAGTTGAAGTAAGCACTATCCAGACGTTCCAGTTTGGTACTAAAACGGTTGTAAGCCACTACCGCAGGAATAGCAGCAAACAGACCCATCGCGGTTGCAATCAAAGCTTCTGCAATAGGTGGTGCGACCATCGCTAATGATGCATTTTTTACTGCAGATAATGCGATGAAAGCATGCATGATCCCCCATACCGTACCAAACAGACCGATATATGGGCTAATTGAACCAATGGTGGCTAATACTGGCAAATGGGTTTCGAGTTCATCAATTTCACGCGAAACAGATACACGCATAGCACGGTAAGTACCATCCATGATCATTTCCTGGTTTTTCAGACCACTGTTGTGTAAGCGAGCAAACTCTTTGAAGCCGGAAAAGAACACCTGTTCCAACCCACTCAGTTCATCACGACGATTTGCACATTCCTGATACAAACGATTCAGATCGATACCGGACCAAAAGCGTTCTTCAAACTGTTCAGAGACAAAGCGTGCTGTTTTCAAAATTTTGGTACGTTGCACAATGATTGCCCAAGAAGCAATCGACATAGATAACAGGATCAACATTACAATCTGCACCAGCGGGCTGGCTTGCAGGATAAGGTTGGTAAATGACATTTCAGCTGGTTGCACGAGCAATCACTCCACTAACATCTTCAGGAATAGCAATAGGTTTCATAACAGAAACTCTGACACAGGCGATAGTCACCTTTGCAGAGACAATAATCCGATCATGCTCATCCACAATTTCTTGGGTGAACACCATCGAAGCCCGTTTTAACTGTGTCACACGGCAAGAGACCGTCAACAATTGGTTAAAGCGCGCCGCATTGCGGAATTCAATATCGATATGACGCACAACAAAAGCCACATCCAGTTGCAACAGGTGATCTTGTTCGACACCTAATTGCCGCAACCATTCTGTGCGTGCGCGTTCCAGAAATTTCAGATAATTCGCGTTATATACAATGCCGCCAGCATCGGTGTCTTCATAATAGACCCGTACTGGCCAGCTAAACTCTGAGTTGACCATCGAGCTCAATCCCGCAGTCATAAGACGCGCATAATATACCGCAGCAAGATTCCGGAAAGAAGGTGATCTTGCTCACTTTATTTTTTAGTTGAAGGTTAAATTGCTGTTTTACCCGTTAACAAATAAAAAAGCCGCCTCATGAGAGACGGCCTTTGACAATCTGGTGATTATTTGTCGTTAATTCGACGATCCAGATTTTCAGTGTGTTCCAACCACAGCGCATTGATGATGCCGAAAGCACAAGCCAACAGCACGCCCAGAACCCATGTGAAATACCACATAAAAACTCTCCTAGTAGACTGAGTGCTTGTTCTTTTCTACAAATTGGCTGCTAACACGACCGAACATTTTGACATAAGTCCAGATGGTGTAGCCCAACACGATAGGCACGAAAATAGCTGCGGCAAAAGTCATGACAGTCAGTGTATTTTGCGAAGAGGTCGCATCCCACATGGTCAGACTTTGTGCTGGATTCAAGCTAGATGGCATGATGAACGGGAACATGGAGAAACCCGCAGTCAGGATCACACCTGCAATCATCAGTGATGAGAACAGGAATGCAAAGCCTGCGCGATCAAAACGTGCCGCCAGAATGGTCAGTACCGCCATGGCTAAACCCACCAATGGTGCTGCCATCATCCATGGATACTGGGAGTAATTCTGCATCCAGGCACCTGCTGAAACAGCAACGTCTTTGTTCAGCGGATTAGACGCGGCTTTTGTACCCGCAAATTTAACGATGGTGTAGCCATCGATGCCATGAGCGACCCAATAACCGGCGACAGCAAACAGTACAAATGTCAGTAACGCCGTCAGCATAACGGTTTTACGAGCACGATCTTGCAGTTGCCCTTCTGTTTTCATCATCAACCAGGTAGCACCCTGAGTGACAAACATAAACAGACTCACCAGACCGGCCAGCAAACCAAATGGATTCAGTAACTGGAAGAAGTTGCCTTCATACGTGGTACGCATCATGGTATCAACGCTGAATGGTACACCTTGCAACAAGTTGCCAAACGCCACTCCGATGACTGTTGGCGGCACAAAACCACCGATAAACAGACACCAGTCCCAGCTGTTACGCCAGCGTGGATTTTCCAGTTTAGAGCGGTAATCAAAACCAACCGGACGGAAGAACAACGCCATCAGGGTCAGGATCATCGCAATATAAAAACCAGAAAAAGCAGTTGCATACACCATGGGCCACGCGGCAAATAACGCGCCACCGGCTGTAATCAACCACACCTGATTACCATCCCAATGCGGAGCAATGGTGTTAATCATGACACGACGTTCAGTGTCATTTTTACCCAGGATAGGCAACAGCGTACCTACCCCCATATCAAAACCGTCAGTCACGGCAAATCCAATCAGCAGCACGCCAATCAGAACCCACCAAATCAGACGCAATACTTCGTAATCAAACATGATGGCTTCCTCTTATGCCTGCTCTGTTTCATAGAAATATTTACCTGTTTTCAAGCTGCTCGGGCCTTTGCGCGAGAACTTGACCATCAGATACATTTCAATGACCAGTAATACGGTATAGAACGCGCAGATACCAATCATGGAAAACAGCACATCACCCGTGGATAACGTAGATGAAGATAGATAAGTCGGTAACACTTCACCGATTGTCCATGGTTGACGACCAATCTCAGCAACAACCCAACCTGACTCAATCGCAATCCATGGCAGTGGAAGACCCCACAAGAGTGCTTTTAGTAACCAAGTACGGTGACCGATACGATGACGGCAGCTATCGATAAACGCCAAACCAATCAGCAGTAACATCAACACACCCGCTCCCACCATGGCGCGGAATGAGTAGAAAATTGGTGCTACTGGTGGAATAGAATCATCCGCCGCCATTTTGATCTGTGCTTCAGTGGCATCAACGATGTTAGGTGCATATGGGCTCAACAACAGGCCATAACCCAGATCAACTTTGATTTCTTTAAATTTAGCCAGATTTTCCGGTGTCTTTTCGCCTGCCTGCAGTTTCTTCATCAACGCATAGGCCTGGATACCGTTACGGATCCGTGTTTCGTTATGTGCGATTTGATCTTTCAGACCGGTAATTTCTTCCGTAATAGAACGGGTAGCAATGATGCCCGCAACATAAGGGATCTCGATAGCAAAATCGGTTTTCTGCTCTTTTTGATTTGGAATACCGAATGCAGTAAACGGAGCTGGTGCAGGGTGTGTTTCCCATTGTGACTCGATCGCAGCCAGTTTCGCTTTTTGTACTTCACCCAGACGGTAACCAGATTCATCACCCAGCACGATAACTGACAGAATTGAAGCCATACCAAAAGCGGCAGCAATAGCGAAAGAACGACGAGCAAACGGAATGTCACGTTTTCTCAGCAGATAATATGAAGAGATACTCAGTACGAACATCGCACCACAGGTATAACCCGCTGCAACTGTGTGAACGAATTTAACCTGTGCCACCGGATTGAAAACCAGATCAGCGAAACTGACCATTTCCATACGCATGGTTTCAAAGTTAAATTCTGAACCAACCGGGAATTGCATCCAACCATTCGCAACCAAGATCCACAGAGCTGACAAGTTAGTACCTAACGCCATCAACCAAGTTGAGGTTAAATGCTGAACTTTGCTCAGACGATCCCAGCCGAAGAAGAACATACCAACAAAGGTAGATTCCAGGAAGAATGCCATCAGGCCTTCAATTGCCAGTGGTGCACCAAAAATATCACCCACATAGTGGGAGTAATATGACCAGTTAGTACCGAACTGAAACTCCATGGTCAGACCAGTGGTCACACCCAGAGCAAAGTTAATACCAAATAATTTACCCCAGAACTTGGTCATGTCCTTATAGATCGGGTTGTTGGTCATCACATACACTGATTCCATTATTGCCAGGATAAACGTCATCCCGATCGTTAATGGAACAAACAGGAAGTGATAGAGTGCTGTAGCGGCAAATTGCATCCGCGACAGATCAACCACAAGTTCATTGATCATGATTATTCCTCATCAATAGTGACATTGTTGGCAAACTCCGACAGCTGGAATGTGGAGTTGCTACGCTAATGTTGTATTTCCAGTAAATGTTATACTATTTGACACAAATTTGGATCATTTTTGCCATAAATGTAGTTAAAACTTGGCATTATAGCGAAATTTAAAATTTGAAAATAATTCTTATATTTAACAAATTGTTAAACAATACTAATCGTGGTTATTGTAAATCACCGGATTCACTTAAGATAATATTAAGTTCTCTTCATTGATTTAACTCAATAAACAAAGTGATTATCTAGTTCAAATCTGCGACGCTATTCTCGTATTTCTAATATTTAAACAGAATTGGTTATTAACAATATTATAACAATTAAGAATATTATGAATTGTTGCTATTAATTCCAATAGAGAGAAAAAAATAACGACGTGGGCGTCAGGCCTAAACCTGACGTTCTGGCGTGGTCAGACCAAAATGAAGGTAGGCTCTTGGTGTGGCAATACGGCCACGCGGGGTGCGTTGTAAAAAGCCCTGCTGAATCAGATAAGGCTCGAGTACATCTTCAATCGTTTCTTTTTCTTCACCGATCGCCGCGGCCAGGTTTTCAACCGCCACCGGACCACCTAAGAACTTATCGATGATCGCCAGCAACAGTTTGCGATCCATATAGTCAAAACCGGCGTTATCGACATCGAGCATATCCAGCGCTTGAGCGGCAATATTATCGGAGATATGGCCATTGGCACGGATCTCGGCAAAATCACGCACCCGACGTAACAGACGGTTGGCAATACGCGGTGTGCCGCGTGCACGTTTAGCGATTTCGAACGCACCTTGCTTATCTAATGATAAACCCAGCACATCGGCACTGCGGCCCACGATATGCGCCAGATCTTCCACCTTATAAAATTCAAGGCGTTGCACGATGCCAAAACGATCCCGTAGCGGCGATGTCAGCGAACCCGCACGGGTAGTTGCACCAATCAGCGTAAACGGAGGCAATTCTAATTTGATCGAGCGCGCTGCGGGCCCCTCGCCGATCATGATATCCAGCTGATAATCTTCCATCGCCGGATAGAGCACCTCTTCGACCACGGGGCTTAATCGATGAATTTCATCGATAAACAGCACATCGTGCGGTTCCAGATTAGTCAGTAAGGCCGCCAGATCGCCGGCTCGCTCTAATACGGGGCCGGAGGTGGTTTTGATATTCACCCCCATTTCATTGGCAATAATATTGGCCAAGGTAGTTTTGCCTAACCCTGGCGGGCCAAAGATCAACACATGATCGAGTGCCTCACTGCGACGACGAGCCGCTTCGATGAAGATCTCCATCTGTGAGCGCACCTGATCCTGCCCCTGATAATCGGCCAGCAGTTTGGGCCGGATCGCACGATCCAGTTGGTCATCTTCGGTGATTGCAGCAGGAGCAATCAGGCGGTCGGCTTCAATCATGATCTCATCGCTTCCGTTACAACATAGCTCGCAGTGCTTCACGAATGACATTTTCGACTGTCATCTCGGGTTTCATTACTTTACTAACCACCAGACTAGCCTGCTGTGGTTTATAACCCAAAGACAACAAGGCAGCGACAGCTTCCGATTCGACGGTATCAGCTGGTGCCGCAGCCGTAGCATTGTCTGTAGGCGCAGCATCGGTATAAGGGGTAAACAGATCATGGCCATTCCACCCCTTGAGACGATCTTTCATTTCCACGATCAGACGTTCTGCGGTTTTTTTACCAACACCCGGTAGTTTCACCAGTGACGAGACATCTTCGCGCTCAACACAGGCGACAAACTGGTTAGCTGACATGCCGGACATGATCGCCAGCGCCAGTTTCGGACCGACACCATTGGCTTTCAGTAATTCACGAAACAGCATGCGCTCTTGGCGAGTATTAAAACCATACAGCAGCTGCGCATCTTCGCGCACCACAAAATGGGTGATGATGGTGGCTTCCTGCCCGATCGCAGGTAGCTCATAGAAGCAAGTCATCGGCAATTGGAGTTCATAACCCACGCCGCCAACATCCAGCAGAATTTCCGGTGGGGATTTCTCGATAATGATGCCATGCAGTCTGCCAATCACGCGCTTGCTCCTTCGATTTAATTATCGCGCTAGCATAATAAATAACTGGATGAACATCCAGTTATTCGGTGGATTATCGCAGGCGCCCGCGCACAGTGCCCTGCACTTTACCCGCCATCCGCAGCAATGTGTGTTGGGTGTGCGTATGGCACAAGGCGACCGCCAGTGCATCCGCCGCATCGGCTTGTGGGCAGGCCTGCAATTTCAGTAACTGTTTGACCATGTGCTGTACCTGCTCTTTATCGGCCGCACCAGTGCCAACAACCGATTGTTTAACCTGACGGGCAGAATATTCGGCGACCGGTAACCCCGCATTGACAGCCGCGACAATCGCACTGCCCCTCGCCTGCCCCAGCTTTAAGGCAGAATCAGGGTTTTTCGCCATAAAGACCTGCTCGATAGCAAACAGATCGGGCTTGAATTGCAGAATGATTTCGCTGATCCCATCGTAAATTTGTTTCAATTTACCCGACAGTTGTTCGCCACTGGTACGAATGCAACCAGAGCCAAGGTATTCCACCTTGCCAGCCTGTTGCCGGATCACGCCATAACCCGTAATACGCGACCCCGGATCAATACCCAGAATAATGGTCATAACAATACTTATGAAAATGAAGAAAGAAACAGCCGCAGCCTAACACGGCAGGAAAAAACTGCGCTAACAAATACTGCGTGGATAAAAAAAGGAGCCGAAGCTCCCTTTATCAAACTAATGCAGGATTATTATTCCAGCGTGGCAGCTACTTCATCAGAAATAGTACCGTTGTGATAAACCTCTTGGACGTCGTCCAGATCTTCCAGCATGTCGATCAAACGCAGCAACTTCGGTGCATCATCAGCAGTCAGATCTACTTCGGTGCTAGGGATCATACTGACATTGGCATTGTCTGGTTTGAAACCAGCAGCTTCTAATGCATCCAATACAGTACCGAAATCAAATGGTGAGGTATAAACGTCGATTGAACCATCATCGTTGGTTTCAACGTCGTCAGCACCCGCTTCCAACGCTGCTTCCATCAAGGCATCTTCGTCTGCGCCGGTGAAAGAGAGAATGCCTTTTTTGGTAAACAGATAAGCCACTGAACCGTCAGTACCCAACGCACCGCCGCTTTTACTGAAGGCATGACGCACACCTGCAACGGTACGGTTGCGGTTGTCGGTCATACATTCAACCATAACTGCAGTACCTGCCGGGCCGTAACCTTCATACACCAGGGTTTCTAACTCAACGCCGTCATCACCACCAGCACCACGTTTGATCGCACGATCGACAGTGTCGCGAGTCATGTTGATTGACAATGCTGCAGCAACAGCCGCACGCAAACGAGGGTTAGAACCGCCATCAGGGCCACCCAGACGGGCTGCCGTGGTAATTTCACGGATCATTTTAGTAAACATTTTACCGCGTTTCGCATCTTGTGCTGCTTTGCGGTGTTTAATGTTGGCCCACTTACTGTGACCTGCCATAACTCTCTCCCGATAAAAATTAACGCTGAATTTATCAGCTAAAATCAGCGGGTAACGTGGTGACAGTAGCATTCCCGTCACAAAAGCCGCGTTACCCGAAAAACAAAAACTTATTCGGCGGCTTTCACCGTGGTTTGAATAGCCAGCTCACCCAGTTGTTGCTGGTTCGCAAAACTTGGTGCATCCGTCATCAAACAGGCAGCAGCGGTGGTTTTCGGGAACGCAATTACGTCACGAATGTTGTCGCTGCCAATTAACAGCATGGTCAGACGATCGAGACCAAAAGCCAGACCCGCATGCGGTGGCGTACCGAATTTCAGTGCATCAAGCAGGAAGCCGAATTTCTCTTTTTGTTCAGCCTCACTGATACCGATGGCACGGAACACCGTCTGTTGCATGTCATTACGGTGAATACGCACTGAACCACCACCTACTTCGTAGCCGTTGATCACCATGTCGTAGGCGTTGGCGTAAGCAGCCAATGGGTCAGCTTCCAGCTGAGCTGGCGTGAAATCTTTCGGTGCGGTGAATGGGTGATGCATAGCGGTTACGCCACCTTCACCGTCTTCTTCAAACATTGGGAAATCAACAACCCACAATGGTTTCCAGCAGTTTTCCACCAGATCCAGATCGCGACCCAATTTCAAACGCAGTGCGCCGATAGCATCACACACCACTTTTTTGCTGTCAGCACCAAAGAAGATGATATCGCCGTCTTGTGCACCAGTGCGGCGCAGAATTTCACGCACGATCTCATCATTCAGGAATTTAGCCACTGGGGACTGCACGCCTTCCAGACCACTTGCCGCCTGATTGACCTTCATCCAGGCCAGACCTTTCGCGCCATAAATCGCCACGAACTGGGTGTATTCGTCGATCTGTTTGCGTGACAACTGGGCGCCGCCCGGTACACGCAGCGCAGCCACACGGCCTTTCGGATCGTTGGCTGGGCCTGCAAACACCGCAAACGCCACGTCTTTCAGCAAGTCAGCGATATCAACCATTTCCATTGGGTTACGCAGATCCGGTTTATCAGAACCGTAACGGCGCATCGCTTCGTCAAAGGTCATGATTGGGAACTGGCCCAAATCAACGCCAATCACGTTCTGCCACAGACCACGGATCATGTTTTCCATCAGTTCACGCACTTGATCGGCGTTCAGGAAGGAGGTTTCCACGTCGATCTGGGTGAATTCTGGCTGACGGTCAGCGCGCAGATCTTCATCACGGAAACATTTCACGATCTGATAGTAGCGATCAAAACCCGACATCATCAGCAGCTGTTTGAACAGCTGTGGTGATTGTGGCAACGCATAGAATTTGCCTTTATGCACACGGCTTGGCACCAGGTAGTCACGCGCACCTTCCGGTGTCGCTTTGGTCAGCATTGGTGTTTCGATATCGAGGAAACCATGCTCATCCATATACCGGCGCACGAAGCTGGTGATGCGCGCACGCGTTTTCAGCGACGCGGCCATTTCAGGGCGACGCAGATCGAGATAGCGGTATTTCAGACGCTGTTCTTCGGTGTTGGTCTGGTTGAAATCCAGCGGTAACGCTTCGGAACGGTTGATGATCTCTAAACCATGCGCGAACACTTCGACTTCGCCCGTCGCCATATCTTTGTTGATCTGGCTTTCCGGGCGCGCGCGTACTGTACCAGTGACACGAATACAGAATTCATTACGCAGTTCTGATGCCAGTGCGAATGCTTCCGGTTGGTCTGGGTCGAAAAACACCTGAATGATGCCTTCGCGGTCACGCATGTCGATAAAAATCAGCCCGCCCAAATCGCGACGGCGATGAACCCAACCACACAGGGTTACAGTCTGATCGACATGGCTACTTGTCACCTGACCACAGTAAATGCTACGCATGATTTATTCCTTTACTGAATTTATATCTCCGGCATTCCGGAGATTCATTTAATTATTCGCCAGCAGCCGGACAGCTCGCGCATCCGCCTTGTGCTGAGTCGCAACTTGCCAGATTCTTTTTCGTGCCGGTTTTAAAATCTGTTTCATACCAGCCACCGCCTTTCAGGCGAAATCCGGGTGCGGACAGCAGTTTTTTCAGTGCGGCCTGAGAGCAAGCCGGACAATCCACCAGCGGCGCATCAGACATTTTCTGCAATTTCGCAAGCTGATGACCACAATGAGTACACTCGTACTGATACATTGGCATAATGCTAAACCTACGATTGATCCACAAAAGACCGGGTATTATAGAGGAAAGTCGGCGCGCTGATAACTAGCCGACGCAGGGATTCCCATGCTTGATTGACAGGAAAGATGTGAATTCTGGTCAGGTTAAAGCTGCAAATATAGTCAGTACCTGACTAACCAAGTAGAATACTGCGTCTTTGTTAATAGTGAGTCAGCTAACAATCCATGAGCAAGAAACTGCATATCAAAACCTGGGGCTGCCAGATGAACGAGTACGACTCGGCCAAAATGGTAGATTTGTTGACCAGTTCACTGGGTTATGAAACCACCGAGCTTCCGGAAGAAGCTGACCTGCTGGTATTGAATACCTGTTCTATTCGCGAAAAAGCGCAAGAAAAACTGTTCCACCAGTTAGGACGCTGGAAAGAGCTGAAAAAGAAAAACCCGGAGCTGGTGATCGCGGTCGGCGGTTGTGTGGCATCGCAGGAAGGCAAAGCGATCCGCTCGCGTGCGCCGAATGTCGATGTGGTGTTTGGCCCGCAAACCCTGCACCGCCTGCCCAACATGATCAAGCAAGTGAAAGCCGGTCATGGCGCACAGGTCGACGTCTCATTCCCAGAAATCGAGAAATTCGACAATCTGCCAGAGCCGCGTGCCGAAGGCCCGACCGCGTATGTTTCCATCATGGAAGGTTGTTCTAAATATTGTACTTACTGCGTGGTGCCTTATACCCGTGGTGAGGAAGTCAGTCGCCCGTTAGATGATGTGCTGTATGAAATTGCACAACTGGCGGAACAAGGCGTGCGTGAAGTGAATCTGCTGGGGCAAAACGTGAATGCTTATCGCGGTGCGAACCACGATGGCAGCATCTGCAGCTTTGCTCAGTTGTTGCGTATGGTAGCCGCAATTGATGGCATTGACCGTATTCGTTACACCACCAGCCACCCGATCGAATTCACCGACGACATTATCGAAGTGTATCAAGACACGCCTGAGCTGGTGAGTTTCCTGCACCTGCCGGTACAAAGCGGTTCAGACAAGATCCTGTCGATGATGAAACGCCCGCATACGGCGTTGGAATACAAATCGAAGATCCGCAAGCTGAAAGCCGTGCGCCCGGACATTCTGATCAGTTCTGACTTTATCGTAGGTTTCCCCGGTGAAACCGATGACGATTTCGCCAAAACCATGAAACTGATTGAAGAAGTACAGTTCGACACCAGCTACAGCTTCATCTTCAGTGCACGCCCGGGTACACCGGCTGCGGATATGCCAGACGATACACCGCTGGAAGTGAAAAAAGAGCGTCTGTATCACTTGCAGCAAACCATCAATAATCAGGCGATGTTATACAGCCGCCAGATGCACGATTCCATTCAGCGCATTCTGGTGGAAGGCCCATCCAGCCAGAACATCATGGAACTGCGCGGCCGCACCGAAAATAACCGTGTGGTGAATTTCGAAGGCGATGCCCGTCTGATTGGTCAATTTGTCGATGTGCGCATTACCGAAGCACGCCCACATTCGCTGCGTGGCGAGATTGTCCGTACCGAAGCGGAGATGGATCTGCGCCATCAAATCAAGCCAGCGGAGATTTTAAGTCGCCGCCCAGATGGGGTTGCCGATGAATTGGGTGTTGCCCAGTTCCGCCCATAATTACTGATTTCTGGCCGTCGTATGACGGCCTGTTTTATAACGAGGAATACCTTGAGCCGACACATTGCCACTCTCGACCTTCATTTAGACCCAGCTGACAGCCAACGGCTGGCCAGTTTATGCGGCCCGTTTGATGACAACATCAAGCAGATTGAACGTCGCATGGGTGTGGAAATCATCTATCGCAACAACCATTTCCAGATTGTTGGTAAAGGCGCTATCGCGCAAGTGGTCGCGGATCTGCTGAAACAGCTGTATGTGGAAACACAACCGGTGCGCGGGCAGAAAGTGGTCGATCTGACACCGGATCAAGTGCATCTGGCGATCCAGCAGTGTCATATGCTGGAACAAAGTGATGACAATGAAACACCGAATGCCATTCCGTATGGCAAAGAGGTGAACATCAAAACCAAACGCGGCATGGTGAAACCACGCTCGCCGAATCAGGCGCAATACGTAAATAACATTGTCGCGCATACACCAGTTGCGGGTGGTTTTTTGATGAACTCTCGGGACTGGAAACGGTACAGATTATCCAGTATGCCGGTCGGGCACTGCAGCTGGCGGAAAGATACTGTGTTCAGAACATTGAGGATG
>JAQUHG010000331.1 GCA_028683735.1 Tolumonas sp. | reverse complement strand
TGAATATTCTGGTGCTGTTAACGAAAGCCGATAAATTAAATGCCAACCCACGTCGGGCCATTGTGCAGCAAGTACGTAAAGCCACGATGGTGTTTGGTGATAATGTGAAAGTGGAAGCTTTCTCATCTCTGAAAGGCATTGGTGTGCCTGAAGTAACCCGAATTTTATCCGACTGGTATCAACCAGAAATCGATCCGGATGCCATTGCGGACGAAGCCGAATAAAACGAACGCCGATAGCTCTCACTATCGGCGTTGTTGTTTAAGCCCTACCTGAATTTAGCGCTTAGTGCGCTTGCTCCCAGTTATCACCCACACCAATACCCACATCCAGCGGCACTTTCAGGCTGGCAGCATCCATCATGTATTGCCGGATCACCGGTAGATACGCATCCAGCTTGTCTTCGCGCACTTCAAACACTAATTCATCGTGTACCTGCATGACCATACGGATCGAATCTGTATCACAATCCTTGATCCACGCTGCCAATTTGATCATCGCACGTTTGATGATATCCGCCGCAGTCCCCTGCATCGGCGCGTTGATCGCCGCACGTTCCGCCGCTTTGCGCAGTCCCATATTTTTCGCTTTGATATCAGGCAGATATAACCGGCGACCAAACAGTGTTTCGACATAACCCGCTTGTTCTGCTTGCTGACGGGTTCTTTCCATATAGGTCAGCACCCCCGGATAACGCTCAAAATAACGATCCATATAACGCTGTGCTTCATGACGCGGAATGCCCAGTTGTTTCGCCAAACCAAAGGCGCTCATGCCGTAGATCAAGCCGAAGTTAATCGCTTTGGCATTCCGTCGTTGTTCGCTGGTTACGGCATCGGGTTCAATACCCATGATCTCGGCAGCCGTCGCCCGGTGAATATCCTGACCCTGTGCAAATGCCCGCAACAAACCTTCATCTTCGGATAAATGAGCCATGATGCGCAATTCGATTTGCGAGTAGTCGGCAGCGACAATTTTATAACCCTGATCAGCAACAAACGCCTGACGAATGCGGCGTCCTTCTTCCGTGCGCACCGGTATATTTTGCAAGTTAGGATCGGTCGACGATAAACGCCCTGTCGCCGTTACCGCCTGATGATAGGAGGTGTGCACGCGTCCGGTGGCTTGTGCGATCATCAACGGTAATTTATCGGTATAAGTCGATTTCAGCTTCGATAAACTACGATGTTCCAGCAGTAACTTCGGCAGCGGATAGTCGTAAGCCAGCTCCTGCAACACCTCTTCCGCCGTTGACGGTGCTCCCTTTGGCGTTTTCTTGATCACTGGCAGCTGCAGTTTTTCAAACAGCACTTCACCCAGTTGTTTCGGCGAACTTAAGTTAAATGGGCCGCCAGCGATTTCATGCGCCTGCGCTTCCAACTCTGCCAGACGCACTTCAATTTGCTGACTTTGGTTTTGCAACAGGAACGGATCGATGAGTGCACCGGTACGTTCCATGTCCGACAGCACTTCTGCCAGCGGCAGTTCCATCTCCAGCAGTAAGGCTTTCAGCGCGGGTTCTTTCTCTACTTGTGGCCACAGAGTTTGGTGTAAGCGCAGCGTGATATCGGCATCTTCGGCGGCATAAAACGCAGCTTTTTCCAGTTCAACCTGATTAAAGGTCAGCTGTTTTACTCCTTTACCCGCGACATCTTCGAACGTTTGCGTGGTGTAGTTCAGATATTTTTTCGCCAAATCATCCATGTTATGGCGTGAGGCGGTGGAGTTCAGCACATACGACTCCAGCATGGTATCAAACGCAATGCCTTGCAGATAAATGCCATGATTTCGCAACACATTCCGATCAAATTTCAGATGCTGACCAACTTTAAGACGAGCAGGATCTTCCAGCAGCGGTTTTAAGATGGCTAATGTCTGCTCACGATCCAGCTGCTCAGGGGCGCCGAGATAGTCATGTGCTAGCGGTAAATAAGCCGCTTCACCAGGGGCCACCGCGAACGACAAACCGACCACCTGCGCTTGAATATAATCCAGTGAATTAGTTTCAATATCGAACGCAAACAGTGCTACTTGCTGTAATTTTTCCAGCCAGCGCGTGAGGTCAGCTTGCGTCAGGATAGTGTCGTACTGGGTCGTTACATCGACCGGTGTAATTGATTCAACAGCCGCTTCACTGAGGCTTTCCAGTTCCTGTACCAGATTTTTAAACTCGAACTGACGATAGAGTGCTAACAAAGCCTCTTTTTGCACTTCGTGGCGACGCAACTCCGCCAGTGACAGCGGCAATTCGACATCGGTTTTAATGGTGGCTAATTGCTGCGAGAGGCGAACCATCGCTTCCTGTTCTTTAAATTTCGCGGCAAATGTTTTGGCACCACGAAAACTAAGTTCAGCGACTCGCTCCGGGTGTGCGGCAATAGTGTCGATACTCCCAACGCCTTGCAGCACGGCTAAGGCCGTTTTGTCACCCACCCCGGCCATCCCCGGAATATTGTCAGAACTGTCACCCATCAGCGCCAGATAATCGACAATCAACTCAGGTGGTACACCAAACTTATCAATAACGCCTTGCCGATCAGTGAGTTGATCTTTCATGGTGTCCATCAGCGTGACATGTTCTGACACCAGCTGTGCCATATCTTTATCACCGGTACTGATCAGCGTTTCGATTTGTGATTCGGTGGCCTGACGAGCCAGCGTACCAATGACGTCATCCGCCTCAACACCATCAATCACTAACAACGGCAAACCCATCGCAGTAATAATTTGATGGATCGGCTCGATCTGACTGCGCAAATCATCGGGCATCGGTGGCCGGTGCGCTTTGTATTCCGCATACATGTCATTACGAAAGCTTTTGCCTTTGGCGTCAAAAACTACCGCAACAATAGAGTCCGGATATTGTTTCAACAGACTACGCAGCATGTTGGTGACAACACGAATTGCACCAGTTGGTTCGCCGTTAGAAGTACGCAAATCCGCCTGCTGAGAAGCAAAAAAAGCCCGGTAAAGATAGGATGATCCATCAATCAGAATCAACGGAGGGGTCTGAGTCATTATATTTCGATCTTAGGAAAGGTCATCGCACTAGCATGCCACAGCTAGCTATTCAGCTCCATCGCAGGAATCTGTGGATAACTAATTTAAATTGTGGATAAGTTTGTTGAAGAAATTGGCAGAACCTGTTAGGTAATGTGTAAAACTTCTAAATACAAAATAAAAACACATTAATTTCATATAGTTAAAAAAGAT
>JAQUHG010000330.1 GCA_028683735.1 Tolumonas sp. | reverse complement strand
CGCTGATCCCCGATCAGACGTTGCTGCATTTCCGCAATACGACAGAAGCCGGAAGCTCTTCGGCCAGCCGTGATCGTGGCTTATACGGTAAATTACAACGCGGGCACTGCTATTCCCTGATTGATGTGCTCAACTCCAAAGGGCAACGTTTGTGGTTTGGCGTGCACTTAGAGCAAGTCGCCAACCGCGATAACAAGGTCAATATCACGCCATTTTGTCTGCTTGATGTGCCTGCAACACTGCAACCAACTGATTTTCTACTGGAAAAATTAGACAGCGATAAAGCGAAAGTGCGCCCGTTTAACGAGCTGCGCAAACAAGCGGCAGAGCTGGGTGCTATTCGGTTCGTCAAATTCAATTCGGTGACCGATTATCACAACGTGATGTTTGAATACGGCGTGACAGCGAAGAAACTCCGTGATCAACGTGATCGCTCCAGATTCTATCGTCTGATCGAAGCGTCACTGTATGGTGGTATTTCATCTTCCATCAGCCGTTCGCTGCGTGAGTATTTGCTACCCGAAAACTCCGGCGTGCGGAAAGCATTTCAGGATATGGAAGCCGCGATCCACGAAAACCGCCGTACTCTGGATGCCATCAAAGAGACACAGGCACAGCGCGATCTGTTCCGTCATCTGATCACCGAAACCACTAATTATGTGGCGGCGGATTATGTGCGTAATCAAAGCGAAAAGAACCGTTTATCCGAATTGGCGCTGCATGGTCGTAAGCAATTGCAGGACAAACAACGTCTGATCCAGGAAGAGAAACAGCGAGCGATTTATCTGGCGGAAGAAGCCGAACAGATGGGCGCCCGTGAGAAACATCTGACCGAAGATCTGGAATTAGCTGCCGAGCATCTGGCAAAAGTGATGGCGGCTACTGGCTTGACCAACAAGATTGTGCAATATCGTGAAGATGTTGAAGATCTGAGCGTTAAAGCGGAAGAGCAGTCTGCTATTACGCTGGAGCTAACGGAAGAAAAAACCGAGCTGGAGCTGCGGAAATCACAAAGTGAAGACGAAGCCGACAGCCTGAAAAGCCAGTTGGCCGACTACCAGCAAGCGCTGGATGTGCAGCAGACGCGGGCGATCCAATATCAGCAAGCAGTGAATGCGTTGGAACAAGCACAAAAACTGTGTGATTTAGCGGATTTGACCCCGGATAACGTGGCTGGTTTTCAGCAGATCTTACGCGATCAGGAACAACAAGCAACCGACCAAATGTTGTCGTTACAGCAGCGTTTGCGTTTAGCGAAAGCGGCGGCTGATCAATACGAACAGGCATTTACGACCTTACAGCAAGTCACTGGCCCTATTTCACGTGAACAGGCGTGGGAACAGGCGCAAAAAGTCATCGAACAAGCGCGTGAACACCGTACATTAGTGGCGCGCCGCAATCAGGTTGAAAGTGCTTTGCTGGATATTCGCCGTAATCAGGAGCAGCAAAATGCGCTGATTGCCATTCAGGAACAACTGCTGCGTCAACTGGAAACACAAGGCAGCCAGTATGACCTGAGTGACAACGAGCAGTTGAGTGAGTTAGCCGCGGCATTGGCAGAACAGCAAGAGGATTTGCAGCAACGTTTGGAGCATGATCAGCAAGATCGTATTCGACTGCATCATCAACTCGATGCGACACGGCAACAGATTGAACAGCTGCGGAAAAAAGCACCGGCATGGCTGTTGGCGCATGAGAAATTAGAAAAGCTGCAAGAGATGACCGGTGAAACGCTTGATTCGCCTGTTGCCATCAGTCAATTACTGCAACGGACGCTGGAACAAGAACGTTCGCTGGAGCAGGAAAAACGCCTGTTACAGCAGCAAAAAGAGAGCTTAGAACAACAGCTGCGCAATTTGCAGCAGTTTGCCGGTAATGAAAACCCGCAGTTGGTGCGCATTTGCGAACAATTGGGCGGCGTGCTGCTGACCGATGTGTATGACGATATCTCTTTGGACGATGCACCGTATTATTCGGCTTTGTTTGGCCCAGCGCGTAGCGCCATCGTAGTGGTTGATCTGGAAGGTGCGATTAATCACCTGAATACGCTGACCGAACTACCGGAAGATATTTATCTGATTCAGGGTAATCCTGATGCATTTGATGAAAATCTGCACGATGCCAGCGAGTTTGATAAAGCCGTATTAGTGCGCACCAGCCAGCGCGAAATTCGTTACTCACGCTACCCCGAAGTGCCAGTATTTGGTCGTGCTGCCCGTGAACAACGTATCGAGCTGCTGTCAGCACAACGCGATGAAATTGTTGAAACGTATGCCAAATTGGCATTTGAGCAGCAAAAACAGAATCGCTTATATCATCATCTCAGCCAATTCATGACCGAACATTTGCATGTGGCATTTGAAGATGACCCAGAAGCGGCGCTTGCAGTTTTACAAACTGAGATCCGTCAGGCAGAAAACAATCTGCAACAACAGCAGCAAAACGAACATCAATATCGCCAACGTGTGACGGCGTTACAGCAGCAACAGCAACTGGTTGCTCGTCTGCAATCACAATTTAATCTGCTGTTTGATAATTCGTTGAATGATCGCCTGCAACAAGCAGAAGCTGAATTTGCCGCGTGTCAAAGTGCACAGCAGTTCCTCGATCAACATGATAAAGCGTGTCGGAAGCTGGAAACCCTGCTGGATGCGCTGCGTGAAGACCCGGCTGCCTTTGATGAGTTGCAACAAGCCAGCTTCACTGCTGAGCAGCAACTGACGGCTGTTCGTCGTCAGGCGTTTGCGTTGGACGAGTTATTTGCCCGTCGTGCCTATTTTGCCTATCACGATGCCGAGAGTTTGTTAGGCCAAACCTCTGAAATCAGTGAGCGGTTAAAACAGAAACTGGCCGATGTGGAGCAACTGCGTCGTCAGTTAGCTGAACAACTGAAGCAAATTACACAACGTTATCAGGAAGCGTTACAAATCCAGACGGCGCTCAACTCCAGTTTGCAGGCGAAAACGCAGACCTTGCAGGAGTTCGAACGTGAATTGCAGCAGATGGGTCTGCAAGTTGCCGCGGATATGGAAGATCAGGCGAGAAGTAAAAAACGCGATCTGGAAGATCAATTGGTGCGGACCCGCAGTCGCCGTACACAGGCGGAAACGCAATACCAGATCTGTCGCCGCGATATCGATAGTTTGAATCAGCGCTTCAATGCAGAAAATAAAGAGTATCGCGCTGCCCGTCATTTGTTACTGGAACACAAGAAAAACTGGA
>JAQUHG010000329.1 GCA_028683735.1 Tolumonas sp. | reverse complement strand
TGATATGAAACACCATCATCGGCACAGAATCTAAATTATGCTGATCTTCAGGTAACATACGCACAGAGATGTTGACGCTGCCGGTTTCGGTGAATTTAATCGCATTAGCCAATAGATTTTGCAGTATTTGGCGCAGCCGTGATGGATCTGCAGAAACAACCTCAGGAATGTTATCCCCGATACTCAAACCAAAATGCAGTTTTTTCATCAGCGCTTCTTTTTCAAACAAAGCGGCTAATCCATCTAATAAATCATGCAGCTTGAATGATGTGGCGACTAATTCCAATCGACCCGCTTCGATACGGGAAAAATCCAATACATCATTAACTAGTTGCAATAATGAACGACCACCCTCACAAACCCCCTGCGTCAATTTACGCTGACGCTCATCTAAATGCGTCTCAAGTAGTAACTCAGAAAGGTTGATAACCGCGTTCAGTGGTGTGCGGATTTCGTGACTCATGGTAGCCAAAAAGTGGCTTTTGGCTTTATTAGCCGCCTGAGCATCATCTCTTGCTTGGATCATGCTCTGTTGTGCCAGTTTTAAGCGCTGATATTGGCGACAACTATTCAGGGCTAACGCCAGTTTATTAACTAACGGGACGATTTCACGAAACAAAGCCTCACGAAACGGAGAGCTTCGTCCTAGCAATAACGCGCCATAATCCTGGATCGGCCAGGCATAATAAAACAGCCCGGCTGACTCAAAATAACAAAGTGGAGTGGGTAAAACATCATGATTCGTCAGACATTCTAAGGAGCGGTTAATCGCCTGATGTAAATAGTGATTACGAACTGCCGCGCGTGGCAAGATGTAGGTGGGGGTATAAAAATCGTCTTGTTCGTCACGCAACAAAACAACTGCCGAAGCACAGCCTAAGCCTCGCAAGAAAACCGGGATGCATTCAGCCAGCATTTTTTCCAGCTCAATGCTTTCACCAATCGACATGGCGATTTCATGTAATACTTCTTGTTCAATTAATCCCTGACGTATCACTGGCCAGCAATCCTACTACAGAAGTTTTGTTATAGAGTTCCAGGTAATCATAGCCGCTATTAGCTATCTCCCCTAACGTCAGGGCCCCGGCAAGTGGAACATCATTCATCGACACATGTGTAATTTCCCGGGCAAATATTTCTCCCAGAAATAAAACGCGCGAAATACAATCCATAAATAACATCAGGTGTGGTGTGCGCCCTTTCAGATTCTCCATAGCGCGCTGACGCGCCCGCCCCGCAGCAGCCGAAACATAATCTGGTTTGCCATGCATCACATGCACATATGAGCCACGCCGCACTTCACCAACACAAACGATACGCTGACCTTTAAGTGAGATTGGATCTCGGATCACCAGCTCATCAGCCAGTTTGGCAATACCAAAAGGATATGCGCGGGCAATTTCTGAAAATGGTATTTCGCAAAACCGCAGGCCCGAATGATCTTCAACGACATTACGATACACATCAGCTGCCGGACGCCAGTCAATCGAGATAATTTCATTACCCTCGACTTCGGTGACCTTAAAAGCCCGTGAAATAGATTGCCAGCCATGTGCAACACCAATACCGCTGGTAATATCCGCCATTAATAACAGCACCGCGTCTTGCAAAATACCTTGTGGCGTTAATACGCAAGGCTGATCCAATTTCTGCAAGGAGCCACAACCACCGCCGATATAGTTAATCTCAAGACCATATTGATTAAATAGGCCATCAACTAATCGCTGAACGCCAGAACTCATCCCATGCACAAAGGTAAACAACGTTCCCCGTTCCATATTTTGCCAAGGCAGTTGTTTTTGTAACTCGGTTTCTATTTCAACCGTTTTACTTAATGCAGGAATAACCGCCATGCTGAACGAACAACTAAACCCAATTAACACCGCACCCGCAGTTAACAACGATTTATCATATAAAACATAGGGGAAAATACCGCCGATGACGGGTTTGGGATTAATAACCAAAAGATTGTTGATCTCATCATGTGCAATCTCGGTTTGTGACGCCAGCAACATCATGATGAACTTGATTTCAGGATCATCGTTCATGTGCTGCAATTCAAGTTGCAGCTGAGGCATCCCATCTGATACCAACACACTCTTCATATTCAGACCCCTGTACTATCAATATTCACTATGACTTTCACGTTGATTGCCACGCCAGTCGTTTGCGATAGATAGTTGAAGGGCTTAATTCCAGTAAAGTTGCCGCCTGAGGAATGTTGCCATCACATGCGGCAATTGCATTTTCGATAGTTTCTTTTTCGACCAACCACATAGGGCGAATTGCTTCCATACTGTTCGCAACCACAAGTGGTGCGACTGCGGCTGTTTTTTGTGGAATTACAGCTACCGGCACAGAGTTCAGTGGTGGGGGGAACATAGTCGGTAACACACGATCACCATCATGCAAAACAACCACATTACGGATCACATTCTGCAATTGCCGCACGTTGCCAGGCCATTCGTAATTCAACATCATCTGTGCTGATTCAGGGCTGAAATCAGAAAAATGTTTATTCTCTTCAGTCGCAAATTGCCGCAAGAAATTTCGGGCGATCGCCAGCACATCATCCCCCCGCTCACGCAATGGTGGTAACGCTACCGGTATAACATGTAAACGGTAATAGAGATCTTCGCGGAAACGCCCCGCTTGCACTTCGGCAATAGGGTCACGATTTGTCGCACAAACAAAGCGAACATCTACGCTTTCCAGTTTGCTGCCACCGACCCGCTGGAACGTGCCGGTTTGAATAAAGCGTAATAATTTGGATTGTAAATCCAGCTCCATTTCGCAGATTTCATCAAGGAACAATGTGCCACCATTAGCACGGGACGCAGCCCCTTCCCGATCACTTTGCGCACCAGTAAAAGCACCTTTAACATGACCGAAAATCTCACTTTCGATCAAATCGCGCGGAATAGCCGCACAATTTAAAACGACCAGTGGTTGATCTTTACGTGGGCTGATTTTATGTAATGTTTCTGCGCAAACTTCTTTGCCGGTACCACTTTCCCCTGTAATAAAGACGGTCGCTTTACTCGGTGCAGCACTTTCCAATATTCGGTAAACCGCTTGCATCGACAGTGAACTACCGATAAAACCACCAAAACCTGAGTGGTCATAATTGGCACGGTAAGTATCCACCAGCGAGGCTAATTGCTGGTGTTTCGCAGCATTACGCACCGTCGTACACAAGCGCTTGCCATCAAACGGTTTGGTCA
>JAQUHG010000062.1 GCA_028683735.1 Tolumonas sp. | reverse complement strand
AGCTGCTGAAAAAAGCTGATGAACTGTCGTTAAACTGGCCGCTGCCTGCTGAACTGGATGACAGTCAGCTTGCTGCGCTGTTTTATCCGCAAGCCGATACCACCGTGTCATCCCGTTATCAGGTGCCAGACTGGGCCTCGGTGCATCAGGAGTTGAAACGCAAAGGTGTCACCAAACTATTGCTTTGGGAGGAATACACCCAACGCTTTCCCAATCGTTGCTTCTGTTATTCCCAGTTTTGCGACCGCTATGCACAATGGGGTAAAAAACAAAAACGCTCCATGCGTCAGCAGCACCGCGCTGGAGAAAAGTGCTTCGTCGATTACTGCGGTCCGACGGTACCAGTGGTATCACCCACGACCGGCGAAGTTCGGCAGGTTCAGATCTTTGTGGCGGTACTGGGGGCGTCCAATTACACCTATGCCGAGGCGACCTTCACGCAGTCACTGCCTGACTGGCTGCAAAGTCATGTCCGGGCCTTTGAGTTCTTTGGTGGTACACCAGAGCTGGTGATCCCGGATAATCTGAAAAGCGGCGTCAGTAGTGCCTGCCGTTACGATCCGGAACTGAACCCCAGTTATCAGCAACTGGCCGAGCATTACCAGATCGCGGTCATGCCAGCACGGCCTTATAAACCCAAAGACAAAGCGAAGGCTGAAGTGGGCGTGCAGATCGTGGAGCGTTGGATCTTAGCCCGTTTACGGCATCATACGTTCTTCTCGCTGGCGGATGTAAATCAGTGTATCCGCACCTTATTAATGGCGCTGAATAATAAACCCTTCAAGCAGTTACCGGGGGATCGCCGTCAGGCGTTTGACTACCTCGACCGCCCGGCGCTTAAGCCGTTACCGCTGCATCCCTATCACTATGTCGCGATCAAGCGGGTCAAAGTGAATATCGATTATCACGTTCAGTTCGAACAACATCATTACTCTGTTCCCCATCAGTTTGTCGGTGAAACACTGGAATTACATGCCTCAGATGGATTGATCCGGGTGTACTTCCGGCAGCAGTTAGTCGCCTCACATCCCAGAAAACGCGTACCCGGCACCACCACAGAGACCGGTCATATGCCGTTGAAACACAGTCATCAGCAGCAATGGACACCGGGCCGGTTAAAACAATGGGCTCAAGATCTTGGCCCGGAGGTTTTACGTTGGGTCACCGCCCGGTTAGAGGAAAAAGCGCATCCCGAACAGGCTTATCGTCTATGCCTAGGCTTACTCAACCTCTGCCGTACTTATCCGGCAACCCGTCTGAACAACAGTTGCCGTCTGGCTAATCAGGAAGGGCTAAATCGTCTGAAACAGATCAAATCGATATTAGAAAGCCGTCGGGATGAGCTGCCCGGACATCCCATTGTGACCCTGGAACTGCCGCAGGATCATGAAAATATCCGAGGCCCACAAAGCTTCCATTAAGAGGAATGAATATGACCATACCCACACTGAACCGTTTACGGGAACTAAAACTGGGCGGAATGGCGCACGCATTACAGCAGCAACAGGAACAACCGGGACCGTATGCAGAACTATCGTTTACTGAACGGCTGGCCATGCTGGTTGAACAGGAACATCTGTATCGGGAGCAAAAGAAACAATCGCGGTTACTGCAACAAGCGCACCTAAAACTCAGTGCGACATTGCAGGAGATCGACTATCAGCATCCGAGGAATGTCGAACGCAATCAAATCGCCCAACTGGCACAAAGCGAATGGATCAACCGGGGTCAGAATCTGTTGATCACCGGCCCCTGTGGCAGTGGGAAAACCTATCTGGCTTGTGCGTTCGGCCATAACGCCTGTCTGCATGGCTATAGCGTGCAATATTACCGGCTATCGCGGCTGTTGCAGGCGCTGATGCAAGCGAAAGCAGACGGTAGTTACCACAAACTGTTAAGACAGCTGGCCCGGATCCGGTTACTAGTGCTGGATGACTGGGGGCTGGAGCCATTGACGCAGGCGCATCGCAATGACCTGCTGGAAATCATGGATGATCGGCACGGCCAGAGTTCAACAGTCGTTATCAGCCAGTTACCGACAGAAGAATGGTACGGGAGTATCGGCGATAATACGCTAGCCGATGCCATCCTAGATCGCTTGATGCACAACGCCCACCGGTTACAACTTAGAGGAGAATCGATGAGAAAAAGACAGGATAAGTTGACGCAAGATGAACAGTCAGGCTAAAACATAATGGACGTGATGCGTTGAGAAAACAGGTGTTCACATTGGGCCGGAATCACTGTTCAACTTCGCCGGAATACGCAAATGGAAAGTAATCATGCTTGCCGCCATTATCCCTTGGCTGATTAGCATACTGACAAGAGTAGCGATAATTCTTTGGTTCAAATGCTAACCACCAATACCCTGAATGATTTTGACTTTTCCCATTGATTATTTTGGAAGCATAAATCCGTTTAGCTTTTTTTACTGCACCTTTGGGGCGAAAATGATCAATATTGAAATCAGTGCCTATTCGTGGGACTTCTGAATACCAACATTTATCGCCAAACTTTAGAATGAAATTTGGCTTAAACACACTCCATACGCTACCTAAGGTCTGAAATTTTGCGCTTTTGTCTAGGCTATATGTGATTGCTGACAGCCACTCTTGAGCTTTAGTATCCCAATCAGCAGGCTTGCAAGCATCGACTTGTAAAAGATCAATATAACGCACTTTTATAGTAAACCTTTGTTTTTAAGAATGGTTTGGATCATCTCTAAACGATAGGACGTATTATCTAAGCCCTTTTCTTCCATTTGAGCTAAGACCTTATGTCTTTCAATCAAAAACTGTCTATAGTCTTCATCTGGGTGTGTGTAACCATATCCAAGGCGCTGTAACGAACTATTTAGTTTTCGAAGTTCTATTTTATCTTCTTCGCTCAATTCGCTTTTTTCTAATATTTTACGACGATCTTCGATTACTTTGCTGGTTCGTTGATCTAGTGTGGTTGCCATACCAAACATATCGCTGGTTAAAATGCCATTAACACCCATACCAATTGGGCTTTCAGCTGGTTTTTCGGCGAAAGAAAAGCCATGAGTATCTCGACGTAATACTTGAATTTGATCTCGGCCTAACTCAGCGATAGCCAGAGGATGATGAGTAACCATGACAATATGGCAATGTTTTTTATTGGGTATAAATCTATTCAGAAAGGCATGATACTTGGCAGCCCATGCAGGGTTAAGATGCGTGTCAGGTTCATCTAGCAAAAATAAAGAATCAGATTCAGCGGTAAATTGTAATAAACCAAATACGGTGAGCAATTGTTGTTCGCCTTCACTTAATTCGCTAAAGCGCACGATCTCATCATTATTGAGTACAACTTTTACATGAACACTGGAAATTAATTCTGAAAGCAGGGTACTTTCGAGCATTTTAAAGAAGTTCGTAGGGCCAAGTCCCTTAGCTGAGCTATTTAGTGCTTCCAAATCTGGCAAAAATAAATGTACGAAGTCATTATCCACACTGGAACCAGTTAAGGATGTTGTTTCTCTACGTGTTGCCTTAATAACCCCGTATGTATAAGGCAATAGACGCTCTAAAAACTGTCTTACTACCCCTCTGGCACCCCAAAATGGATCTTCTTTATTTTTTGCTTGAGTCCAAGATGGCTTTCTAAATACAAAATGCGCTGAATGGAATCTTTTTATTCCAAGTTGAGTTTCTAGAAACTTACGCCCTTCGTCACTTTGCCCACTTAAAAAAAAGGCTAAAAGTACAAACTGGCTATGATAAGGTTTTGCATAAAACAAGGGCCTAACTTCATCTTCAATTTTTAACTGTTCATTCAGTAAACTGTTATAAAAATTAATTCGATGCTTTACAAACAAGCTTTCAAGTCTATCGCTCGGTCCTGAGTAATAAGCAAAAAGGTGTTTAGGTAAATATGCCGATTTACCCTCTTTATCACGTTGCACTTTTGATAATGAAATTTTATTCCATATCGGCATTGCGTATGAATCAAGTTTTTCAGTTACTTCAATTTGGTGTTGCGATAACGGAGTATGGCCATAACTTGGGTCAGCATCGACCTTGACCCAAGTGGTATTCTCCGCACCTAATGAGTACACCAATTCATAACTAAAAGGCGCAATTTCACCTAAATCTAAAGCACGGAATATTTTAACCAGTGCTTCAATGATATTTGATTTACCTGAACCATTCCGCCCTACCAGCACTGTTAGTAGTTGGCCTTCATCAAAATCTACTGTCAGGTTAGTTATATTTTTAAAGCCCGAGCGGATGGTTAGATAATCTAACTTCATTTTTTAATAGCCTTAAAAGTACAGCTTTCTCCTGTTCCTACCTTAGCGATAGCCTGCATATCTAGTAAGCGTTTCAGCTCGGTAAAAAGCGAGTCTATTTGCTCAAAAGTTTGTTCAGTTAGCTTATCTATAAGCTGCTGTGCGGTTAACTCACTGTTCGATTTTTGCAGAAGCATCAGTATTTCACTTTGCGACAGGTCTGATTCCGCAACTGTTGGTTCTAATTCACCTGTAGAATGCACATTTTTTGTAGTAGTGCGAATTTTTTTAGCTGGTTTAGGTGAATCTAGTCTTTGCTTTTTTATCCGCTCAAGTAGCTGTCTTGCAGGTTCATCATTAGGATCTTGTTCAACCAACTCACCACGAAAGGCTTTGGCTAGAATAGATTGGGTGAGTTTATCTAACCTATTTTTCATGGTGTAATATTGTTTTTCTACCATTTCAGCATGAGATATAAGAATTCCAACTAGCTGCACAATTTCTGCTTTTTCTAAAGGCGTTGGTAACAAAACATCGATATCACATAATGCTTTCTGACCAATATTTCTCATTGATTCCTGGTTACCTGTCGCTCTAGATTGTATTTCTAATCTTCCAGAAGGCGAACGTAGAAATATGTCTAGCCAAGCCTTGTCTTCTGTTGGCATAACTAATCGCAACACCTTGTCGCTAAGCATTAGGTTTTTAGTCACCTTATGCACGATCACTGGCATGCCGAGCAGTTCAAGTGTATTGGCTCGAGATATTAAAAAGTCGCCAACCTTTACTCTACGATCTTCTATAAATAATGATTTATTCTTCAGCGTTTTACTTTGTTCTTCATTGTATACACCCCAAGTTACAGCACTAATTTTAATGATCCCAAATTCATTATCTTGTGGAGGTCTTTCATCACATTTTATATTTTTGCCAGCTTCAATTTTTGAAATTATAGTGGATAATTTAACCGACTCCCATTCGGTAGTAAGCTCTTTACCTTCCCTCCATTCTCTTGTTAATCCACCTGACGTGGCTGTAGCAAGGACTGATTGGCGGAAGCGTTTTAGGATGGTAGGGATTTTTTCAAGGCGTGCTTGGGCTTGGTCGACTTTGGCTAAAATCGAATCTAGTTTATTGGCAATGCGAATTTGTTCGTTTAGCGGCGCAACCAATAGGTCTATATCTCGTACAAAATTACCACTAATAGCTCTAAACGTAGAGCCTGTTCCTTGTTCACTTAACCATGGTTCAAGATACCTAAAATAATGCATTAAATATTTTTGGGAGTTCAACTCATGAGATCTAATTGAAGCAAGCCCTCGACCAATACAGCTTTTCCCAGGGCAAAAGTTTGTAGGGCCAACAGGCGCCCTAATAGATAGCAATATATCGTTCTTTTCTGCAATTTTTGTTGGAGTGCTGCAATATTTCCTTGGCGTTGGATACCACTTACCAAATTCTGTTTTTCCCTGATAGAAAGGTAATCCTATTTTTAATTCGCTTACATATTCACCTTTCGGTGATTGACCCATTTCAATAAGACTAAACTCACTTAGTTTGCATTTTACCCACCCGTTCGGCAACTTCACTGTACCACCTCATCAGTATCTTCAGCTGAACCTAGTTCGACTAAAATCACTTGCAGTTCACGCATTGCCCCTGCCATTTCTTCAAGAGCCTCATTAATTAGTACATCTGGTTCAGGTAGGTTGGTACTGTCTTCGGTGCTATCACGGATCCAGGCTAAATCGAGAGAGTCGTCTTTTAGGGCAATTTCTTCACGTCTAAAGCAACGCAAGCGGCAAGTATCGACATCGCCAATTTTGCTGCCACTTAGGTGATTCTTAATAAAGGCATGCCGTGCGACTTCATCAACTTGGGTTAAGTCGTTACCGACCGCTTGATAAAACTCATCAAAATGCGCTTTGGTTAAGACGGTACGCTTACCGAATTGCGGCATGTTAGAACGAAGGTCATATACCCAGACATTCTTGGTTTGGCCTTTATCTTGTCTGACATCACTCGGTTTTGAGAAAAACAACACATTGGTTTTCACTCCAGCGGCGTAAAAAATGCCGGTCGGTAAACGCAAAATGGTGTGTAGATTGCATTTTTCCATTAAGTCTTTACGGATGGTTTGCCCGGTTGAACCTTCAAATAACACATTGTCGGGCAACACCACGGCAGCTCGACCACCAGGTTTAAGCATGCGTAAGTACATTAAGTGCAAAAAGGCGAGCTGTTTGTTGCTGGTGTAAGTGATTAAGTCGTCGCGGGTGGGTACACCGCCACCTTGCTTCGTGCCAAATGGTGGGTTCGCAAGAATGAGGCTGGCTTGTGGTAGGGCTTTACCTTCGTTAGATAGCGTATCGCCGAATAAAATACCCGAGTTTTCGTCATCAACCGCTAAGTCGTGCAGCATGAGGTTCATCATCGCGAGGCGACGGGTATCAGGCACTAATTCCATGCCAAAAAAGGTTTCATGTTGGTATTTATCGTAGGCAACAGGGTCTAAGCTGTTTATATCGTAATGCTTGGTAATGTAGTGGTGAGCACTAATTAAAAAGCCGCCAGTGCCTGCGGTTGGGTCGACAATAACATCATCAAGACCAGGCTTCATTAATTCCACCATGGCATTGATGAGTACTCGGGGGGTAAAGTACTGACCGGCACCTGACTTTTTCTCACCTGCGTTGATCTCAAGTAACCCTTCGTACATGTCGCCCAAACCTTCGGTTTTAGCGCTGTACCAATCGAGTTTAGCTATCTCGCTAACCAGTTTACTTAGCGTTGCAGGTTTACGAATAACTGTGCTGGCATTCGCATAAATGGCATTCGTGATTTTTGAACCGTGCGAGCCTAAGTGAATGAGTAATTTTTTATATTCCTCAAGGCGAGTGGCTGCATCATAGTTTTCTAAATCTGCCCAACGGTAGCCCACAGGGATATTTTCTTCTCGGCCTGTTTCTTCCACCATTTTAAGAAAGACCAAATAGGTCAATTCATTGATGTATTCATGATAGGTGACGCCATCATCACGGAGTAAGTTACACAGGTTCCATAGTTTGGCGACCAGATCTTGAGTGCTCATGCTATTACCTAATTTTGTTCATGTTTAGAATGAATTGCGGATGCAAATGTCGTTATGCTGACTTACGAGTGTCAGCTTGCCAAAGGGCTTTATTGAACATAAGAAGCACATTCGCAATAGGCTGTTCAAATAACTTATTTGCACGTTTAGAGCCACCTTGGCTTAAAAATATACCTTGGTCTAATGCAGCTTCATCGACAATGGTTGTGGCCTTCATTTGCTTAGCAATGATATTGAGCCATTGAATTTGCGGTGTTTTCCACGCCTGACTTGCGAGTATTTGCTCAAGAGCCTTATCAACTCGCTGTTCGAATGGGATAAGCGCTTCACCGATAGCCGCCTGACGAATAAAACCGATAATTCGGGCGGCGATATCTTCTTTTTTCACTTCATGCCAAGCGACTTGCAGATCTTGTTCTCTAAACTTGTTTTGTTCAAGCACTAAAGCGAGCTCTTTTAAGCTTTGACGGGTTAGTTCCCATGGTGCTTGCACGACGGTTTGAATTGCGAGCAAACGGTTGCTATTGGCATTCACAAAGTCGTTAAATGAACGCAGATAGTCTTCCGGTTTTTGACCATCACCATAACCTGTGGTGATTTTAGTAACTTCATCGGCATGATCTGATATGTAAAGCGGGTTGCTTCCGCTTCCACCTTTCACTTTTTCATCAAGCAACTCACCTAAACCGGGATGACGGGTAAACCACTCGGCTACTTTTTCGACCGACATAGCTTTTAATTCTTGAATAAATTGTGCTGGTGGCTGGCCTGTCAGGGTCTCAAATTTATCATGCTGATCTGGTGATAAATGACGTCGTTTGACTTGTAACTTGGCGATGAATTGATTTTTAGCTAATGCTTGCAGATCTTGATTGTTAGTTTCAGCGATTTCGCGCTCTAACTCCGCGAAGCTAATATCAACATTAGTTACCACTGGCTTCATGGTATTTACTTTTTCGAGTTGCTTATAGATATCGACGGCATCGTAAATGCGAAATGGACCTTTGCCGATATCAGGGCATAATCTGGTTGCACGGCCCAGCATTTGCTCAAATAGGATCCGGCTATTTACTCGACGTAAAAACACTAGATTACAGATTTTGGGTATATCAATGCCCGTGGTTAGTAAATCGACAGTGACAGCAATATTGGGGAGCCGATCGTTTTTGTATAAACGAATTTTTTCTAGTGGCTTATCTGTCGCTCCGGTTATTTTCTGAATAGCGTCATCTTCGACTTCGCCATGATAGTTTTCACAGGCTTGTTTAAGCGCTTCTACGACCTCATCCGCATGTTTATCTGTTACACAAAAAATGAGTGTTTTTGCTTCTGAATAAGGGTTTATAGCATCACTCTCGATTAACCATTTTGTTATCTCTTTGGTGAAGCTTGGAGCAATAACTTTGCGGTTAAACTCGGAAACATCGAAGTTGAGTTCATCTGGGGTGTTATAAATTTTAATGTCATTATTTTCAACATCATAAACTTTAACTTCCTCATTAACATCGTAATGAATACCTTGTTCAGCAAGCTTGGTATGGATACGAATAGGGGGGAGGTGATCATTTAAATGACCATCAAGAACAGCCTCGGTGTAGCTATAGCTAAACACTGGTTCACCAAAGATATCGACGGTATGCAATGCGGGTGTAGCTGTGAGGCCGATTTTAAAGGCGTCAAAGTAATCTATTACGGCACGATATTTCGATTGATAATCTTTTTGATCACGAAAAACAATTTCTGTTTCACTAAGTTCCCGATCAAGTAGATAGCCACGATGACATTCATCAACGACGATACAATCGTATTGCCCAACACCCGGTTTAGTATCGTTATCTGAGGTATATAAAATACGTTTCACTAACCCTTGTACTGTTGCGACATGCACCTTTGTGCTGTCATCTGGCTTTTTATCATCAAGCTCCATTAAATCGAACGTATCCGCAAACGTTTGCAGTTTCTCCATTCGAACTTCTTTAAAGTCGTTGGCTGCTTGTTCGCCAAGAGCTGAGCGATCGACAAGAAAGAGTATTCGCCGGAATCGTTCAGATTTCAGTAATCGATAAATCAATGCAATGCAGGTTTTTGTTTTCCCTGTACCTGTAGCCATTGCTACCAATGCACGATCTTTGCTTTCTTTGATTGTTTGTTCGACAGCCCGAATAGCATTGACTTGGTAATCTCTCAGCTTGAGATCATAGTCAAAACCCATTGCATCGAGCTTTTGTTCGGCTTGTTCTGGAGTCTGCTTTAATAGCGTTTTAATTTCGGCTGGTGAATACCAACCTTTTAGTGCTTTTCGACGATTAGCGTTATCTCGAACATCTAAAAACCAAATGCCACTCTCTTGTTCAAGCTGCTTAAGGTAAGGGCGTCCGTTTGTAGCAAATGTAAGTGGGACTTTAAATTCACCATAAGTGGTTTCAATGGTGAAATTATCGTGAGTTTTAAGACCTTTTGCGTAGCGTTTTGCCTGATCAATTGAGCTATAGACATTTTTAGCGCTCTTTTTAGCTTCAATAACCGCAACAGGTGTAAGGCCCATAAACAATACATAATCTGCTGGCCCAGATTCGGTAGGCCATTCGGCTATAGCACGGTTTTCGTTAGCGACAGGACGAACATTTTTTGAATATTTAAAGTTAACCGTATCAGCCATCCAGCCTGCTTCATTGAGCTGTTTATCAATGATAATACGTGTTTCAGCCTCATCCATATGAAATGGTAGCTTTTCAATTCGTTTGATTTCTTGAGCTTGTGCTTTTTGGTCTTTGGCTTGGAAGCTTGTGAGAAATAAAATGTTGGCAGCTTCCATTTTAGCTCGATATTCATTCAGCTTTGCCTCTTGCTCTGTGGCTACACTTTCCCATACCTTGCTTTCAGACAGCATCTGTTCGGCGCGTTTTTTTTCTGCCGCGACTTTATCTATCTCAAGTTGCTTTAACGTTTCTGCGATTAAAAGTCGTTCAGATGTTCGTTGCTGCTGACGTTCAAGCTCAAGCATCTTTTCTTCAAGCATTCGTACTTCATCAGATGGGTCTTTTGGCTTAACGAATGGACCAGCTTTAAAGCCTTTTGCTTTGTCTCCACCATACAGTTGGTGATACCAAACACTTAAAGCATGACCAATTTGCAAAGATTGCAGAGCATCGCGATGATTGTTAGAGGTAATGTCGTGGTTTGCATCATTACCTAATTTTCTGATGGTATGAAATGCGTCTTTGATACGCGGATCAAGTTTGAGGGCATAATCTAGATTACGTAGCAAATCGACTTGCTTTATATCTTTACCACTATCAACACCGACACGAGCAGCGATGTTTTTTGCCAATTCTTCACCCAACTGGCGCATTTTTAAAAGCGTGGTGTTGGGATCAGGAATAAAACACCATTCGGCTGTTTGTGCTAACCGTAGTAACAATTCATCGTGGTGTTTAAGAAAATCGAAGTTGCTAACATTGCTTCCCATCATCACGCCTTTTATAGATTGCCATATCTATTGTCATTTGAAGACGATATCAATATTTAAGGTCGCACGCTATAAAACCTAAATTTGTTATGGTCTTAAGTGTCGATCTTGGAATGTGCTTCCTACTAGCACGCTAAGTGCTAACCACATTAGAAATTGACGTAGCCAAAATGCAGGAAGCTTTTTTGACATTCATTTCATAAATTTGAACTCGAACAGAATGGTTAGCAGAACAACGATGCTAATCAACTATTGCTCATCCACTGCAACTAAAGGACATTGTTATGGCAAAAGGTAATAGCGGAACAAGTGGTAATGCTGGTGGTCGAAATGGTAGTGGGCGAGGTCCATCTAGCCACCCAGGGCCTGGTGGTAACTGGCCTAGTACCACGCCAGGTAAATCTGGTCACGGAAGAGGCAATGCTCAGCCGAAAGGGAAATAACCAGTTTGGGCATTTTTACGGCAGTCTCTCTCGTAGACTGCCAAATTAAGCAATACAGCCAATAAAATAGAGACGATGATAAAACCACAATATCCAAGCCTTGGCGATATAACAAAAGCATTGTTTGATCATTCAGGTGTGTTACCCAAGAAGAATGGACGTACTGGTATTGACGAAAAGACGAAAAAATCGATTCAGACTCAACTAAGGCGACTAGCTCAAGAAAATAGTGAACTAACAAGTAATTTACTGAAGTTATTCGACTGTATGGCTGCTTATATATTAGAAGCAACGGAATGCCCTAGAGTTACGCATGCTTGTTTACAGACAATAGATGATGTTTTTGTGCAATATAAGGATTTTTTGAGGGGAGATGGAACATTCCTTTCAAAATCGGATTCGGCTAAGTGGCTGATAAAAAACAAATTACTTGACAGGTTTATTCTTTCATATCAAAAAAACATGCTGAAATTCAACGTATCAGCATCTAATCACATTTCACCTTCTGATCGCTTTTGGTGGTTACCTGATATAACGAAACAATCGATTGAGTGGCCCATAGCAAAAGCATTTGATTGGATGTATCGCATTGCAGAAACAAACCAGACACATTTCCATTTTCCCGAGTTTGGCTTTGCTGATAATTACCGTTTATCGCAAAACCTTGAAAATGTATCTCGTTGGTCAACAGGGAGAAACATCCCAAGTTGGGCGAGCCTACTTCAAAATCTCAATGATTCATTGACTGCCATGGAGCAGACACAGTCCAACCACCAGCGAGCAGTTGATGCAAAGAGTCGAGATAGCTTCAGAACAATCTTATTTATCGCTAGATTTTCAACGTCTGTATTCATTGAGCTCGAAAGACAGTTCGGATTAGCGTTTCTTTTAGAAATCACGCCTCACATTAAGAAGCAAGATCATCGGTTAAGTAAAATTCATAATTACTTCAAGAGCGTCGTTACTACTGGAATACACTCACAACCAATAAAAGATCCAGACTTAATTGACCTGATTTGGCTTGAAGAAACAAATGCCTTTTGGGAGGCAAAGGTTTTAGATGTTCAATATGGTTCTGAATGTATCAACGCAAGATTTGTCGACAAGAGCCAAGGTGGGTTTAGTGCAAATGATCTCAAGTATTTTTTAAGGTATTTGGATTCGTTCAACTTGTGCCTTTTACTAAAACAAGCCCAAAGTAATGCTGAAGGTCTAGCTCCGCCCAGATATCTTGAGCTTTTATGTAAAGGGTTAATGCTTCGCAAAAGTCCTGATACATCTAATGAGATAATCACTGAGTTTGTCGAGGAAGTAAAAATCTCGGGGTTAGAAATAAGCTTACTTTGGCTGACTAGCTGGATGTGGGGGACTTACCACTATCGTCGAGCTGAGGATAACTTGGCGTTTCCATTTTACCTGGATGCTTTTGAGAATGGGAAATACGCGGCTGGCCACAATCAGTACCTTCTAGTTAATCAATTTGTTGAATGTTGTGCTAAGAATAATAAGTGGCGAGACTTTAAGAAAGGAATCGCCTGGGCTAACTATTTGGGAATAAATGTACGCTGGTACAGAGGTTTTGATGAGTCAGAGGACCGGCTTAAAAATACGTTTGATATGCTAAAGATTGCTCGTTACGCACAACTATGAGCAAACTAGCTTTGTTTGTCTCTATCGCATGATAAAGCGATTAGCTAACTTTAAATCTGAGCTGAAGTTTTTACTCCGCAGCTTTCTACAGAAAACGTTAACGAATAGATGTTGTGTTGACTTGAGTAAAGTGGTTACTAATCGGGTTACTAAAATGCGAATAAAAACACAAATAAACAGTTATGTTATTGTTATATATGTGGATTATTGTTTTTGTCGATGTTTAAATTCAGAACGTTGAGTAGTGTTTAAATAAAAAGCCCGCAACTGCGGGCTTTTTATTGGGTGCAGCAATCAATATTGGCTAAATTACTCTTTTACCAAAACCGCATCACCCAGCAAATCTTCATCATCAGCGGCTGGTTCGGTCAATTCACCTTCCAGTTTCGCAACTACAGAAGACGCAATCGCATTGCCCATGACGTTAGTGGCGGAACGCGCCATATCCAGGAAATGATCCACACCCAAGAGCAACAATAAACCGGCTTCAGGAATATGGAATTGCGCCATGGCTGCCGCGATAACGACTAATGATGCACGTGGTACACCAGCCATACCTTTCGAGGTTACCATCAGCAACAACAGCATGGTGATCTGCTGTGAAATGCTAATTTCCATACCGTAAGCTTGGGCAATAAACATAGTGGCGAATGTGCAATACATCATGG
>JAQUHG010000328.1 GCA_028683735.1 Tolumonas sp. | reverse complement strand
GGGCTGTCTTGCAGCGGAATACCCTGTTCCATGATGTAGCGGTTGATCTGCAACACGCGCGATTTACTCACGCCACCTATCGGTGACAATACACCCGAGGTGTCACCATCCATGGTGCAATAACCAACACTGGCTTCTGACAGATTCGAGGTCGCCATCAGCAACTTGTTCTGGCGATTCGCAATCAGCCAAATGCCCGGCGAACGCACTCGCGCTTGAATGTTTTGCAGTGCCAGATCGTCCTTTTCCCACGTCATTGGGTTGTCAGGCGTGAGATCGTTGACCAGTTTCAGATAACCCGCCACCAATTCGGCAATCGACCAGTCGTGATGCTGTGCGCCCATCTCATCGGCCAAGCCTGCAGCGGCACTGCGCGTCACATTACCGCTGTGCGCTGAGCCCTGATACACCGTGGTCAGCACATTTGGCATCACATCATCGTGGATCCACGCCAGCAGCGGTTTATCACCGCACACCGGCACATCAATACGCCCTTGCGCCAACACCTGACGGTAGGTTTCTTCGCCCAACGTCAACGCAGCCTGCACTTGCGCAAACCACACTAAGGTGCCGCATAATGCTGAGTCAGCGCCACCACTGAGACTTAACGCATAACCGCTGGTGTAGGTTTTCCGTTGCCAGTCCCACAAGCCTAACGCTATAGCACGACAAGCCGCTGCATGTGGATCTTCATCCGCAAACGTCGTTTGTGGCGACAAGACACGGCTGTAATCTTCGGCATGCCAGTTAAACGGCACTTCAATGATGCCGCGCTGTTCGGCGGGTTGCAGACGCTGACTGCTGATCATACGTTGCGAACGGTTTAACCCGATATCAACAGTGGCCGACTGCACACGCCACGGCGCAAAACTTAAACGATCCGAACTCATCACCAGCTCACCATTGCTGGCAATCATGGCATCACCGTCATATACCGCACGACCGGCTTCACAACCCAGCAGGTTGGTGTAGACATACACTGCGCCATAGGCACGTGAACCTTCGCAGACAAACTGGCGGCGGACTTTCTGTTTACCCAAGGCAAAATGGCTGGCGGAAGGGTTCAAAATAACATCGACCTGACGTTCATACAGACTGCGGCCCGGACGCGATGCCACCCATGAGTCTTCACAGATCTCAAAGCCTAAACGAATGCCTTCCACCTCAAACACGATGTCGCCAACCGGTACATTTTGCCCAGCCAGATCGAGCGTCATCACTTCACCCGCAGGCCACGGCGTAAACCAGCGCGGTTCGTAGTGAATGCCATTACGCGCCAGATGTTGTTTACACACCACACCATGGATTTGGTATTGGCTCAGTAATGCTACGGCATTAAAAACTTGCCCACCGGTGATAAGCAGTGGAAAACCGACTGCGACCATCAACGAGGGAGGTAAAGACTCCGCTAACTGATTCAGATAATCAGGGATGGTTTCAATCCAATCGGCAGAGAAAAACATGTCTTCGCAGCCATAACCGGTCAGCACCAGTTCCGGCAACAGCAATAAGTCGGCTTGTTGTTGAACCGCTGAAGCGACCGCGGCGCGGATCAACGCCAGATTGCCGTCGAGATCGAGTGGCGTGGTGTTAATACTCGCGGTAGCGATTGTCAGTGTTTGACGCATAATTCGTTATACTCCCTGTCCGGCGTGGAGCAACACATGCTCACGCACACCGGCATCAACTGCAAAAACGTCCATTAAATAGGTCAGAAATGCGCGATCGTGGCACATGGTTTTGCCGGGGCTATCGGATATTTTCGCCACCGGTTGCCCGCCAAGACTGACCATTTTCATCACCACATTCAGTGGTTTATTCACTTCAAAATCGGCCATCAGCCAGGTGCCAATGCCAAATGACGTTTGTATGCGTCCTTTGAAGTGTTTGTAAATTTGTACGGCACGGGTGAAATCCAAGCCGTCCGAAAACACCAGCATTTTTCGGGTCGGATCAACACGCAACTCTTCCAGGCGAGCAATGATTTTCTCACCCCAAACCAGCGGATCACCACTGTCATGGCGAAAGCCATCATACAGTTTGGCGAAATAACGATCTAAATCGCGGCAAAACGCATCAACACCAATCACATCAGTCAGCGCAACACCGAGATCACCCCGATATTCACGCACCCAGTTTTCCAGTGCTGCTTTCTGACTATCAACCAAACGGTAGTTTAAGCCTTGGTGCGTCTGCAGCCACTCGTGTGCCATGGTGCCTAAAAACGGCAACTGTAATTCCTGCGCCAAATGCGGATTACTGGTACCACCAAACTGTTGTGGTAAAGCTTGTTGCAACATATCGGCAACGATGTATTGTGCGCGATAACTGAAGCGACGGCGTGTACCAAAATCAAAAAAGCGAAAATCACTTAAATCCACGTCATCGCCGAAGCGTGTCAGTTGTTCAATTTTGTGTTGCGTGCTGTTGCGGATTTGCGCCTCATCGACTTCCGGATAACGTATTTTATTGCGGATCTCACTGACTGTCGCCATCACCGGAATTTCAAACGGCGAAACATGCAATTGCGGCCCTTGCACCTTGATAGCCAGGCTACCGCTGTCGATGCTGACATCGAGTTGCGCCATATTAAAACGAAACAGACGCAGGAAGGCGAGATAATCATCTTTCAGATACGGGGCGCGACTGCGCAGATAATCGAGCTGGTTTTCAGTAACGCGCAGATCAGCCAACGCGGCTAATTGTTCGCGAATTTGCGCAGCATACGGGGTTAAATCTTCATCGGTGCGACAGCGAAATTCCCACACCCCTTCCGCATTCGGCAGTTGATGCAAATAAGCCTGCTGCATGGTGAGTTTATAAAAATCGGTGTCGGTCAGACTTTGCACACAGAGAGTGTCAGACATAAAGGGTCACCACCGTCACGCGTTCAGGCGTTGAGTTGTAATTTCAATTCTTCAATATTTGCGGCTAATGAAATACCCGCACTTTGCATTTGTTGAAGCGCTTGTTGAACGGTTTCATCAGCGATGCCTTTTGTGGCAGAAAGATTAACCACAACGTTAAAACCGACATTATTTAGCTGTAATGCTGTGGTTTTTACGCAGTAATCAAGCGCCAGCCCACCAAGAATCACCGTCGTGACTTGATGCTGATGCAACCACTCAATCAAACCAGTTGATAATTTTTCGGAAAGGTCGTGATAACAAGCGCCATAAGGGTGGAATGTCGGCTCAATGCCTTTGTAGACCAAAAAATCATAATCGC
>JAQUHG010000327.1 GCA_028683735.1 Tolumonas sp. | reverse complement strand
ACCAACCGGAATTCGTAATGTTCCAGATAACGCAAACCACCATGGATCAATTTGCTGGAAGCCGAAGACGTGGCGCTGGCCAGATCGTCCGCTTCGAACAGTGCCACTGCAAGCCCACGACCCGCGGCATCGGCGGCAATGCCGGTGCCATTGATCCCGCCACCAATGACAACCAAATCGTAATGCGGAATGGTGTTCATCATAAAATGTGCTCCAGCCTTATTTGCTCGGATAAAAACATATTAATGTTCGTTATCGAAAATATAGAACAATATCGAGCGTTAGTGTGACGAAAATGTGATCAATAAATGAAAAATGCACAAATTATCGCCGGATTAAGAAGGTCAACTTACGCTGACCTGCGTGATAGTGACTTAATCAACCCAGTGCTGCGCGCGGGTGACTGCTTTTTGCCAACCGGCATACAGCTGCTCACGCTGTTCAGCGGGCAGGGTTGGTTCAAATTCACGATCGATGCTGAATTTATCGCTCAGCTCGGCGGTGCTTTTCCAGAAACCAACTGCCAGCCCGGCCAGGAAAGCAGCACCGAGGGCGGTGGTTTCAATCAGTTTTGGCCGCACCACTGTGGTGCCCATGATGTCGGACTGAAACTGCATCAGGAAGTCATTGGCCACCGCACCACCATCGACTTTCAGGCTGGCCAGACGAATGCCGGAGTCTTTTTGCATGGCATCCAGCACATCGCGGCTTTGATAAGCGATCGATTCCAGTGCGGCACGAATGATGTGATTTCGATTCGCTCCGCGCGTCAGGCCCACAATGGCACCGCGAGCATACGGGTCCCAATAGGGCGCACCTAAGCCGACAAACGCAGGCACCAGATACACACCGTTGGAGTCTTTTACTTTTCCCGCAAAATAACCGGTATCGGTGGCATCATCGATCAGGCGCAGTTCATCACGCAGCCACTGTATGGTGGCGCCACCCATAAACACCGAGCCTTCCAGCGCGTAATTGACGTTACCGGTGGGGCCCACGGCGATGGTGGTCAGCAAACCACAGTCCGATTTCACCGGTGTTTCGCCGGTATTCATCAGCAGAAAACAGCCGGTACCGTAGGTGTTTTTTGCCATGCCTTTTTCAAAACATAACTGGCCGAACAACGCTGCTTGCTGGTCACCGGCAATGCCAGCGATCGGAATATGCGCGCCACCGCCACGGGTGGTGTAACCATAGATTTCCGAAGAAGGCCGCACTTCCGGCAGCATGGATGCGGGAATGCCCAGTTCCTGCAGAATATGGCCATCCCATTGCAAATCACGGATGTTATACAACATGGTGCGTGACGCATTGGTCGGGTCGGTGACATGCACTTCACCGTTGGTCATTTTCCAAATCAGCCAGGTGTCGATGGTGCCAAACAGCAGCTCGCCGCGTTCTGCTTTTTCGCGCGCACCTTCCACATTATCGAGGATCCATTTCACCTTGGTGCCCGAGAAATAAGCGTCCAGCAGCAAGCCGGTATTTTCACGTACGTAGTTATCGAGGCCGCGCTCTTTCAACTCTTCACAAATAGCGGCCGTGCGGCGGCACTGCCAGACAATGGCGTTATAGACCGGCTTGCCGGTGGCTTTTTCCCACACCACCGTAGTTTCGCGCTGGTTGGTGATGCCAATCGCCGCGATCTCATCATTATGGATCCCGGATTTCGCCAACGCTTCGGTCAGGGTGGAAGACTGGGTCGCCCAGATCTCCATTGGGTCGTGTTCTACCCAACCCGGTTGCGGGTAATGCTGGGGAAATTCGCGCTGCGAGACCGCCACAATGCGGGCATCATGATCAAAAATAATGGCGCGGGAAGAGGTGGTGCCCTGGTCGAGTGCGACGATGTAACGCGCTTGCTTCATGTTTTTCTCCATCGGTTGTGCGCACGAATAACAAATTATTAACAA
The DNA here is from genome assembly GCA_028683735.1 of Tolumonas sp. GTDB lineage: Bacteria > Pseudomonadota > Gammaproteobacteria > Enterobacterales > Aeromonadaceae > Tolumonas. The sequence continues at coordinate 1,327 of JAQUHG010000327.1, read as the reverse complement.
TTCCGGCAGCAGACAACATGGATTGATACATAATGTTTGAACTCGCGCATGCTTATGTTCGATTTGGTCCATAAATTGTGAGTAGCTAATGCGTAAGCCACAACATCAAACCAAAGAACATGGCCATGATCCCCGTGCCGGCAATGATCCAGTAATAGCCTTTACGCCCTTGATAGAGAGAAATTCGGTAATAGGAAAGATAGATCGTCCAGCCGAGCGCCAGCAAAAAGGGAAGCAGGAATAATCGCGCCATGATGGCTCTCTTGTTATGCTGCAGGTATCTTTGATGGTAGTAAGGGATCTCCGATGGCTCAACTGCAAATCACCCGTTTTGGCGGGGTAGAGGTGTTACAACTAGCAAATCAGGAACTTACCGCACCCGCACCTGGCGAAGTGCTGCTCGACGTATTCTATGCCGCAGTCAATCCGGTCGATGCGAAAACCCGCGCCGGTCTTGGCTGGGCAGCTGCGCAACATAAAGACGACCTGCCGTGGACGCCGGGTTTTGATGTGTGTGGTTTGGTGCAGGCGGTGGGGTCGAACGTCACTGATTTTGCAGTGGGCCAACGCGTCTGCGGTATGGTGTTCCGTGGCGGTGCGTATGCGTCACAGCTCCTCGCATTAGCCGACGACTTACTACCGGTGCCGGAAGTTATCTCCGCTGAGCAAGCCGCGGCATTACCGTTGGCCGGGCTGACCGCATGGCAGGGGTTATTTGAACATGGTCAGTTGCAAGCCGGTGAAACGGTGCTGATTTCTGCTGCCGCAGGTGGTGTAGGTCATATTGCGGTGCAGCTCGCCAAACAAGCCGGTGCTAAAGTGATTGCCAGTGCCTCCGTCAGTAATCATGCGTTTTTACGGGAACTGGGTGCCGACCAAGTAGTGGATTATCACGACAGTGATGCCATAGCGGCACTCAAGGGCCAGCTTGATTTGGTATTTGATTTGGTGGGTTTTGACAGCGGTTTGTCAGCATTAGCGCTATTAAAAGCCGGTGGTCGCCAGGTCACTGTGCCGACCGTCACTGCGCCACAAATTAAAGAGGCGGCGGCAACACAAGGTAAAACCGCACTGGGCATGATGGTATACCCCGATCGCGCCGCATTAGCCACCCTATTGGAAAAATGCGCGGCCGGCGATCTGCTGGTGCATATTAGTACTATTTACCCACTGAGCGATGGTGCTAACGCACATCTGGCGATTGAAAGCGGGCGCACCCGCGGCAAGCTGCTGCTCGACCCTCGTCGGTAGAAAATGCATTGTTAAGAAAAGAGTAAGGGAAAAAATCAGGAGAATTCGATGTTTGATGTGAAGGCTTATCAGCAAT
>JAQUHG010000326.1 GCA_028683735.1 Tolumonas sp. | reverse complement strand
TGACCGATGCGGCGGCAGCGAAAGTAAAAGCGTTGATCACCGAAGAGGCAAATCCGGAGCTGAAACTGCGGGTCTATATTACCGGTGGCGGTTGTTCTGGTTTCCAGTATGGCTTTACGTTTGATGAGAAGATCAACGACGGTGACACAGTGGTAGAAAAAGACAGCGTCATCATGGTGGTGGATGGCATGAGCTTGCAGTATCTGGTAGGCGGTGTGGTTGATTATATCGACGGTCTGGAAGGTTCACGTTTTACCGTGACTAACCCGAATGCCACAACAACCTGTGGTTGTGGTTCTAGTTTTTCAGTTTAATTTTGAACAAAAAACCCGCCAAGCTGATGGCCTGACGGGTTTTCCAGATTACTTCTTAGCTTCTTCCGTAGCTGGAGCAGCAGAAGTTGCTGGAGCAGCTGGTGCCGCAGCTTCAGTTTTTGCTGGAGCAGCTGGTGCCGCAGCTTCAGTTTTTGCTGGAGCAGCTTCAGCAGCTGGTGCTGCAGCTTCTGGTTGTGCAGCTGGTGCAGGTGCAGCAGCTTCTTCTTTCTTACCACAAGCAGTCAGAGCTACAACCATCAAACCAGCCAGAATCAGCGCTTTTTTCATCTTGGTATCCTCAGTAAAAATATATTCCCAGTGTCACTTATATCCCGATCTTGTGATTTTTATCACAGACTCCGGTGATTCCATTCTACGCTCACACTAGCTTGCCCCTCAATAGTGCAAATTAAAACAGTCATAGATAGTGTCGTTGAGTTAATCTGCCGGATAAAATGCCCCAAGAACCGCTTTTCTGCTGGCACCTGTCACTGCGGGCAGGTTTCCTGAGCGGCGTTCACAAAAACAGTGGGCTAACCAAGCAAAGGCAATCGCTTCCACCCAATCGGGGTGCATATCCAGCGATGCGGTCGAAGTAACTTGCCAGTCAGCTAGTAAGGCGGCAATGCGCTGGCACAATAACGGATTATGTGCGCCACCACCGCAAAGGTATAGATCAGCGGATGGCGCCAGTGGTTGCAAGGCTTCGCTTGCAGTAATAGCGGTAAACTCCAGTAACGTGCGCTGAACATCCGCCGCATTAATTTCAGTAAAAGCACTCAGTTGTTGTAAAAGCCAGTCAAAGGTAAATGTTTCGCGCCCGGTACTTTTCGGGTAGGGCAAAGCAAAGTAGGCATGGGTTAGTAATTCATTAAGCAATGACTGATGGAGCTGTCCCGAGCTTGCCCACTGACCGCCAGCATCATAACTACCAACATCATGATGATGACGATACCAGCTATCCAATAATGTGTTGCCGGGGCCGGTATCAAAGCCAAACACCTGCTCGGCATTTCCCGGTAAAACCGACACATTACTAATGCCACCAATATTGAGGATAAAACGCGGCTCATTCTTTTTTCCGAAAACCGCTTGGTGAAATGCAGGTACTAATGGTGCGCCTTGTCCGCCCAGAGCTACGTCTTTCATGCGAAAATCACAGATCACATCAATGCCGGTCATCGCAGCCAGTCGGGCGCCATTGCCAATCTGTAAGGTAAAACCTGATTCCGGGCGATGACGGATCGTCTGCCCATGCGAACCGATCGCACAGATTTGTTCTGCAGTTCTATTGGCTGTTTGTAACAGGGCCTGCACCGCGTGAGCAAATTCTTCCGCCACGCGCTGGTCTAACACCCCCATGCGATCAATTTCATTATCACCGGGTGTGCAGATGGTATGCAGTTGCTGCACCAGTTCATTGGGCCAGGTTCTGGCATGGGTCGCCAGCAAACTTGGCTGGTCATTGCCTGCGCCGAACTCCACTAATGCAGCATCAATACCATCCATGCTGGTGCCGGACATCAGGCCAATATAGAGCGCCATAAGATTGTTCTTCGATAATGAATTGCGTGGTGAGTAGTTTACTTGCTTTTCATGTGGGCGGCCATTTCGTAAACTGTGCCCCATTTGCTGAATGTACTGGAGTAATAGCATGTCCAATTTGGAAACCGCATTGGCTGAGATCAAGCGCGGTGCAGAAGAAATTCTGGTGGAAGAAGAGTTAATCGCGAAATTAAAGGAAGGTCGTCCACTGCGTATTAAGCTGGGGATGGACCCAACTGCACCGGATATTCACCTTGGGCATACGGTTATTCTGAACAAGTTGCGCACCTTTCAAGACCTCGGTCATGAAGTGATCCTGCTGATCGGCGATTTCACGGCACTGGTGGGTGATCCTTCCGGTAAAAATGCCACACGTCCACCATTGTCAGAAGAAGCCATCAAAGAAAATGCGCTGACCTATGCCGAACAGGCATTCAAGATTTTGGATCCGGCGCGTACCCGCATTGAATATAACTCAACCTGGCTGAAAGAACTGGGCGCAACTGGCATGATCAAGCTGGCCGCGAAACAGACCGTGGCGCGGATGTTGGAACGTGACGATTTCAAAAAACGTTATGCGAATGGCCAATCGATTGCTATCCACGAATTTTTGTACCCATTACTGCAGGGTTATGACTCTGTGGCATTGAAAGCCGATGTGGAACTGGGTGGTACGGATCAGAAATTTAATCTGCTGATGGGTCGTGAGCTGCAAAAAGATGCCGGTCAGCCAACACAGTGTGTATTGATGATGCCACTGCTGGTGGGCTTAGATGGCGTGAAGAAGATGTCAAAATCTTCTGGTAACTATATCGGCGTGCATGATGCTCCTAACGATATGTTCGGTAAGATCATGTCGATTTCGGATGAGCTGATGTGGAGCTACTACGAGCTGTTATCGACGCGCCCACTGGCGGAAATCACGCAGTTTAAAGCCGATATCGCGGCGAACACGCTGAATCCACGTGACGTAAAAATCTGGTTGGCGAAAGAGTTGATTGCCCGTTACCACGATGAAGCAGCAGCGGAAGCGGCACATAACGATTTCACGCAGCGTTTTTCTAAAAACGCGATCCCGGATGAAATGCCGGAAGTGACTGTATCTGCACCTGTCGAAGGCATTGCGGTGGGTAATCTGCTGAAAGAAGCTGGTTTAGTGGAAACCACGTCCGAAGCATTACGCATGATCAAGCAAAATGCGGTGAAACGTGATGGCGAAGTTGTGGCCGACGGTAAGTTGCTGGTGACTGCCGGTACGGCGGTATGGCAGGTTGGTAAACGTAAGTTTGCTCGCATTACCGTTGCTTAAATAAGCAGTTAGTTTTTTATTCTGGATCCCGCCGTTGTGCGGGATTTTTTTTATCTGTCATAATGAAATCAAATGGAAC
>JAQUHG010000325.1 GCA_028683735.1 Tolumonas sp. | reverse complement strand
CCCCCCGCGAAAAGGACAAGTTATTGCTATTTACCGCCGCACTAGTGGCCGAGCGACGTAAAGCGCGTGGTTTAAAACTCAATCATCCGGAAGCGATTGCGCTGATCAGCGCTGCGATTTTGGAAGGGGCCCGTGATGGCCTGACGGTCGCGGAGCTGATGAATTACGGTCGCACCATTCTGACTCGCGACGAGGTGATGGATGGCATACCCGAGATGATCCCTGATGTGCAGGTCGAGGCGACATTCCCTGACGGCACCAAGCTGGTCACTGTTCATCAACCCATCATTTAAGGAGCGCCTATGATCCCCGGAGAAATTCAGGTTGCCGAAGGCGATCTAGTACTGAATGAAGGTCGTGCAACATTGCAGGTAGCCGTTGCCAACACAGGCGATCGCCCGATCCAGATCGGCTCGCATTACCATTTTTTTGAAACTAACCCTGCCTTGCAGTTTGATCGTGCAGCCACGCGTGGTTTTCGCCTTGATATTCCAGCTGGCACTGCGGTGCGCTTCGAACCGGGCCAGACCCGTACGGTCTCGTTGGTGGCATACGCAGGTCGCCGCCATGTCTATGGCTTTCGCGGCGATGTGATGGGCCCGCTAGATGAGATTGCGCAAAGTGAGCAGCACGAACAGGGAGTTCAGGCATGAGTATTATTTCCAGACAAGCCTATGCAGATATGTTCGGCCCAACCACGGGTGATCGCGTGCGGTTGGCTGACACCGAATTATGGCTGGAAGTGGAAAAAGATTTCACCATTTACGGCGACGAAGTGAAATTTGGTGGCGGAAAAGTCATCCGCGATGGTCAAGGTCAGGGGCAAGCACTGAGCCGTGATTGCCTTGATTTGGTGATCACCAATGCGCTGATTATCGACCATTGGGGTATCGTCAAAGCAGATATTGGGGTTAAAAATGGCCGTATTGTGGGCATCGGCAAAGCGGGCAACCCAGACGTACAACCGGGTGTGACGTTAGTGATTGGCCCCGGCACCGAAGTGATTGCAGGGGAAGGCTCGATTGTCACCGCCGGTGGCATCGACAGCCACATTCATTTCATCTGTCCGCAACAGATCGACGAAGCGCTCTGCTCTGGTGTGACCACTATGCTCGGTGGCGGCACTGGTCCGGCAACGGGCACCAATGCCACAACGTGTACGCCGGGCCCTTGGTATATGGCGCGCATGTTGGAAGCGGCAGAAAGTCTGCCGATGAACTTGGGTTTTCTTGGTAAGGGCAATGCCAGTTTACCAGATGCCTTGCATGAGCAGGTCGCCGCCGGTGCGATAGGCCTGAAACTGCATGAAGACTGGGGTTCTACCCCCGCATCGATTGATAACTGCCTGAATGTGGCGGAAGAAACCGACACGCAAGTGGCCATTCATACCGACACGCTCAACGAAAGCGGTTTTGTCGAAGACACACTGGCTGCGATTGGTGATCGCACCATTCACACCTATCACACCGAAGGTGCGGGCGGTGGGCATGCACCTGATATCATCAGAGCGTGCGGGCTGGCGAATGTGTTGCCGTCTTCTACGAATCCAACGCGCCCTTACACCGTGAATACGGTCGATGAGCATCTCGACATGCTGATGGTGTGTCACCATCTCGACCCTGCCATTCCTGAAGATGTCGCGTTTGCGGAATCACGCATTCGCCGTGAAACCATTGCGGCGGAAGATATTCTGCATGACCTCGGCGCATTCTCGATGATTTCGTCCGATTCCCAAGCAATGGGTCGTGTCGGTGAGGTGATCACGCGCACTTGGCAGACTGCGCACAAAATGAAAGTGCAACGCGGCAGCCTCGGCGGCGACCCTGCGCGGCATGACAATACGCGTATCAAACGCTATATCGCCAAATACACTATTAATCCAGCCTTAGCGCACGGCATCAGCCATGAAGTTGGTTCGATTGAACCGGGCAAATTGGCTGATTTAGTGTTGTGGCGTCCGGCTTTCTTTGGTGTGAAACCTTCCATGATCTTGAAGGGGGGAATGATTGCCGCGGCACCGATGGGTGATGCCAATGCATCGATTCCAACACCACAACCGGTGCATTTCCGCCCAATGTTTGGTGCGCTCGGTCGTGCGATGCATTCGACCCGCATGACGTTCCTGTCTGGCTTGGCTATTCGCTCTGGTTTACCTGCGCAATTGGGGTTAAACAGCCTGATTGGGGAAGTGAAACACTGCCGTTCGGTGAAGAAAGCACACATGATCCATAACGATTGGCAGCCGTTGATTGAAGTCGACAGCCAGACCTATCAGGTGCGCGCCAATGGCGAATTACTGACGTGCGAACCGGCTGCGGTGTTGCCGATGGCGCAACGATATTTTTTATTCTAAAGGCGAATTTGGGAACTCAAGATGATTCGACTTACACAACGTTTAACGACAGAAGAAGCAGCAGAGAAAGCAGTTTTCAGTACGCTGACACTGCCGATCGATTTGCGTATCAAAAGCCGTTTGAAAGTCACACTCGATAACGGTGATACCGCTGGTTTGTTTTTAACTCGCGGTCAGCTATTACGTGGCGGTGAATGTTTGACTGACGATACCGGCGCGGTTGTCGTGATGGTAAAAGCCGCCGAAGAGCAAGTCTCTACAGTGCGCTGTGATGACCTTTTATTGCTGAGCCGCATCTGCTATCACCTCGGTAATCGTCATGTACCGCTGCAAATCGAGGCTGGTTTTGCCCGTTATCAGCACGACTATGTACTTGATGAAATGGTGATTGGTTTAGGTGGCTCGGTTGCGGTTGAGCTTGCCCCATTTGAACCAGAGGCGGGTGCGTACCAATCGCAAGCGGGCGCAGGGCATCATCATCATCATCATCATCATCATCATCATCATCATGATTACGAGCATGGTCACAGCCATGATCATGCACACGCTGACTCTCATACAACCAGTGCAGCGACCGTCGTGCCGATGCATGGTTTTTTAAAAACGTCATAAGTAACTCACTGATAAGTAATTAAAAGGAATTAACGATGAACAAATCACGCATGACCACCGCACTCGTTCTGATGTTACTGGCTACGCCTGCCTTTGCTCACACCGGGCACATGGAGCATGGCTTTTCGTCGGGTGTGTTGCATCCACTGACTGGCCTTGACCATTTGATGATGTTACTGAGCAGTGGCTTTCTGGCGGCATTAACCGGTCGTCGCTTATCGCTGCCATTATTGACCCTGCTGGCCATGGTGACTGGCACCGCTGCTGGTGTGCTGTTGGGCGGTAATAATCTGG
>JAQUHG010000324.1 GCA_028683735.1 Tolumonas sp. | reverse complement strand
TCAAACAAGGCCTGATCAAAGGTTTGCATCCCCAGTTCACGTGAACGTTTCATCAATTCTTTAATTTCATGCACATCACCTTTACGGATCATGTCCGCAATTAACGGCGAGTTGATCAAAATTTCAATTGCTGCACGACGAGATTGCCCATCCACAGAAGGAATAAGTTGTTGCGCAACCACGGCTTTTAAGTTGAGTGATAAATCCATAAACAATTGATTATGACGGTCTGCATCAAAGAAGTGAATAATCCGGTCAATGGCTTGGTTGGCGTTGTTGGCGTGTAAGGTGGCAAACACCAAGTGACCGGTTTCAGCAAAGGCAATGGCATAGTCCATGGTTTCGCGTGAACGAATCTCACCAATCAGAATTACATCGGGTGCTTGACGCAAAGTATTTTTCAAAGCAATTTCAAAAGAGTCGGTATCAATTCCTACTTCACGCTGGGTAATAATACAGCCGGCGTGTTGATGCACAAACTCAATCGGGTCTTCAATGGTAATAATATGACCTTGAGTATTGTGATTACGATAGCCAATAATTGAGGCCAAAGAGGTCGATTTACCCGTACCGGTTGCCCCGACAAAAATGATAATGCCACGTTTGGTCAGCGCCAATTCTTTTAAAATTGGCGGTAACTTGAGTTCTTCCATGGTTGGAATAACCGTTTCAATACGACGCAGCACCATACCCGGTTCATCGCGCTGTTGAAATGCACTGACACGAAAGCGCGCGGTTTTATCACGATTGCTGATGGCAAAGTTACATTCACGTGTATCGGCAAATTCTTTGCGCTGCTTTTCACTGGTAATGGAATGTAGTAATTGTCCAACCACTTCACCACTGAGTTTGGTTTTAGCAATCGGCACAATTTGCCCATTAATTTTCATCGAAGGTTCAACATCGGCCGTCAGAAATAAGTCGGATGCCTTTTGTTGAATCATTAAATTCAGTAAATCATTAAAATCCATAATAAGCCTCTCAATCCACCTAAACTTATAGGAATGATTCTGGTTGTTTAGCCATGGTACGCGCTGTCTGTGGACTGATAATGCCTTTGGAAACCAAGGTTTTTAAGCTTTGATCCAGCGTGGTCATACCATAGTTGGCACCGGTTTGAATGGCTGAATACATTTGTGCCACTTTATTTTCACGGATCAGGTTACGAATGGCGGGAATACCAATCATGATTTCATGCGCTGCCACACGTCCGCCACCATTTTTCTTCAATAACGTTTGAGAGATCACCGCTTGTAACGATTCTGACAACATGGCACGCACCATATCTTTTTCTTCAGCGGGGAACACGTCAATCACACGGTCAATGGTTTTTGCCGCAGAGGTGGTGTGTAGCGTACCCAAAACCAAGTGACCGGTTTCTGCCGCAGTTAAAGCCAAACGAATGGCTTCTAAGTCACGCATCTCACCAACCAAAATAATGTCGGGATCTTCACGTAAAGCTGAACGCAATGCTTCACTAAAGCCATGCGTGTCACGGTGTACTTCACGTTGGTTCACCAAGCATTTTTTAGATTCGTGTACAAACTCGATCGGATCTTCTACGGTTAAAATATGGTCATAACGGTTGTCGTTAATATAATCGACCATGGCCGCCAAAGTGGTAGATTTACCTGAACCGGTTGGGCCGGTCACCAACACAATACCGCGCGGGAAGTTACAGATATCTTTAAAAATTTGCCCCATACCCAAATCTTCAATGGTCAGCACTTTTGAAGGAATGGTACGAAAAACCGCACCCGCACCGCGGTTTTGGTTAAAGGCATTGACACGAAAACGAGCTACACCGGGCACTTCAAAAGAAAAGTCGGTTTCTAATTTTTCTTCAAAATCACGGCGCTGTTTGTCATTCATAATGTCATACACCAATTTGTGTACTTCTTTATGTTCTAACGCTGGTAAGTTAATACGACGAACTTCACCATCAACACGGATGAGTGGTGGCATACCCGCAGATAAGTGTAAGTCAGATGCCCCATTTTTAGCCGAAAAGGCTAAAAGTTCAGTAATGTCCATAATTTCCCCGAGACCATATAAATGTTATTTATTTTGTTAGAATGATACGGCTTTCGCAAAACTTAACCAACAGTTACTTTAAACGGCACGTAAAAAAAATATCAATGAAATGAGAACCTGATCAATGAATAGTCTTTCACAGTCCAGAAATCAAGTTTTACAGCAGATTGAACAGGCTTGTCAGCATGCGCAGCGCGCCCCTGACAGCGTACAGTTATTGGCCGTGTCAAAGACCCAGCCCAGTGAAGCGTTACGTGAAATGTATCAAGCGGGACAGCGTCAATTTGCAGAAAATTATTTACAAGAAGCCTTGGATAAAATTGAAAACTTACATGATTTAGAAATTGAATGGCATTTTATCGGGCATGTACAGCGCAATAAAACCAAGCATTTGGCAGAAAAGTTCGCGTGGGTGCAGGGTGTCGATCGTTTGATCATTGCCGAGCGCTTATCTGCTCAGCGTGATGCCACCCAAGCGCCATTGAATATTTGTTTACAGGTCAATATTGATCATCAGGACAGTAAAGATGGCTGTCAGCCCGAAGAAGTGGCTGCTTTGGTTGAAGCGATCAGTTTATTGCCCCAGCTAAAATTACGCGGTTTGATGGTCATTCCAGCGCCGAATCATCCGCAAGCTTTTATGGATGCCAAGCAACTTTTTACCACAGTTAAAGCAGCACATGCACATCCTGAAGATTGGGATACCTTAAGTATGGGCATGTCGGGCGACTTGAACGATGCCATTGCCGCAGGTTCAAGCATGGTGCGCGTGGGTACAGCATTGTTTGGTGCGCGTGCTTATTCTGATAAAGCTTAAATTTACACAAAAAGGCTGTTGCTCGACAGCCTTTTTTAGCACAGCTTAACCGATAATTTGAATGCGACTGGCACCTGCACCGACAGGTTGAACTTGAATTTGCACGGGAATGCGTTCATGCATCTCTTGAATATGCGAGATTAACACCACTTTACGCCCTTGGCTTTGCAGTTGATCCAAGGCATTCATCACCATGTGTAAAGACGATGCATCTAGAGTTCCAAAACCTTCATCAATAAACAACGATTCAATTTTCATTGAGCCTGAGGCCATAGTGGCAATCGCCAATGACAAGGCCAGCGCAGTCAGAAAGGACTCTCCACCTGAAAGCGATGCCACCGAACGAGTTTCACCGTCCATATCATGATCGACAATGGCCAGACTGAGCGAGTTTTCCAGACGTTTTAAGGTATA
>JAQUHG010000323.1 GCA_028683735.1 Tolumonas sp. | reverse complement strand
ATAACACGGTTTCCGGCGAATGCTCATCAATGAAACGTTCGCCATCAAACTGACCGACAAAATATTGTGTGCCCGAGCCGCCCGCATAAGCTTCACGTTGTACGCCTACAATCAAGATCCAACGACTCTCCGAGCTGCCCTCTATTTTGATTTCAAACAGATCCGGACATTCCCACGCCCGTTCATCATGTGCGCCATGCCCGTCACCAAACGATGAGCTGAATTGCCAATTTTTGGCATCGGTAGAACGATAGATACTGACTTGCTGGCCGGTCGTCACCACCATGATCCAATGCTGACTTGGGGAGTGCCAGAACACTTTAGGATCGCGAAAATCTTGCAGACCGGGGTTAGCAATCACCGGATTGCCGCTGTATTTGGTCCAGTGGCGGCCATTGTCATGGCTGTATGCCAAGCCTTGCGATTGCGGAAAATCGACATCGTCCGGGCGTTTTTCTGCGGCAATGGTGTAATAAGCCAACAGACCATCTTTACCATTAAACCAACCGGATTTATCACCATAGTCGACAGTTGCAGTGCCGGAAAAACACATGCCCAACGCATCAGGTGCTAATGCGATCGGTAAGTGTGTCCAGGACAATAGATCAGTGCTGACTGCATGGCCCCAGTGCATTGGCCCCCAAACGCTATCGCAGGGGTAATATTGATAAAACAGATGGTATTCACCGTCTTTGTAAACTAATCCATTGGGGTCATTCAACCAGCCAAAAGCAGGCGTAAAATGCAGCAATGGACGGTAATGTTTTTCGGCTAACATGACAGCTCCTAATTACCGATGTAACAAAATAGTTTCATCAGCAATAAATAAAGAAAGCGACTTATAGCTAAAAAATATACGCTTTAAATGTGAAATACCGCAAACATATAGTGAAAATGATATGTAAAACATGCTGTAACAAATAAATTTTGTTACAGAGCAACCGATAACTGAATAGAAGCTAAAACCTGATCTGTTTGCAGCCCGATAATGTTTAATGTGCCATGTTGATAAATTGCATAACTCGGCTCGGCACCATTACGCGGAAACGTGATCGAACCGGGATTGATCCGGCAGATACCGTTGGCATCTTGCTCAATACCGGCGACATGCGAATGTCCGCTCAGTAACACATCACCCGCGACTAAGGGTAAGCTTTCCGCGTCATACAGATGCCCATGTGTCATGAACCAACGACGAGAATCAACTAACAGCTGGTTATGCGGCGCTAAACAGGGAAATTGCAGTAACATCTGGTCAACTTCACTCTCACAGTTCCCTCTTACCGCAATGATCTTTTCCCGTAATGCATTGAGCGCTTCTGCGACTAATGGCGGTGCATAACCTTCCGGCACAGGGTTACGAGGCCCATGGTTCAAAATATCACCCAGTACCAGATAATAATCCGGTGCAAATTGTTGGGCGTGCTCCAGTGTTTTTTGCAGCGCGGGAAAGCAGCCGTGAATATCAGAAATGATGGCAAAAGAAAGCATGAAGACACCTCATCACTAGGCAGGGAAAAACATTATACCCTTCGTACTTGAAGTTGCAGCATCGTTGACGGCGTTCACTCACCCCAATCACATAGCCTATCTATGCTCATGGGGATTTGCTCACTTGTCGCCTTGTTGCAACTCCAATTACTTTGGGTATATAGGCGCCCTAAAGCAGCGCGCCCGGCAAAGCCGGGCGCGTTTTGGAGATTAATTTTTCTGGATAAAACCAATCAAACCTTCAGGTTGCCATTCGTAGTACATTTCACTGCGCTGACCACAGCAACTACCGCTGCAACCACCGGCAGAGACTTTGCGTACCCGTCCTTTGCGCATCCAGACTCCAATCATGGCATCAATAGCATCTTCGGAGGTTTGGAACTGCCGGGCCAGTTCGCGCCCGGTCATTCGTTGTTGTTGTTGAAGACAATCGGCAAGATCACGCAAGATCATATCAATACCCTCTTGTTCAGCAGAATATCGCCGCGACGGCGTAAGCCTAATGTCAGTAGCAAGAACCCGCCAATGTAGAACAGGATCCAGAACAGACTGGTGGTTGGATGACTGCTAAACGTAGTGATCTGAAAATAAAGTGTCGACGCTGCAAAGGCCAGCAAGTTACACCACATCGCTACAAAGATAGCCCAGTTACGACCTGACTCGCGGAACAACGCGCCCATCGCCGCTGAACATGGCATATAGAGCAGCACGAATAACAGGTAAGCAAACGCACCCGCCGCACCAGCAAAATGTTGCTGCATGTTGGCATAGACAGAGACATCTACTGATTGATTAGCAGCTGCTGCCTGTTCATCACTAATATCACCGATATCCAATCCGACAGGATCTTTAACGTTAATGTTGGCCAAGTTTGCAGGAATAGTCGCGGCCGCTTCGGTCACTTTATTCCACAGATTAAATTCTGATGTAGCACCCGAATCAGCGGCACTGGCTTGATAAAGCGTATTCAAGGTGCCGACAACCGCTTCTTTTGCGAAAATACCGGTAATGATGCCTACCGTTGCCTGCCAGTTATCTGGTTTGACACCCAGTGGGGACAATACTGGCGTAATTTGCTGGGCTGCAACAGCCAGCAGTGATTTACCGTTATTCTGGTTACCAAATGAACCGTCTGTGCCCATTGAGTTAAAGACACTCAATATAGCGACCACTACGACAATCACCTTGCCCGCACCCAACATGAATATTTTCAGTTTCTGCCAGGTTTTCAGGAAGATGTAGTTTAAGCGCGGTAACTCATAATCAGGCATCTCCATAATCGAAGATTCGCTTTTGCCCGGCAGGATCGTGTTACGCAACACCAGCCCGGTGAATACGGCAGCCAAGATACCCAGTAAATAGAGTGCAAATACCACGTTCTGACCTGATTGCGGGAAAAACGCCACCGCAAACAACGCATATACCGGTAAACGCGCCCCACAAGACATAAACGGTGCCATGGCATTGGTCAGCATACGTTCACGTTCTGAATTTAATGTACGGGTCGCCATGAATGCCGGTACTGAACAACCAAACCCCATCAGCATTGGTACGAATGCCTTACCGGGTAAGCCCAGATAGCGCATTAACCGATCGACCACGAACGCAGCCCGAGCCAGATAACCTGACGCTTCCAGCGCTGCCAAAAACATGTACAGAAAACCAATCACCGGAATGAAAGTGGCGACGGTTTGAATACCGGTAACAAAACCATCAGACACCAGCGCAATCACCCATTCCGGCAAACCGATATGTTCAAATAAGACGCGGGAGCC
>JAQUHG010000061.1 GCA_028683735.1 Tolumonas sp. | reverse complement strand
TATTTAAACAGGAAGAATACGATATAACATCATAGCTATTCTTTTTGATGCATTGCCCCCATACCGCCATCCGATAATCACCGGCAGTCAAAGCCCACGAACCGGTAATCTGGCTGGGTTGGGCATCGGTAGCCGTTTGACTGATAACAACCTGTCCTGAACTATTCCAGACCACGAAGTTAACACCATGCAGGTAACCAGATAAATTATTTACTTTCAGCTGTGTAACCACGCCAGATTGCGACAATGTAAAATGAATAGGATGAACTCCAGGCGTATAAGTACTGTTACTTTGCTCCACCAAAGAGGTCGGATTTATTACATTGGTACTGTTATCACCAATATTCATATTCCCAACCAGCACCACATCAGCCCACACCAGATGACTCATCAGGCAGCAAAATAACATTACGGCATAACGCATCCAGTTCGCCTTTGTCATTTCTGTACCTCAGCTTTCAGATTTCGTGTCGCGGTAAGTTTGTTATTACCGGCAACACAGGTGCCAGTACTGTTTAAAATGTAATACGTGGCAGAGCTGCCATTGAACGCCGCACGTTGGTTACAAGTCACGCTCACACTGCATTGTGCTAGCGCAACAACGGTATTATCAATGTTGACGGTAAGGGCGGTGCTGGCTGCCGGTATAACATTACAGGCAACGGAGTTGCGCAAAACACGATATAACCCCGCTTCCAGACCCGCATTCGCCGTAGCCTGAGCCCTGACACCTAAAACCTCATAACTGACCGTATCTTGTGAAGAACTCAGAATGCTGCTCAATGCCGAAGCTAACAAGCCAAAGATAACAATAATAAAAACCGCCATCACCAGCATTGACCCCTGCTGCGATTTAACAAAAGGTATATGTGATGAGTTGCGATCAGGGGACATAATTCACCTGCATACGCCGGTTCAGGATCAGTTTATTCCCGTCACTGCCGGTGGTGAGCTGTAGCGACAGATCAAGTGCGGCGTTGTGTGACAACGTCGGGGCGGTCACTTTAAACAAGCTACTGCTGCTAACATGTTCTGCCATTAAACTGCTGTAAGCGGAACCAGCGGTCGCTTGCGCGATAAACCAATCCACTGTTTTTGCTGTACCATAATTCGTATTGTAGTTTGCATAACGATAAAGCTGGCTGTTAAATATACACCAGCTCACCGGGCCATTTTTATCCAGCACGGTATAGCGTTTTCCCGTTGAATCAGAACTGAATGCAGCCGAAAAAGTCGCACTATTATTTAGCGCTGAAAAAGCAGTGATTGCTTTGACGCTATTGTTATCGGCAGAAGAATAAAGATCGGTGGCATCTTGTGAATGCACAGAGACCCGCCGGGCAACAGCGAGTGCGGATACAGTGCCGGTTTGTAATACGTCATTCGGATTTTCAATCACACTCAGTGTGGCACTGGTCGCCGCCGACCCCAGATAAGAGCTGACCGCAGCAATTCGAATGTATTCAATACATTTACCTTGATATGTCATATCACTAGCAAACGGGTCACGTAAACTAAACGGGTGAATACCGGCAATTTCCCGACTCAGACGTTCCAATACAAACCGGGCTTCGGCAATCCGTTGCTGCTGAATGGCGCTGTCGCTATACAGTTGTACGGTTTGACCAATAAAGCGGGATGAAATGGTGCCGATAATGCCCAGTAAAACGATCACCACCACCAACTCAACCAGCGTAAACCCTCGATAACGCATCAATAGTTACTCCGATAGCTGGTAAACGGGATCGCCTCACCCGCAGGAGTGGTTACTGTTACGGTGATTTTTTTCGCTACATCATTACGAGCGGTTAATCCAAGCAGCTCCGGTGCATTTTCCACACAGACTTTGATGCTGTAGTTCTCATACAACGAAGTATCCAGCCCTTGCAGCTGCGCGAAAGCACTGCCTGTGATAGGTGCGTTACAGTAAAGGTTAAAATCATCGACATCATCAAAGGAGGTATAGGTTTCACCACTTTCTGCGCCCAGCGTAGTGGAACAACTCCCCAAAGCAGCACTGGTTTCAGTTAAGTTATTAACCGGATCAATGCTGCCACAATACTGATATTTCCCGGCATCGGTTTTACCCGTACGGTCTGAGTTTTCGTCATACGAACGCGCCAAGGCATCCTGCAACATCGACTGTGCCAACTCAGCCGCGCGGATCTGATAAATGGGCTGGTTTTGTTTATTTATCATCGGCAAAAAAGCACCAGTGATTAACAACATGACAACGGCAAACAACGCAATGCCCGCCACCAGTTCCAGCAAAGTAAAACCAAAAGAGATGCGTCGACTAACACGCATGAATGTAGCCTTCAGCTTCAATACAAACCTTCATCGTGGTTTCGCCAGTCAGTGTCACACTGGTAACCGATGTTGCGGGTCGCCCCCAGACATCAAAGGAAAGTAACTGCTCACCACTCGTCAGCACTGAACATTGTGCCGTGCTGGCAGGGATCCAAGATTGGTTATTGCCGAAATGAACAACCTGACATTCCGCACTGTTGTTCATGGTTTGTAGCTGCGCTTGGCGTAATAGCTGGATCAATTGATCGCGAGCCGCGACCTGATCATAACCGGAGGCGGTAAAAAAACGGGGTGCGGCAGTTACTGCCAGTACCCCGATTAAGATTATGACCAGTACGAGTTCTATTAATGTAAAACCTCGATAATTGATCATAGATGTATCAAATTAACAACCTGATGTATCAGCAACTGTACTCGCTGCAGCAGATGCTGATGTTGCCTGAGTATAAGTGACTTTACAGGTTGCGGTTGCACCGGAAGTCATACCTGCAGGAGTCAGCACATAGGTAGTCCCAGTAGCAGTTCCAGTCCAATCCGCAGAAGATGCGTCGATCACAAGAGCAATGCCTGCTGAAGTTGCGGTTGGATAGCCATACGCTAATGCAACAGAAGTTCCATTAATAGTAACTGTTCCAGGGCTAACCTTATCCTGGCCGGCAATAATGGCTTTGGAATAGGCCATTGATGATGCCGCCTGTACAGCACCTTTTAATCCATTCACAGTGGATGTACGAGCATCCCCTTGCAAATTAATAAATTTCGGTGCCGCAGTCACCGCCAGAATACCCAGAATCACAATCACGATAATCAGCTCAATCAGGGTAAAACCTGCACTACGTTTCATACTTTTTCCTATCTATAAAGTTGTTGGTTATTTCATCTTGCCAGCTGAGAGTGATGCAGGCCTGATTCAATCTTAATTGACTGTATCTTATGCGTAAATCATTACATAAGTAAGCATGTGCAAAATTAATTCCCGATCGCAGAAAACTGCACAACTTGTTGTTGGAAATCATAATCCAGCACTGCAGTTTCCGTTGCATAACGGCAACCATGCACCTGTTGCACCACCTTTTGCACCAATGGTTTGGGTTCTTCTGCCAGTATGATTTTCCATAACACCCAGCAATCTTCTGTTTTAGTAATCAGCGGCCAACCAGATGGCTGCATTTGCAGCAGGTAACCGTCTATTGTCCAATTTGCTGGCTTATGTTGCATCCCCCATCGCTGCTGCAGTAATGGCAATCGCTCATTCCATAACTGAGCACGCAATTTCAATGCGACTTCGGTGGCCTCTTGCTGACGTTGATTGGCAAAATACAGCAAGCTGGCCGCCAACACACCGATCACCACCACGACCACCAGCATTCGGAACAAGGCTAACATTTGCGATTCAGCATTGTCCGATACGGTCATTTATTTTCCTTTAAATACGCGCATCATGTCCCACATCGGGGTGAAGATACCCAACGCCAGGATCAGCACCATAATGGCCACTATCACGATCAAGATCGGTTCAATTTTCGCGGTCAGTGTTTTTAAATCGTAGTCCACTTCCCGCTCATAATATTCCGCTGCCTCCTGGATCATCTGATCGACCATGCCGGTTTCTTCACCGACCGCGATCATCTGGATCACCAAACCGGTAAATAAATGACTGTTCGTCGTAATACGCAATAAGCTTTCACCACGCTCGACACCGGTACGCATTTCACGCACATGCTGACCGATATACACATTATCGACCGCATCGGCCACCATACTCAGCGCCTGATTGATTGGAATACCGGAACGTAACATCATCGCAAAGCTACGGCAAAAGCGCGCCATTAACGCCCGTTTTAATATCGAACCGACGATGGGTAAGCGCAGTTGGTGACGATGCCAGAACATCATGCCGGTTGCTGTTTTTAACCAGCGGTGCACCGTCAACACTATCAATCCGGTTCCGACGAGCAAAGCTGGCCAATAGCGAACAAAAAAATGCGATGTCGCCAGTAATACTTTGGTGGCCCACGGCAATTCGGCGCCAAAACGGGCAAAGATATTGGCAAAAGTTGGAATAACAAAAATGTTCAGCACGGTCATGGCGATCGCTAACGCGATCAGTACAAAACCCGGATAACGCAATGCGGTTTTGATGCGTTTGCGGGTTTCCATCTCCAGCTCAAAATAGCGTGTGAGCTGTAAAAAAGCCTCTTCCAGCTTACCGGTATTTTCGCCGACATGAATGATGGCCACAAACAGGCTGCTGAACACATCAGGGTGAGCCTGCATGGATACCGAAATTGGTTTACCGTTACCTAAATCTTCTTTTAAAGTGGCTAAGGCACGACGTAACACATCACTCCGCGCATTTTCCTCCAGCCCGTGAATAGCACGCAAAATAGGAATACCGGCTTTCGTCAGCGCGTACATCTGACGCGTGAACATAACCAGTTCTTCCAGTGAGATGCGTTTGGAGAAAGCCAACGACCAGTTCAGCGTGATACCGGCTGATTTTGCTTTCTGCTCGGTCAGTGCGGTGGGCATGATGCCGCGCCGCATCAGTTGTTCCGCGACGGCCATTTCGTTGACACCGTCCAGCTCACCGGTGACGGCATTGCCCTGATTATCGCGCCCTTTAAAATGATAATGCGGCATGCTTAGATCACCACTTCAGCAAGGCGTAATACTTCATCTAATGAGGTGATCCCCTGCCCGGCATAATCCAGTGCGACATTCACTAATGGCCGGTAGTGTTTACTTTCCCGTGCGGCGCGGGCAAAACTTTCGGCGTCATTACTACGCAAGGCATCCATCATCGGCAGATCAAGTTCTAATAACTCATACACGCCGATCCGCCCTTGATAACCGGTGAAGTTGCAGTTGTGACAACCAGAACCCTTTTTAAATTGCATCGAGCGGGTGTTAACACCAGATAAGTGCTCCAGCCAACTGTGCTCGCCATCGTCGGGCTGATAAGGCTGTGCACATTTATGACAAACCCGCCGCACTAAGCGTTGCGCGACAATCGCGCGTAAACCGCTGGCCACCAGATAACCGGGGGCTTTCATATCGATCAGACGCAATGCACTGGTAATGGCATCATTAGTATGCAGTGTACTTAACACTAAATGGCCGGTTAGTGCACCGCGCAGACCGATTTCGACAGTTTCATCGTCACGCATTTCCCCCACCAGCAGGATATCGGGATCCTGCCGCAAGGTGGCGCGTAACACCGCCGAAAAAGTGAGGCCGATCTTGGGATTAACTTGCACCTGATTAATACGCGGTAACCGATATTCCACCGGATCTTCCACGGTGATAATTTTGCTGCCGGGTAAATTCAGCTCAGACAACGCACCATACAGAGTGGTGGTTTTACCACTACCGGTCGGGCCAGTAACCAGGATCATGCCGTGCGGACGTTGTAGCTGGCGACGAAACCGAGTCAGAATATCCGGTGGCATACCAGTTTGTTCCAGCGTCAGTAAACCGGCTGATTGATCCAGCAGACGCATAACGACCGATTCACCGTGTTGTACCGGCATGGTCGACATACGGACATCAATATCATGGCCGCGCACTTTGATATTAAAGCGGCCATCTTGTGGCAGACGTTTTTCGGAAATATCCAAACCGGCGACCAGCTTCAAACGCAAAACTAACGCCTGCGCAATACGCGTTTCATTCAGTACGTTTTCCTGCAACGTGCCATCGATACGCTGACGGATACGCAGTACTTTCTCATCTGGCTCAATATGAATATCCGATGCCCGCATCTGTACCGCATCTTCAAACAAGGAGCGCAGCAGTTTTACCACCGTGGCATCACTTTCATTCGTGATCGCATCTACCGGACCAAAATCCAGCGCTGAAGATTCAAACTCGTTATGCAGCTGTTCGGCAAAGGTTTCGATTTCGCGGGTCCGCCGGTAGAGTTTATCGAAAAACTCCAGCAACTGACTTTCGCGTGCCACCGCCAGTTTGATCTGCCGTGGTTGTATCCGTTGCGCCAAGACATCTAATGCCGCTAAATCCGCCGGATCGGAGAGTGCGACCGTCACCGAATCAGCGGTCATATGCACCGCTAACGCGCGATAACGGCGCGCATAGGCTTCCGGGATCAACTGCACAGCCTGCGGCTGAATAGTCAGTTTCGTCAGGTCGAAAAAAGGAATATCCAGCTGCTGTGCTAAGAACATCAGCAGTTGTTCTTCGCCGATAAAATCCAGTTCAATCAGCGTAGCCCCCAACTTCCGGCCATGCTGTTTTTGCTGCTGTAATGCCAGTTCTAACTGTTCCGCACTGATAATACGTTCAGCCACTAACAGGTCGCCAAGCCGCATACGTAAGCGAGGTTGCGTCATATCACGGCTCCAGATGTTGAATGCGTTGTTGGGCAAACCGGCGGGAAGCTGCACTCAGCTGGTTATCCAGCAAGGCGCGACGATAGGCTTGTTTGGCGTCATTCAGCAGACCTCGCTGGTCTTGACTGATGGCTAAGCCCAGCCACCAACGACCAATATTGGGCTGTGTTCGGGTCAACGCCAGATAGGAATAACCCGCTTCTGAAGTTTGCCCCAACTGTTGTGCCAAAGCGGCACGCATAGCATAAAAATCGAGGTTATTGGCAACCGTAGGTGAAATGGCCACCAGTGATTGCAATGCGGCCTGTTTATCACCCATGGCCTGCGCCACTCTGGCTGCCAGTAAACGCAGATCGGCATTGGTCGGCATCAACGTAATACCTTGCTGCAACACATCCCGCGCGGCGCTTAATTGATTTTCACCATAATACAAGGCAGCCAGTTGTTTGCGGCTGTTATAGTCCAACGGATCATTCGCCAGTACTTGTAACAGTGCCTGTTGTGCTGCCAGATTATCCCGGCGTGCAATCGCTTGCTGATATTTACGCCGCTCGAGTGTCGCTATCTCGCCGGGAGAGAGTTTTTGTTCTTCAACATGCATCTCACCCAATGGTTCAGCTTCTGCCGTTGGCTCTGCAGCATAAATCGCCGGCTGCTCACTGCTTTCCGCAGTCTCCGTTGGATTGGGTTCTACCGATGCCGTTTCCTGTTCCGGCTTGGTGATCGTTTGCTGGGTATTTTTTGATTTCTGCTGACCCGTTGCGGTTTGTGGTGTTACTGATTTTTTTACAATCGTCGTTTCCGGGGCTTTTTCTACCGGTTCGGCAATAACCACAGGTGCCGCCGCACTGGCAGGGCGTGCAGTTACCGCAACAGTAGCGGATGGAGTAGCCTGCGGTACAACGGATGAAATCACCGCCTTTGCTGGTGCCGGTTCTGTTGACAGTTGTTTTGTGGTGTTCGCGGTAGGATGTAAGCGTTGCTGCAATGGCTGCCACCACAACCATAATGACAGTGGCAATAATAATAAAATCCACCAATACCATCCCGGCAGACGCCGCGGAGCCGGGCGATAAATCGGCGCGATATCCGCTTTCACTGGCTGTGCATCCAGATCTTTCAGCATGCGGTTAATCAGACTCATACTAACCGGCTCCCTATTCCTGCTAACACGACCCCGGCTAAAATCAGCACTGCCCCCCAGCCTAACCAGGCCACCGGTGGCGAAGCATCTTCGGTATCCTGAGCGGCGCGAAATACATCACGCAAGCTGATCCGGACCTGATGCCGGCCATACGCCTGCATCAGACATTTGTGCGCTAAAATATTGATCAAGCGGGGTATTCCACGACTGGATTGCCATAACAGGCGAGCCGTTAATCCGCTAAAGAGCGGTAAACCCCGATAGCCAGAAACTTGCAATCGGTAGGCCAGATAAGCGCTGGTTTCAGCTGGCAATAGCGGACGCAAACGATAAGAGAACGAGATGCGCTGGCGCAACTGGCGTAAATGAGCTTGTGCCAGCCGCTGATCTAACTCAGGTTGACCAAATAAAATCACTTGCAGCAGTTTGCTGGATTCAGTTTCCAAATTGCCAAACAGGCGGATCGCTTCCAGCGCCTCGTCAGACAACGCTTGCGCTTCATCCAGCAGCAAGACGATCTGTTTACCTTGCTGGCGTAATTCGACCAACCGCCGATGAATCGCATCGGTCAGACTCAATGTATTGCCACTGGGCATCAACCCCAGTTCTGTGGCTAATGCTTGCCGTAACTCTTCTGCCGCCAGACACGGATTGGGCAGATAAGCCGCCTGGTAATTCTCTGGCAATTCATTAAGAAATTTACGCAGTAAGAGCGTCTTACCGGTACCAACCTCACCAGTAACTTTGATAAAGCCTTCACCGCTGGTTAACGCCACCCGCAACACCTGTAATGCTTCTTCATGCGGTGGTAAACCATAATAAAAACCGGTATTAGGTGTTAAACCAAATGGCGTTTCAGTCAAACCAAAGTGCGTCTGATACACGGATTACCTCTGGGTTGGATACCATTTTTCCAGCAATTGCTCGGAACGCTGTAACTGTTGTTGCCAAGTATCCGCATTGACCACTTGGGGTTTCAACATGATCACCAATTCTGTTTTACTGGTAACATCTTTTTTATTGGTAAACAACTCACCCACGCCTGGCAAATCACCCAACCAAGGTACCTTGCTCACCTGCTGTTCTTTATTGGTGCGCATCAAGCCACCAATGACAATGATGTCACCGGATTTTGCCTGCACCACGGTATCGGACTCACGAATATTGCTAAAAGCCATCGGTAAGGTCACCGTACTGCTGGTCGCCGTGGCGCTACCATTAAGCCCACTTAAATCAATTTTCTTTTCTTGTTCGGTGATATCAATGACAGATGGATGTACGTGCAGCAACACGTTGTTATCATCATCAATTTGCGGGGTAACATCCAACGCGATGCCGGAGAAAAACGGTGTCAGTTCGATATCAGGGGTAGTCGAAGAACTGGTAGTGCTCGACTGAGTAGTCGATGATATGCCGGTGACGAAATATTCATCGTTACCTACTTTGATCACCGCTTTTTGATTGTTAGTCGCCGTCACTCGCGGGCTGGATAACGTATTTACATCACCCTGCGTTTTCAGCAGATTCACAACCGTATTGAAATTTCCTTCCGACAAGGTAAAGCTGGCACCACCACCTAATGCCGTGGCAATAGTATTGCTGGTTGTCGGCATGGTGACTTGTGATGATGCAGTCATCAGCGCCTTACCATTCCAGATATTAAATTTATCCCACTGCACACCCTGCTCATAACCTTCGCTCAGTTTTACTTCCAGAATTTTGGTTTCCAGAATGACCTGACGTTTCAGATGCTGTTCGGAAGTTTGTAAAAATTCCCGCACGGCTTTGAGTTCACTTGGCATGGCTTTGATCGTCACCAACCCGGCCTGTGGGTTCACCACAACGACACGGCCTTCACCACTGCCAATCAAACCGACCAGTGCTTTTTGCAACTCGGCCCACAGATCAGAACGAGTATCGGTGTCGATCTGAGTGCCATTGGTCGAGGAGCTATTATTTGTACCGGAACTGTTATTGTTTGTGTTATTACTACCAGAACCGGTTGAGGTGGAACCATTATTTTTCGACTGGGAAATAGCACCGGTATTCACTGCGGTGCGGGACTGCCCGTCGCGGGTCATCATCAGGTAGTTAACACTAAAGGTTTCCGTTTTCAGCTCGGCAGGATAAACATGATAAATGTTACCAACCCGGCGAATATCAAAACCATACATCTCGGCCACGGTTTGTAACACTTCCGGTAGCGTTACTTCCCGCAGATCCAGCGTGATCAAACCGCTGACACCCGGATGCACTGCTACGCTGTAGCGATCATCTTGCATTAAGGAAGCAAAAAATTCCGGGGCTGAAACTTCTTTGGCCGATACGCGGAAACGCCGCTCATTGACGACAGGAGCAGAAACAGTGGTCGGAAAAGCCGAAGGTGCGAGTTCAGCCTGAACTTCATCCGGCACTTGCAACGCGCTTTGTTCTTGTTGCATCTGGCGCAAAGTCTGCTTTGCCTCTTTGGGCTCAGGATGGTTATAGCTCACACATCCGGCCAGCAGCAGTGCCAATGTCAACGATGTTAATTTCAGCATCCGTTATTCATACCTGACTTTATGAGAAAATAAGCGCAGTGTGTGCCGAACTCCGTCAGCCGCCACCACTACGCGATCAGCATAGATTGCCTGTACACGATAACGCCCAATTCGCGTTCCTTCATGACAAACATGCCCATCCAGCACCGCTTTACGTTGCTTAGAGCCATAAATAATGCTTTGTAATACGGGTAACTGACTGGCTGTTGTCTGCGTCGAATTAGCCGCCGAAGCCGCCGTTAACGGCTGCGTAGGATCGGGTAATTCATCAGCTCGGACTATGCCACTCAACAACAAGCCGAACAGTAGAACACAATGCAGTAATGAATACCGTGACACTAACTCAACCACGGATAAACTCCTTACTGTCACCCAGTGTATATAAGATCACTTCCACGGTGCCCTGTGGATGTTTATCCACCTGATAGTGCAACGTTTGCCAGTAAAAATGCTGTGGCAACCCTTCCAGGGCATGCAGATAGGCATAGATATCCGTATAGCGCCCTTGCAGTACCAGTTTCACCCCATGCCGGTAATAGTTAACCGCTGATTTTTCTGGCAATAACGGCGTTGGTTTTAGCGACGTTAACGACTGTAATTGCAATTTCCCGGAACGCACCAACATTTGCTGCAAGGTCTGCGCCATCCGCGCCGCCGGGATCAACCCGCCGGTCTGGGTTTCCAGAAAGGCATCCAACTGCAGTAATTGGCTGTTGGTGGCTTGTAATTCCGTACGCACAGCCAGATTCGGATCTTGCTGCAAACGGGCTTTTAGTACTTCCAATGCTGCGGTAGTTTGCTGTTGTTGCACCGTCTGCTCACGGATCTGCTGTTTGGTCTGTTGCCAATGCAACATCGAGGGTTCTAGCCACCAAGAATAAAATGGGAAACCCAAGAGCACCCAACCGACCAATAACATTAAAAAACGCTCGCGTGTGCTTAACTGAGCTGTTTTTTCAGACCAGCGTTGCCATGTAGTTCGAATCATGGAGCCGTCCCCGCTGCTGCCGAGGTGGTGTTCTCTGTGCTTTCTAAATGAAACTGCAATACGCCTGATTTCTGGCGTTGCACCTGTAAGGCAGAAAAGGTGCGATCACGTAATTTAGGGTAATCACCAAAATGACTCAGCCACGCCGGCACGGCATCGTTACTGACTGCCTCCCCCTGCAAACGTAATTGGTTATTTTCAATATCGAATGACTGCAGTGCAATGCCTGGTGAACGAGCCTGAGCTAGGTCATATAACCAGGCAGAAAAACCTTCGTTTTGCAGCGCACCGATTTGATTCAAATGGGCTTGTAATTGCTGTTTACTGCGCAGTTCTTCCTGCCGCAACGTCAATTCCCGCGCTAAAGCACCATCCGGATGACGTTGTTGTAATTGTGCATTCAAGGTTTTGGTCTGTACGTCTAATTCATTCATTTGCTGTTGTAAAACTTGCTGCTGATGCACACTTTGTTGCAGCAGGATCTGCATGACAACCCCAATCAGCAATAACAAACCCAGCAAACATCCCCAAGCCAGAGCGATTTGCGACAAACTCAAATACTGACGCTTAGGATGCAATTCCGGCAAATACAGATTGATGCGCTTTTTCATACCGGTTGGCTCTCCAGCAAGGCACCATAAACCGGCAGAAATTCCATGTTAGATTCTGTAGCTGCCATTTTCATCAACTGCGTCGGCACCCCAAAATAGCGATTGAGTGTTTGTAATAACAACTCGGCGGAATCAGGTGTGTTAATGGCAACATTGATCGTCGCCACTTCCGGTAGTTTTAACTGACTGACCAGATAATCAAAAGAGCGCTGCATCTCTAGCATCAAGTTGTCGAGTAAAGAGGACGGCCATTGCACCGATGGGAGTTGCACTAACGGCATAAAACCACGTAACACACGGCTAAAACAAAGTTGCCCTTTATAGACAGCCAGCAGTAATAAATCGCGTTCGGCTAATTGATATAACAACACTTCCACTTTGGCTTTTTCACCAAATAAAGAAGCCAGTGCTAATTCATCAATGACCACCGATTCCAACTCTGCCACTGGTTGCAGGGCCTTTTGCCATTCTTGAACACGGCTTTTCGGTGTACACACAACTTGCAAGCGCGGGCGTGCCTGCGGATTCGTTACGCTATCATAATAATCAACGGCAAGTTGCGTCACCGGTTCGCTGGTGAAGTCTTTGATCGCCCACGGTAAAGCACCTACCAGCTCTTCTGCCGGCACATCGGGGCGTTCTATCGACAATTGCTGATATTGGCTGCTATCCAATACGACCCGCACTTTAGTGTTGAGAATTCTCTTTTCGCGGAATAACGCCGCCAGCACCACGGACCACGATTCGCCTAATGGGATAGGCTGACGAACAAACACTGGGGGTTCACCGGAAATGGCCAGAAAGAGGTGATCAGGCAGCAGCATAACGCTGACCGTAGTGACAGTTTTCGTGCGACGCCGAAACAGTGAAGATCCTTTCATGTCACAACCAGTCCATTGCTTATCGAATACAGATTAAAAATAGAGATTGTCGAGTGTAACATGCTATTTATAAAGGTGAAGAAACCTAACATCGGCTTATCACGGCAGGGTCACGTTATCTTGGCCCTTCAACGCATTTTT
This sequence comes from Tolumonas sp., assembly GCA_028683735.1. Classification (GTDB taxonomy): domain Bacteria; phylum Pseudomonadota; class Gammaproteobacteria; order Enterobacterales; family Aeromonadaceae; genus Tolumonas. The sequence goes on along the minus strand of JAQUHG010000061.1, from coordinate 777 downwards.
CAGCCTCCCGGAGGGACGCTATGGAACTTAAACAGCGGCATTTGGAACAAGCCCGTCAGCAAGGTTTGTTGACGCCGGAGCAAGTCTCTCCATTATGGAACTATCTGCAATCGTTACCACCAGACAGTGCCTCTTTCCGGGCTACGCATATCTTGTTTTATCTGGGCGGTTTGATTGCGATCGCTGCGATGAGCCTGTTTATGACGCTGGGCTGGAATGCCTTTGGCGGCATCGGTATTTTCCTGATTGCCTGTGGTTATGGTGTCGCCGCTTGTCTGGTGGCCGATTGGCTGTTGTGGCAGCAACGCCAGCCGATTCCGGCCGGTCTACTGGCCGCGCTAGCCGTAACCATGGTGCCGCTGGCTATTTATGGCCTGCAGGCCAAATTGGGCTACTGGGATGCGTCACATACCGAATACCGCGATTTTCATCGTTACATCGACTGGCGCTGGCTAATGATGGAACTTGGTACCTTACCGTTTGGTACCATTTTACTCTGGCGTTACCGGTTACCCTTTATGGTGATGCCACTGGCCGTGGTGCTGTGGTATCTGAGCATGGATCTGACCCCCTTCTTATTCCACGATGAGGATTACAGCTGGCATCGCCGGGAAATGGTTTCCATGGTGGTCGGTTTGCTAATGCTGGCTCTCGCCTTTTATATCGATCTGCGCACGCGGCATACGCTCGATTTTGCCTGGTGGATCTACCTGTTCGGTCTCATGGCCTTTTGGGGTGGCTTATCCATGCAGCATTCCGATAGCGAACTGAACAAAT
>JAQUHG010000322.1 GCA_028683735.1 Tolumonas sp. | reverse complement strand
ACTGTTGTGCGTGATGAGAAGAAAGCGCGCGAAGTGGCTCTTTACCGTCAGGGTAAATTCCGTGACATCAAACTTGCTCGTCAGCAGAAATCTAAACTGGAGAACATGTTCTCTAATATGACGGAAGGCGAAGTTTCTGAGCTGAATGTTGTATTGAAAGCTGACGTACAAGGTTCTGTAGAGGCGATTGCGGACTCTCTGAATAAACTGTCTACCGACGAAGTGAAAGTGAAGATCATTGGTTCTGGTGTGGGTGGTATTACAGAAACTGATGCCAGCTTGGCCGCTGCTTCTAATGCTATCGTACTAGGCTTCAACGTTCGTGCGGATGCTTCTGCTCGTAAGATTATCGAGTCTGAAAATATCGATCTGCGTTATTACTCTGTAATTTACGATTTGATCGATGAAGTTCGTCAGGCGATGAGCGGTATGCTGGCACCGGAATACAAACAACAGATCATTGGTCTGGCTGAAGTTCGTGATGTATTCCGTTCACCTAAATTTGGTGCTGTTGCCGGTTGTATGGTGACTGAAGGTACTGTTAAGCGTAACAACCCAATTCGTGTGTTGCGTGATAACGTTGTTATTTATGAAGGTGAGCTGGAATCTCTGCGCCGCTTCAAAGATGACGTACCTGAAGTTAAAAACGGTTACGAGTGCGGTATCGCAGTTAAGAACTACAATGATGTGCGTCCTGGTGACCAGATCGAAGTTTACGAAATTGTCGAAATTCAGCGTACGCTGTAATCGTTTACGGGGGAATTTATTCCCCCGTTTACTCTGGAGTTGAAAATGGCAAAAGAGTTTGGACGCGCAGATCGGGTTTCACAGCAGATCCAACGTGAAATAGCCGTAATTTTGCAGCGCGAAATAAAAGATCCTCGTGTTGGAATGGCGACGGTGTCTGATGTTGAATTGACGCGTGACCTGCAGCATGCCAAAGTTTTTGTAACGTTCTTTTTGAACGAAGAAGATAACATTGAGGCAGGCATCAAAGTGCTGAATGATGCTTCAGGTTATATTCGTATTCTGTTGGGTAAAGCGATGAAACTGCGCGTTGTGCCAGAAATTCGCTTTGTCTATGACAAAACGCTGGTTGAAGGGATGCGAATCTCCAACCTGATTACTAATACCGTTCGTGATGATCAGCTTCGCCGTGGCGAATCGACCGATCTGAGCGAGGAGGATCGTGATTAAAGATGTCTCGACGACGTCGCTTCAAAGGTCGTGATGTACACGGCATTATACTGCTGGATAAACCAAGCGGTATCACTTCGAATGATGCGCTGCAACAAGTAAAGCGTATCTATAACGCAGCCAAAGCTGGTCACACTGGTGCTTTAGATCCACTGGCCACGGGGATGCTGCCTATCTGTTTTGGTGAGGCCACCAAATTCTCCCAATTTCTGCTGGATGCTGACAAACGTTATTGCGTAACGGCACGTTTAGGCGTTCGGACAGACACTAGTGATTCGGAAGGTTCTGTTGTCTCGGTTCGTCCGGTAAGCGTAACTGAACCTCAATTATCATTGGCGTTAGATAAATTCCGCGGTGATATCTTGCAGGTGCCTTCGATGTTTTCAGCATTGAAACATCAGGGGCGCCCACTGTATGAATATGCGCGTGAAGGAATAGAGATTGAGCGTGAAGCACGTCCTATCTCTATTTATTCTCTGGAATTGCTCGATTTCTCTGAAGATACAGTCTCGTTAGAAGTGCATTGTTCTAAAGGCACTTACATTCGTTCACTAGTCGACGATTTAGGCGAACTGTTAGGCTGTGGGGCACATGTTATTCAGTTACGTCGTACTCAGGTTGCGAAATATCCGAATGACAAAATGCTCAGCCTTGAAAAACTGAATGAAATTCTGGATGAATGCCGTGAACAGGGGATTCCACCACGCGAGAAATTGGACTATTACTTATTGCCAATGGATAGCGCAGTGAGCAATCTGCCAGAAGTGAACATGTCATCCATTCTGGCTGCCTATGTAACACAAGGGCAGGCGGTGATGGTGCCACACGCACTAACTGAAGGTTTTGTCCGCATGACTGTTGGTCCTGAGGCGGAATTTATTGGTGTGGGTGAAATTGACGAAGACGGTAAGGTCGCACCGCGTCGTCTCGTTCGCATCGGTGGCGATATGCCAGATGCGGATGATCAAGCTGAGTAGCTTGTCTGTTATTACAGCTGTGCTAGAATGCGCAGCTTCTCTGTGGGCTGAATTAGTGATCGGCTCACAGTCCATTAAACTCAGGAGTACACTATGTCACTAAATGCTGAAACTAAAGCCAAGATCGTTGCTGATTTCTCTCGCGGTACCAATGACACTGGTTCACCAGAAGTTCAGGTTGCCCTGTTGACTGCTCAGATCAACCATCTGCAAGGCCATTTCTCAGTACATTCTAAAGATCACCATGGCCGTCGTGGTCTGCTGCGTATGGTTTCTCAGCGTCGTAAATTGCTGGACTACCTGAAACGCAAAGATGATGCACGTTACAAAGATCTGATTTCTAAACTGGGTCTGCGTCGCTAATTCATTCTTAGTGATTCATACAAAAGGAGGCTTATGCCTCCTTTTGTTTTTTCGTGACATAAGTGACAATTGCACCAGAATTATATCTGAAGTCGATCTATCCCTGATTACCTATTGTGCTCGCCTTCAGCTATAATAAGCGCGCATTTTGAGCGACGAAATTAATAAAAGGAAATTCACGTGAATCCTATTGTAAAAACCTTCCCCTATGGTCAGCACACTGTAACGATTGAAACAGGTGTTATGGCTCGTCAGGCAACTGCAGCTGTTATGGTCAGCATGGACGATACTGCAGTATTAGTAACTGTTGTTGGTAAAAAAGAAGCTGTTGAAGGTCGCGATTTTTTCCCGCTGACTGTTAACTATCAAGAGCGTACCTACGCAGCAGGCCGTATCCCGGGTGGTTTTTTCAAACGCGAAGGTCGTCCTAGCGAAGGTGAAACACTGACTGCCCGTCTGATTGACCGTCCTATTCGTCCTCTGTTCCCAGAAGGTTTCCTGAACGAAGTTCAGATCGTGGCAACTGTAATGTCAGTTAACCCAGCGGTGTCTCCTGACATCGTAGCGATGATTGGTACTTCTGCAGCGCTGGCTATCTCTGGTATTCCATTTAACGGCCCAATCGGTGCTGCGCGTGTTGGTTATATCAATGATCAATATGTTCTGAACCCATCAGTTGTTGAACTGCAAGACAGTAAACTGGATCTGGTTGTTGCTGGTACTGCCGCAGCGGTGCTGATGGTTGA
>JAQUHG010000060.1 GCA_028683735.1 Tolumonas sp. | reverse complement strand
AGCGCCAGCAACAAAATTTGCGCGGTAATACTTTGTGGTAACCAGCGGCGCCATAAAGCGGGAAAATCAGTGCTCATGCCGTACCTCAGCACTGAACATATAACCACCACCCCAGACGGTTTTAATCAGCTCCGGTTTTTTGGGGTCGACTTCCAGCTTACGGCGTAAGCGACTCACCAGCGTATCAATCGCCCGATCAAACGCCTGCGCTTCGCGCCCACGCGCCATGTCCAGCAGTTGATCACGACTGAGCACCCGCTTTGGCCGCTCCAGAAACACTTTCAGCAGATCAAATTCGGCGGTAGAAAGGCTGATCGCCACACCGAACTCATCCACCAGCTCACGACGCGCCAGATCCAGCTGCCAATGATCAAAATGCAAACGCTCGGGTAGTTCCTCTTGCGCTTCTGGCATCAGATTGGCGCGGCGTAATACCGCTTTAATGCGCGCCAGCAATTCACGCGGATTAAACGGTTTTGCCAGATAATCATCGGCGCCCATCTCTAAGCCAATGATGCGATCCATCTCTTCGCCCATCGCGGTCAGCATCACTACCGGCAACGATGAACGCGCACGCAGATCGCGGCACAAGGTCAGACCATCTTCCCCTGGCAACATCAGATCCAGCACCAGCAACGTGAAATGGCCGTTTTCCAGCAACCGTTTCATCTCCTTACCATCGCGGGCACAGGTGACTTTGAAGCCATGTTGCTCCAGAAAACGTTTCAGCAAATCACGAATTTCTGCGTGGTCATCAACCACCAGAATATGCGGCAAGGTCTGGTTCATGCGGGTTCCTCGGAGGCTATTGCTGTCAGTATATAAAGTTGCGTAAGGAATGTATGGCAAATTATGTCACAGCGCTAATCTGGCAAAGTCTGTTACAAAATAGTCTGTTTTTGGCACAGCCAAGTGACATTTATGGTCTGTAATGATAGTGCAAAAACAAATTGATACGAAAAGAGGGGAACGACTATGTTAACACGCAAACAAGCTCTGCTGACTGTAGCATTGATGACCGGTTTACCATTAGCAAGCTGGGCTGCTACAGAAGCCACAACTGCCGCTGCGGCACCTGCAGCGCCAATTACTCAACCTTGCCCATTTGCAGATCAAGACGGTGATGGCTTTGGCCCCGGCATGATGCATCAAGGTGGCCGTTTTGGCGGCATGGGCATGCATCAAGGCAAAGGCTTTGAAGGCCGAGGTATGCGCATGATGGATACCGATGCACTGAAAGCACAACTGGATGAAATCAAAGATCCAGCCGTAAAAGCTAAATATGTCGATATGATCAAAGCACGTCTGGCATTTGAAGAAGCGCAGCTGCAATCGACTAAAACTTTTCTGGATAAACAGAAATAACTCTGCGATACCAGTCTTCTCACTGCTCTTCACCGCCATGCGGGAGGAGCAGTTGTTTTATCGCCAGCCGTAATTGTTGCACCACTGCCTTTTGCCCTGCCAACTGATGCTGTTGCGCCAACCACGTCCACTCTTTACCTTGCCAAAACCGCTGGATCAATAACGCTGCTAACAGCTCGGGTAATAACGCCAATTCAGCACTATGCACCTGCATGGCCCGTAATACCGACGGCCAGCAATGATCGGGCGAACGGTGATGATCGGTAAACGCCAGCAGATCTTGTTGTTCCTGCCCGGTCAGTGGTTCCACAGTGGCTGATTGCAGCAAAGGCACGATAATTTCTGTCGTGAGATCCGATAAACCATGGGCCAGCCAGACAGGTAATTGTCGCTGGAATTGCTGCTGCCATTGCGTCAATTGCGGTTGTAATTCCGGCCGTAATGCCAGCAGTAACACCGCGGCATGGCAACCGGTGGCGACATCTTTACTTAACCCCAACCGCACCGCCTGCCAGCCTTGTTTACGCCAAAACCGCAGCACCTCGGGCGTAGCGGCAAACGAACAGCCCAGAAAATCGGCCAGCCCCTGATAGTGTTGGGTTAATGCGGCCATAAATTGGCTACCCAGCCCTTGTTGCTGACAGGCCGGATGCACGGCAATACGCATCACGCGCCGGTAACTGTAATTAGCTGCCGCCAGATAACCACAATGTGCCAGCAAGGTTTGCGGTAATAATTGTCCGCGCGGACGCCGCCGCCCCGCCCAGATCTGCTCCGCCAGCACACGGTCGATGGGCCCTTCGCGCATCAGCAACGCCACGCCATATAACGCGATCTCATCACGCCACAGCCAGATCTCTATATCCGGGCAATCCAGCAGCAGCCGCAGATCAGTGGGTGAAGTCTGATAATGCGCCAACACCAGCAAACCAAACAGTTGCCGTAACAGCGCTTCATCTTGTAATAGTTCAGCAGAACTCACTTGTTGCAGCGTGAACTTGGTTGATCGCGTTGCTGGCAACGGCGGGGCATCGGCATCCAGCAATAAGATGTTCGCCAGCAACGGCTCCAGCGGATCGCTGACCGCCCAACGCAGTGGGACAGTTAAAGTGAGTTGTTGCCAGTGCGGCCAATGTGTGGCCAGCCAGCGGCACATGCGCAACTCAAAACCATGCCCCGAACCTTCATAACCATGAATGGTGGTGGCATATACCACCCGTTGATATTTTTGCTGTAACTGGCGTAATAATGCCGCAGGGATCGCTGCGGCTTCATCCACCAGCAGCAGATCGCAATCAACATTTTGTTCCAGCAACATTTCCGGGCTGTAAAAACTCAATAAAGCGTGCTGACCAGCATGCCGGAATAATGTTTGTGCCGATTGCTGTGACGGTGCCGTGACGACCAGCCGTTTACCTTGTGCCAGTAAATGACGCGCCGCCAAACCCAATGCGGTGGATTTACCCCGCCCGCGATCGGCCATGATGACCAGCGGATAGGCTTTCGCCGCCAACGCACATTGTTCCACCGCCAGCATCGCCGCATGTTGCTCTGCACTCAGGCACCCGTCAGCATCAACTGTTCTATGCCACGCCACAACCGGTAATTCCGGCAATGGCGCCTGTAAACGAGGTGCCTGCAAATGATTGGCACTGAGATCCCAGCGCCAGACGTCAGGGTCAGCCAGTAACAAGCGTAACAGCCGTTGCAGGAAATGCGGGTAACAACGTGACACCTCTTCCGGCTGTGACACATAACGCCGGTGATCGGGATCAGCAAACCCCGACCAATCAGTGAGAGCGGGCATCAATAACACCAACAACCCACCAGCCCGCACGCCCCCCCCAACCGCACCTAAAATCTCTGGCGATAAGCCGGAAAAACCATTGACCACCACCAACGGATATTCCTGCCCCAGCCAGGGCATAGTGTGCTGCGATTTTTGCGGTAAACACTCCGCCGGGCCATCACCCAGCCATAATGCGCCGTGTTGCCAAAGTGTCGTTGCCTGTTGCTGGCAAGCCACCACATTTCCCGTCAGCAAGACAAAACGCCGCTCGCCACGACTCAGTAAACGTGCGCAATGTTCGGCAAGAGAGAGTTCTAACGGCTGAGGCATAACGATCCCGTGGTGGTTTTTTTAAATTGTATCCTGCCCCGCGACCGGAAATCCCCTACAATAAGCAGCAGTGTAATTAATGAGGATAAATTGTGGCCAAAGTTGCGGTATTTCTGGATCGGGACGGCGTGATTAATCAGGATACGGGTTATGTCGCTTCCGTGGACGATTTTCACTTTATTGACGGTGCAATCGAAGCATTACAATTGCTGAAGAAAAAAGGCTACTGCCTGGTATTAGTCACCAATCAGTCTGGCATTGCCCGTGGTTTCTTCACCGAAAAACAATTTATGCATCTGACCGAATGGATGGACTGGTCACTGGCGGACCGTGATGTTGACCTCGACGGTATCTATTACTGCCCGCATCATCCAACAGAAGGTGAAGCACCTTACCGTCAGGTTTGTGATTGCCGTAAACCTGCACCGGGTATGTTGCTTGACGCCGCTAAAGAGCTGGATATTGATCTGGTCAATTCCTATATGGTGGGTGACAAAGGTGCCGACATGCAGGCCGCTAAAGCTGCCGGTGTACCCCATAAGATTCTGGTGCGTACCGGTAAAGCCGTCACCGAAGAAGCACAGGCGCTGGCCGATGAAGTGCAGGATTCACTGCTGACGTTCGCGAAATCAGTACCGGCACTTAGCTAATCGATAGTAGTAATGCGTCGTTGATATCAACGGCGCAAAGATAAAAATCAGATTATGAATGCGGTAAGGGAAGGAATTTTTTTTCATGCCGCCAGAAATGATTTGAGCCTGCCAAGGCAAGCTCAATCGAATTACACACTATCCCGCTGCTTTCAACAGCTTATGACCGATGTGTCGGTTTTTTTATTCTGTTTGGCATTATTATGCACATGCTGTGCGCGCCAGACGAAACCAATATACTTCGTTTTTCGCAATTTGCAAATCACCTGGCCATTTTCGTGATGTCGCTCACTGTATTTCCCTTTGGCGATTCTTCCCTAGCAGATAAATTCTCGCTCTATAAACACCGGCTTAGCCTCATTTCACCGATATTGATGACTATTATTCGATCGCAATTGACGAACGGAAACGGAGTGAATAGTCTTGGCGCATTACACCGTGATTTATCCTCTACCCTGATACGGAACTTACTATGAAAAAACTGTTTGTATTGCTGGTTGGTCTGTTGATTACCCCTTTCCTGCAGGCTGCACCAGAATTTAAAGAAAATGTGAATTACGAAATTATTCGTCAGACCAACACGCCAAAACCAGAAGTGATGGAGTTTTTCTCGTATTTTTGTCCACACTGCTATCAGTTCGAACCGATCATGGCTGAATTGAAAAAACAGTTACCGGCAGATGTGGCTTTTAAACGCACACCCGTGGCCTTCATGGGTAAAGAGATGGGCCCAGAACTGCAACGAGCTTATGCGGTCGCAGACCTGCTGAAGGTAGAAGAAAAAGTAACACCTATGTTTTTCAGCCTGATCCACGCCGAACAAAAAGCCCCACAGAATCGTGCCGATGTACGCGCTGTGTTTGAGAAAGCCGGTGTGAATGGTAAAGATTTTGATGGTGCCGTAGACAGCTTCGCGGTAACCGGCATGGTGGCACAATATGATCGCAGCACTGGCAGTATGAACATCCGCGCGGTGCCATCAACCGTGGTGAATGGTAAATATCTGGTGAAAACCGAAGGTATCAAGAGCACTGAAGAATATATCGCGCTGGTGAAATATCTGCTGCAGAAAAAAGACTAAACATCTGCTGCTGAATTAACCTTTGTATTAAGCCCTCATTTATTGAGGGCTTATTTTTTATCGCTGACCGAATAGCTAAGCACGGATCAGATGAATGACCGGATTTTCCGCAAACAAATAACGGTCATCCACCAAGTCGTCATCAACTGTCGTCGCCTGAAACAACATCTGTTTGGTATTTTCCAGATGTTGCCACATCGCCAGTTTGGCGGCTTTCGGATCTTTACGCATCAAGGCTTTGAGGATCTGATCGTGGTCTTCACACCAGCTCTCCATCGCCCGATCATCAATATGTTCGTGCAGCTTACGCCAGTAAGGATTTTTTTCCCGGTGCTGCCACAACTTTTCGACCAGCGTCACTAACACCGAATTTTGCGTGGCTTTGGCAACCTGAATATGAAATTCTTTATCCCATTGCGAGTCACGAGCACGATCTTCCTGACGAGCCGTTTCCTGGATAGCCTGCAGTGCCTGAATATCTTGTTTGGTCACTTGTGTGGCCGCGAACTCGGCGATATTACTTTCCAACAATTGCCGGGCTTGCAGTAATTCAAACGGACCGGCAGTCAGAAACTCATCATCCTGCTCACTGACTGTCGGCTGATAACGTGGTTCCACACCCACCACATGGATCCCGGAGCCTTTGCGTACATCGACCATGCCTTCCACTTCCAGCATGATGATCGCTTCACGAACTACAGTCCGGCTCACCGCCATGGCTTCCGCAATCAGGCGTTCAGCGGGTAAACGATCACCGACACCATACTGACCACTTTTGATTTGTTGTTTTAACTCGCTGGCTACCTTCTGGTATAAGCGACTCGCTTCAAAAGATTCCATCACAACATCCTATTCAGGGCTATGCCACCAGTATAGCGGAAAAGACAGAACCTGTTATACCAATAACAGGTTCTGTCTTTTTACATTGAAACGAAATTATTCGATTCAGTCATATGCAGTCGTGTTATACCGTTGTTGCTTACGCTGCTTTTGTGGTTGGCAGTGTCGGCATGGCAGACTGCTTCAGCATCATGCACACCACGATGGCACCAATAATATCAAACAGAGATAAGCAGACAAACAATGGGTCATAACCAATTTTGCTCGCCACAATACCCACAATAAACGAGAAAATAGTTGCGCCCAGATAACCAGCCATACCGGTCAGACCATTCGCAGTCCCCACCGAATTACGCGGGAACACGTCTGATGACATGGTGATCAGTGAACCAGAGATAGTCTGATGCGCAAAAGTACCCACGCAGAACAGCGCAATTGCCGCATAAGGGCTGGCAACTAAGCCAATCGCCGCCGGTGCCAACATACAAACAGCACCAGTGACAACCACCAATTTACGGCTGGTCAACAAAGAGACTTTGAAATATTTGATCATCAGTGGTGACAGATAACCGCCCACGATACAGCCCATATCTGCCGCAAGGAATGGGATCCAGGCAAACATTGCTATTGATTTCAAATCCATGTGACGAACGGTGCTTAAGTAAAGCGGGATCCAGAAATTAAAGGTCTGCCAGGCAGGCTCAGCCAGAAATTTAGGGATCGCGATCGCCCAGAACTCTCTGCGACGGATGATCTGTTTTACCGATGGTTTAGAGGTGTCGTTTTTATGTGAGGCTTCTTGGCCATCCAGAATGTATTGTTTTTCTTCATCGGTGATCTGCGGATGATCGGCTGGTGAGCGGAAGAAAAACAACCATAAAGCGACCCAGAAGAAACCCAATGCACCGGTCACGATAAACGCGGTTTGCCAGTTGTAATAAGTGATACAGGCAATAACCAGTGGCGGCGCCATCATACCGCCGATCGATGAGCCGATATTAAACCAGCCGGTCGCGATCGAACGCTCTTTAGCGGGGAACCATTCTGTTACTGCTTTTAACCCTGCAGGAATAACGGCCGCTTCGGCCATCCCCATCAGACCACGGAAAAAAGCCAGTGACTGCCAGCTGCCAGCAAAACCGTGCAGCATATTGGTGACCGACCAGGCCACGCAGAAAATGGCCAGACCAATTTTGACGCCGATAGAATCAAGAATAAAACCGGCGATTGGCTGCATGACGGTATAACAGGCCTGAAAAGCTGCTACCACGTAGGAATATTGTTCAACAGTAATACTTAACTCTTGTTTCAGTGTCGGCGCGGCGGCAGACAATGATGAACGCGTCAGGTAGTTCAATATCGTACCCAACATCACCACGCCGATGATCCACCACCGTAGACCGACGATTTTTCGTTTAGCCATGTTGCTGCTTGTTTCACCAACCGTATTGGTCGATAGATTCATATCCTTGTCCTCTGATAATTCACCGTTAAGTCATGAGCTAGATGATAAGAACAACATAGTTATCACTACTTCATGCAAAAACATCACTCTGTTATGACAGGATGATAATAATTGGTATAACAACAAAGAACGGTGAGCCTGATCTAAGTTTTAGCAGATCACCCTATAGAATATGCGACAATCATCACAATAAGTCGCCACAACGGCATTCAACACTGAATTTGTGTGACAGGCACTGCAAAAAATAGCCCTTCCATGTAGACAACCTCAAGGATCACCACAATAATTGGTATAACATCTTGCGCTATGCGAGACATAATGACTAACTCGTGTTCACGCCCTGTCAGTTCATGTATGGATCACTGCCGCACTATTTGAACCGGAGTAAGCTATGACTGCGTTTTTAACTGAAGATTTTTTACTGGATACCGATTTCTCCCGGCAGCTGTATCACGATTTTGCTGCAGAACAGCCAATTTATGACTTTCATTGTCACCTGCCGCCGCAATTGATCGCGGATAACTATCAGTTCAACAACCTGTATGACATCTGGTTAAAAGGCGACCATTACAAATGGCGCGCCATGCGCTCGAACGGCGCCGATGAGAAATTCTGCACCGGTGATGCCGATGATTACGCTAAATTTCAGGCTTATGCCGCTACTGTTCCGCATACCATTGGTAACCCGCTGTATCACTGGACACACCTCGAACTGCGTCGGCCATTTGGCTTAACGAATGTATTGTTATCCCCTACTACCGAAAAACAGGTGTGGGATTTCTGCAACGACAAGCTGGCGCAACCGGAATTTTCAGCGCGCGGCATCATGCAGCAGATGAATGTGAAAATGGTCGCCACCACTGACGATCCGATCGATGACCTGCGCCACCACGCAGCGATTGCAGCCGATGAAACATTTGGCACCGTAGTGACACCAAGCTGGCGCCCGGATAAAGCCTTCAATATTGAAGCACCGACCTTTGCCGATTACATCACGGCGTTAGAAACTGCCGCAAATGTCGCCATTGATTCATTTGCCGATTTAACACAGGCGCTGACACTGCGTCTGGATCATTTCGCGGCTCACGGCTGTAAAATTGCTGACCACGCACTGGATGTACTGCTGTTCGGTGAAGCCTCTGATGCCGAACTGACGGCGATGTTGCAGGCGCGTCGTCAAGGTCAAATTCTGTCACCGGATCAGATCGCGGCGTTCAAAACCGCAGTGCTGTTATTCCTCGCCGCCGAATACAAACAACGGGGCTGGGTGCAGCAATATCACATCGGTGCATTGCGTAATAACAACAGCCGTCGCTTGCAGGAACTTGGCCCGGACACTGGTTTTGACTCGATCAATGATGGTCTGGTTGCCGCGCCATTATCACGTCTGCTCGATGCGCAAGATCGCAATAATCAGTTACCCAAAACCATTTTGTATTGCCTGAATCCACGCGATAACGAAGTGCTGGCAACCATGCTGGGCAATTTCCAGGGCGACGGTATTCCAGGAAAAATGCAATTCGGCTCCGGCTGGTGGTTTAACGATCAGAAAGATGGCATGGAACGCCAGATGATCCAGTTGGCACAACTCGGTTTGCTGAGCCGTTTTGTGGGCATGCTGACCGACAGCCGCAGCTTCCTCTCTTATACCCGACATGAATATTTCCGCCGCGTGTTGTGCCGCATGCTCGGTCGTTGGGTCGCCGATGGCGAAGCGCCAGCCGACATCAAACTGTTGGGTGAAATGGTGCAGAACATCTGCTTTAACAATGCGAAAAACTACTTCGGCATTGCACTGAAATAATCGTACTCAACAGATAACGGCGTGGGGGCAAGGCTCCCGCGTTGAGGAGACACAAATGCACGCTTTAAACCGCCAGCAATTTCCCGGCAACGTATACCCTGAAAAAATCATCCAATTCGGCGAAGGCAATTTTCTGCGCGCCTTTGTCGATTGGCAGATCGACCTGCTGAATGAACACACCAATCTGAATGCTGGTATTACTATCATTCGCCCGATTGATACGCCCTTTCCGCCCAGCTTGAGCACGCAAGATGGTCTCTATACCACGGTTATTCGTGGCCTGAACGAAGCGGGTGAAGCGGTGCGCCATACCCGTCTGATCCGCAGCGTTAATCGCGAACTGAACTGCTACCAGCAGTTTGATGAGGTGTTGGCACTGGCGCGTAACCCCGATATTCGTTTTGTGTTCTCAAACACCACCGAAGCTGGCATTACCTATGTCGCGGATGACCAGCTGACCGATGCGCCACCAAGCAGCTTTCCCGCCAAATTGACACGTTTGCTGTTTGAACGCTTCCAACATTTTAACGGTGCCGCTGATAAAGGCTGGATCATTCTGCCTTGTGAGCTGATTGACTATAACGGCGATGCGCTGCGTGAATTGGTGCAGCGTTATGCTGTCGAGTGGAAATTGCCGCTGGCGTTCAGTAACTGGCTGGGTCAGCACAACACCTTCTGCTCGACACTGGTTGATCGCATCGTGACCGGTTTCCCACGTGATGAACACGCCGCCTTGCAGGAAGAGTTCGGTTATCAGGATCAATTTGTCGATACCGCGGAATACTTCTATCTGTTTGTCATTCAAGGGCCGCAGTGGTTGAAAGAAGCATTGTGTCTCGACCAATTACCCGCGGACAAACCGATGAACATCCGCATTGTCGAAGACATCAAACCGTATAAAGAACGCAAAGTCGCCATCCTGAATGGTGCACACACCGCGCTGGTACCAGTCGCGTTCTTGGCGGGTATCGACACCGTCGGCGAAACATTGCAAGACGCCCAGTTAAGCCAGTTTGTGGAAAAAGCGATTTTTGAAGAGATCGTGCCGACATTAGATCTGCCACGCGACGAGCTGGAATCGTTCTCGCGTGATGTGCTGGCACGTTTCCGTAATCCGTTCATCAAACATCAGTTGTTATCGATTGCCCTGAACGGCATGACTAAATATAAAACCCGCATCTTGCCACAACTTCTGACCTATCAGGATCGCACCGGACGTCTGCCTATCCGCCTGACATTTGCACTGGCGGCACTACTGGCCTTTTATCAGGGCAAACGAGGCGACGAAACTTATCCATTGCAAGACGATGCCCACTGGCTGGAACATTTTTCTACCCTGTGGCCTGCTGTTGATGCCGGCACCATCACGCTGGCCGACTTGGTGAAACAAACGTTAAGCCTCGACAGCCATTGGGGCGAAGATTTAACCCGCATGAAAGGGCTGGTTGAAGCTGTTTGTGCACATCTGACGCGGATCCGTTCACAAGGAATGAGAGCGGCACTGGCCGTTTGCAGCTGAGGTCTCATCATGCAAGAAGTAATTAAAATACACCCTACCGACAATGTGGCCGTGGCGCTGGCTGACCTTCCCGAAGGTCAGCTCATTGAAGTAGACGGCAAAAGTATTACCTTATGCAGTGCTATTGCCCGTGGGCATAAACTGGCGTTATGCGATTTACCTGCACAAGCGCAGGTGATCAAATATGGCTTGCCGATTGGCCATACCCGCACTGCTATTTCGGCCGGTGAGCATGTGCACAATCACAATATTGCCACCAATCTGAATGATCTGGATGAATATCAATATCAGCCCGACTTCATCGATCTACCGCAACAACCAGAAAACCGTGAGGTGCAGATCTACCGCCGGAAGAATGGTGAGGTGGGTATTCGCAATGAATTGTGGATTTTGCCGACCGTTGGCTGTGTCAACGCTATGGCCAAGCAGATGCAAAAGCAGATCGAGCAGGAATGCGATTTATCGGCCATTGATGGCATCCATCTTTTCAGCCATCAATATGGCTGTTCCCAGCTAGGCCAAGACCACCAGAACACCCGCACCATACTACAGAATATGGTCCGTCACCCCAATGCCGGCGGGGTTCTGGTGGTTGGCTTAGGTTGTGAAAACAACCAAATTGCCGCCTTCAAAGAGACCTTAGGTGAGTTTGATTCCGAGCGTGTGCGTTTCATGGTCTGTCAGCAACATGATGATGAAGTTGCCACCGGTGTCGAACTGTTGCAGGAGTTGCTGGCAGTGATGCAACAAGACTCCCGCACACCGGGTTTGATCAGCGAGCTGAAATTCGGGCTGGAATGTGGCGGTTCTGATGGTTTCTCCGGCATTACCGCCAACCCGCTGCTGGGTCAGTTTTCTGATTACGTGATCCAACATGGTGGCACCAGCGTGCTAACCGAGGTGCCGGAGATGTTTGGTGCGGAACGCATTTTGATGTCCCGTTGCCATGATGAAACCACGTTTGAGAAAACGGTATCGATGGTGAATGACTTCAAACAGTATTTCATCGATCACAACCAGCCGATCTATGAAAATCCGTCTCCCGGCAACAAAGCAGGTGGCATTTCCACGCTGGAAGAGAAGTCGCTGGGCTGTACGCAAAAAGCTGGACAAAGTCAGGTCATGGATGTGTTGAAATATGGTGATCGGTTAACGCACCCTGGTTTTAACTTACTCAGCGCGCCAGGCAATGATGCCGTGGCCACCAGCGCACTGGCCGCCGCCGGTTGTCACATGGTATTGTTCAGCACAGGGCGAGGTACGCCCTACGGCGGATTCGTTCCGACTGTGAAACTAGCCACCAACAGCGATTTAGCCAGACGTAAACCGCATTGGATTGACTTTAACGCAGGTCGATTGCTGGAAGACCAAACCATGGCGCAGCTGCTCAATCAGTTTATTGATTTGATTGTCGATGTCGCCAATGGTAAAGCCACCTGTAATGAGAAGAACGACTTCCGAGAACTCGCGATCTTCAAAAGTGGCGTAACCTTGTGACCTCACATTTACATGCTTTAGCGGCTTTGTTTGCTGCCAACCCACTGGCGCAGTCAGTGGGTTTACTGGCGTTTATGATTGGCATTTCAGCCTTTGTGCAACGCAATGACCAGCGTCTGCGTACCTTTCTGACCTTATATTGTGTCGTCATTGGCGCCCATTTCTTCTTGCTCGGCGCCCATACCGCCGCTTATGCCGCATGGCTCAGTGGTTTCCGCAGTTTTATTTCAACTCATACCCGCCATGTCGCGGTGATGTGTTTTTTCCTGCTGATCGTTTGGGTGTTGGGTGTGCCGAACATTACCCAACCGATTCAGTGGTTAACGCTGATCGGCACCACGCTCGGTACCTGGGCGCTGTATCGTGAACAGGGCATTCGCATGCGCCTGATCATGCTGATGGGCACCGTGTGTTGGGTGACACATAATTTTGTGATTGGTTCGATTGGTGGTGCGCTGATTGAAGGCAGCTTTTTGTTTGTGAACAGCCACACCGTCTTCCGTTTATGGCGACAGCGCCCTGCTCACATAACCAACTAATGAAACTTAAATAATCTGGGCCATTTTGTGGCTCCCGCTTAAAATCATTGTGATCTACACGGGAGTCGAAGAATGAAAACACCAAAAATTCTAGTCAGTGCCTGTTTGCTGGGTTGCCCGGTTCGTTATGACGGTCAGAGCAAACCGGTTCATCACACTTTACTACAACGCTGGCAAGCCAATGGCTGGCTGGTGCCATTTTGTCCGGAACAAGCTGGTGGTTTACCCACCCCGCGTCCGGCCGCTGAAATTCAGACTGATGGCCGCGTCATGACCGGTTGTAACCGCGATGTGACTACCGCCTTCGTGCGCGGCGCCGAACAGGCTCTCTCGCTGTGCCAGCAGCAACAAATCAAATACGCAATTTTAAAAGAGAGCAGCCCATCCTGCGGCAGCAGTAACATCTATAACGGGCAGTTCAGCGGTCAGAAAATCACCGGTGAAGGCATCACCACCCGCCTGTTACGCCAACACGATATTCAGGTATTTTCGGAACAGAATCTGGATGAGCTGTTTGCGCTGCTCAGTTAATACCATTCCGTTAACGCTTTTCTGCCAATAGCTGATCTTTACGTTGCCAAACGCCGGTCAGCCATTGCTGGAAACCACGTTTAAACGGTTTATCTTTGATGTAATCGCCACGCTGCACTTCTGTCACCGGGATCTCTTCGATCCAAACCTGAACCCGCGTTAAACGACCGGTCAACATGGCGTGAAATGGTCGATCGGTGTTTTCCGGGTAAGCCAACGTTACGTTAACAATCTTCTCAAACTGCTCACCCAGCACATTCATCGCCATCGCTAACCCCGCCGGTTTCGGGGTCAGCAGATGCGCATACGGTGATTTGGTTTCGGCTTTCTTTTCCGGTGTAAAACGACTGCCTTCAACAAAATTAATCACTGTCGTCGGAATGGTGCGGAACT
>JAQUHG010000059.1 GCA_028683735.1 Tolumonas sp. | reverse complement strand
GCCTTGTTTGTATGGCTGAATATTTTGGTAAAAACGGAAGCCATATGTAAGTAATTTTTTACTTTCTGCAGCCCGTTGTTGCTCACTATTGGCACCGATAACCACGGAAATGAGCCGCATATTTTCTGGCCCAATGGCTGATGCCACTAAATTATAGCCCGCTTGACTAACATGACCGGTTTTGATGCCATCAACAGCCAGTGTTTTATCCCATAACAATCGGTTGCGATTATGTTGAGCAATACCATTGAAGGTGAAATCTTTTTGTGAGTAGATTGCATATTCATTTGGTAAATCATGGATCAATGCTCGGGCTAATATCGCCATATCATGTGCTGTAGAGTAGTGATCCGGATTGTACAGACCATGCGCATTCACAAAATGAGTGTTTTTCATGCCTAATTTTGCAGCCCATTGGTTCATCAAACTTGCAAATGAGTCTTCGGAGCCGGCGATATGTTCTGCCATAGCAATACAAGCATCGTTGCCTGAATCAATGATGATACCTTTATTAAGGTTTTCTACGCTGACTTGTTTTCCTACTTCAATGAACATCTTTGAAGAGTCGCCATAGTTTTTGGCCCAGGCATTTTTACTGATCGTTACCATATCAGTGGATTTTATTCGTCCTGATTTCAGCTCTTGACCAATCACATATGAGGTCATCATTTTGGTTAAACTGGCGGGAGGTAAGCGCTCATCGGGGTTTTCACTAAACAGTAACTGACCACTGTTGTAATCCATGAGTAAATAGGCTTTTGCAGTAATTTGTGGTGGGCTGGGTATTGGTGTTGGAACAGGGTCAGGTTTTGGAACTGGCTTGGGGTCTGGTTTTGCTAATGGAGTCGGGGCTGGAATTTGTGCCGATGAAATAGTTATGGCAAAGCTCGGAACACTAATACAGAGTACTGTGGTCAGCAGAACAAGATATGTTAATTTCAACGTGTTGATCCTTATCTATCCAAGATTCAAATGTACGATTTGATACGTCATGGTTAGTTGAGATATTGAGTTCCATGAAAATAATCAATTTTCCTTGTAATCGCACAAAATAAAATATGCCCAATGATCCTTGGCTGATCTGATTACATAATTTATCTATTATGATTTGACAAAATAATATTGATGACGTTTTGATGTAATACGTTTGATTTAACGCTATAAAATTAACAAGGGAATCTTAATTTTCCCTTAAGGTTGCGATTTATAAATGAAGGTATTAAAAATTTTAGTAAAAGTGGTTACGTTAATCTGTTTTACTAATAAGTGTTTTATGTATTCATTTTTTGTCCAATGATTCTACTTATTATCCCGGTTGCTTTTGATGAATCATCGAATTGCAGTTGTTGATACAGGAGCCCTTAAGACAGGGCTCGCTATATAATTTTAGCCAAATTTCACAAATAATTTTGAGTAGGGCATTTTCAGTTTACTGACAGCATTCTGAATGGCAGGTGCATCTTTCTTGAGTAATGCCTTTTGAAGTGTCGCGATAGATGAATTTTGTGCATCAAGTAATTTGATGAATTCAGGATTATTTCGGTATTCTATTGGCGCTTCTGAACTGAGTTTGTCATTGAGATAAATTAATGCACCAGCCTTAAGCGTTAATTTCTGTATCCCATCTGACTCTGCTAATGTTTTTTTGCTGTGCTCCATAACTTGTTCCATGACTTCGTGATAAGCATTCATGTGGTCGCTATAAACGATAACCTGATTCCGATGACGAAGTTCCGCCAGCGATCCTCGCACTTTCTCCAGTGTTTGATGTGCTTTCGTTAATTGCTTGTCTTGTACCTGTAAAATTGCTTCCGAATAATTCTGTGTCACAGTTTGTAGTGTGTTAGCAAATGCTGCATCCCGGTCATAAGGTACGGGGGCTTTAGACGCATATTGTTCAGATATTTTTTTCCATATCTGTTGGGCTTGCTGCACACTATTTAAGGCTTCTTCCTGTGTTCCATTGCCTGTTTTGAACAATGCAATACGATAAGGCGCATATGCCTGTTGCATCGCATCGGTAAACGTGTCCGCAGCATAAGCCGTAGACAAAACAAACGATAAAGCACCCGCAATCAATATTTTTTGCATAAAATAATCTCAGATAAGGTTAGTTAATACATATGTCGCAGTTAATGTAGCAATTAATTTGAGCATTATTCCAACTTATCAATGCCAAGATATTTCAGCATGAAGCGTTCATATACTGGTTCGGTATCACCGATTTGCATTTTATGTAGGAAATATTTTTCAAACCCAATTTTAGCCAGATGAACCCATTTACCTTTCTTAAACCAGGCAACATTTCTGGGCGGAATTTGAGGCATAGCGAGGAAAGCAGCCCCCGTATCACCCATATCGGCCAAACAGATAGCATTCCAGGTCGCCTTAAATGTCGGCTGTTGCCCCATTATTTCTGCTTTAATATTATGCGTGATGGCTCTAACCATCGACTCAATCATATAGCCTGTTTTTGGTACGCCAGTAGGGACGGGGGTTTTACTGAGCGGTGGAATCGCAATACAAACACCGGCCGCATAAATTTGTGGGTATTTAGGGTTACGCTGATGATCATCCACTAATACAAATCCACGCGGATTCACTAATCCTTCTATAGATCGCAAGGGTGCAATCCCACGGAACGCGGGTAACATCATGGCGTGTTTATAGGGCAAACTGTGGTGTCGCTTAACATTACCATCATCATCCAACTCATCGATTTCCATTTTGCCATCAATGATACCGACGGTTTTCGCGTTGCAAATCCAACTGATATCACGTTGCCGTAGTTCACTTTCCAGCATACCTTTCGAATCGCCGACACCATTTAAACCAAGGTGCCCAATGTAAGGTTCACTGGTAACGAAAGTCATGGGTACTGATTTTCTGACTTTTTTATCCCTTAAATGTTTATCCAAAATAAATGCGTATTCATATGCAGGACCAAAACAGGATGCCCCTGGCATCGCCCCGACGATCACATGACCTGGTTCGTTAATGAGCTTATTGACGTTATCCCGGCAATGTTCTGCGTGCGTTAATGTGCAAACACTACTCGTTCCGCCAGCATCAGGACCTGCACCTGTTATTTCATCAAAAGCCAATTCAGGCCCGGTGCACAAGACTAAATAGTCATAATTTAGTTTTTGTCCATCGGTCAGTTCGAGCTGTTGTTGTGCGGCATTCAGGCTTGCTAAACCGGAAGCGATAAACCGGATAGATTTTTTGCTGACATAAGGCTCAATAGGAATTGATGTTTCTTTGCGTTGTCGCCATTCGACGGCAATCCAGGGGTTGGATGGGGTAAACTCAAAATCGGGTTTATTATTGATTAAGATAACGTCGTGCTGTTGACCTAATTCAGCTTTAAGCTCATAAGCGGCTGACATCCCACCTAAGCCAGCACCAACTATAATTATTGTTGCCATCTGAGATCTCCGATCCATTGAATCCGAGCCAGATCCACATCATTTGGCTTTGTAACAAGCCTTATTCTCTGGCAGAGTGATCACGTTAAAAAGCTAAAATAAACATTCCTTCCTATATTCACTTTAGTCCCATTTTTCTAAAAACGCTTTCAGCAGAGTAGCATCCGGCTGTTGCAATTTTGATCTATCTGCGATTTTCACCTGATTAAAGAGATAGATAAGAATGATTTTTCACTATAAACATTGAATAGAACTAGACTTTTATTAGTTATAGCATATCCAAAGGGATATACTTTAGATATATCTAATTAAAGGGTTTTAGTCATGCGATGTCTTTCGATCCTTCTCATTTTTGCTTCTGTTATTGTTCATGCTGAAACGGCAGTATCGGACACCTTGTCGGTAACGTTATCAGCAGTACCTGAATGGTTTGTCATGGATGCCAGAGTCGAGCCGATTGACCAAGGAACGGTTTCTGCGCAGACCAGTGGCAGGGTGAGCGCTATTAGCGTCGATGTGAATGATGTGGTGCCAAGTGGTCATCTGTTAGTTGAAATCACCAACACCTCACAAACTGCCGGGCAAGATCAAGCAAAAGCAGCGGTAAAAGCCGCTGAAGCTCGTTATAACGATGCCGAAAGGCAACGGTTACGACTGGTTGATTTGGTCAATAAAGGCTCGGTTTCACGCCGCGAATACGATAGCGCTACTACGGAAGCGCAAGCCGCTGCCAGTGTGCTCAAGCAAGCACGAGCTGAGCTAGTTCAGGCCGGCGAAAACCTGGGTTTTACTCGTATTGTGGCCCCATATGCGGGCGTGGTGTCGGCCCGGCATGTTTCGCTAGGGGAAACCGTCAACCCCGGCCAGCCGTTACTCAGTGGTTATGCTTTCGAAAACATGCGGGTGGTGGCTTCTCTGCCAGCTCGTTATGTCTCCCAGTTGAAAGAGACTACGCCGTTACAGGTCACTTTTCCTGATGGTCAGGCTATTACGCTGCCACAACATCAGCTATTTCAGTTTGCTGATCCGGCCAGCCACAGTTTTACCTTACGAGCAAACTTACCCAAACAAACCACCCCTGTCTGGCAAAATGGCAGTTGGGTGAAATTAGCCATGCCATTAAATACCAAGCCGAAGCTGTTGATCCCAGAAAATGCGCTGTTGCGTCAAAACGAGTTATCGGCGGTGTATCTGGCGGAAAAAAATGGCTTTGTGTTACGCCAAGTGCGATTAGGTCGACACTATGACGGGCAAATCGAGATCCTTGCCGGCCTGAAAGCCGGTGAAGTAATTGCCAAAGATGCCTACGCCGTTATCGCGCAGCAGGGAGGCCAATATGCGCCCTGATCTTGGCCTTGCCGGGCGAATTGCCCGTCAGTTCCTGCATTCACCCATCACGCCGTTATTCGCTATCGTGGGGTTGCTGTTAGGTATTGCTGCGGTGCTGGTTACGCCGAAAGAGGAAGAACCACAAATCGAGGTGACCTTCGCCGATATCTATATTCCTTTTCCCGGCGCCAGCCCGCAAGAGGTGGAACAGTTGGTGACGCTGCCTGCTGAGCAAGTGTTATCGGAAATGAAAGATATCGATACTCTGTATTCCTTCTCGCAACCCGGTGGTGCCATGTTGATTGTGGCGTTCAAGGTAGGCAAACCGCGTCAACAAGCGTTAGTCGATCTGTATAACCAACTGGCCTCGAATAAAGATTGGTTACCGGCTGGTTTAGGGGTTGGCGAACCGTTAGTTAAACCCCGCGCGATTGATGATGTGCCGATCTTGAATTTAACCTTATGGAGTAAACAAACCGACATTACGGCGGAACAACTCACGCAGATCGCACATGGCCTGGAAACCGAGTTGAAGCGGTTACCCGGTACGCGCCAGATCCAGACTGTCGGACGGCATGATCGGGTCGTGCAGGTGACGGTTGACCCGGCCAAACTCAATGCATTTGGTTTAAATTGGCCGCAAATTTCACAGGTGTTAAACAGCGCTAATCAGCAGCAAAACAATCTGTCGCTGACGCAGGATAACCAACAAGTAAGCTTACAAGTCGGTGAGTTTCTCGGTTCCAGTGACGAAGTAGGTCAGCTGATTATCAGCAGCCAGCAAGGGCATCCGGTGTATCTGGCTGACGTGGCCACCATCAACGACGGTGCCGATGTACCAAACGCCAATGTCTGGATGAGTCAGCAAGGTAAAATTTATCCCGCCGTTACGCTGGCAATTGCCAAACAGCCCGGTGTGAACGCCGTCGATTTAAGCCGTGCGGTGAGTGCGCGGGTGGCACAGATCCACAATATTTTGATCCCGCAGGGAGTTGAGGTCAGCCTGACACGCGACTATGGGCAGACGGCGAATGAGAAAGCCAACAAGCTCATCAGTAAACTGATTTTTGCCACGACCGCCGTGGTGATTTTAGTGTGGCTGAGTATGGGCTGGCGCGAAGCCGCTGTCGTCGGTAGTGCGATTGTGCTGACGCTGGCGATGACCCTGTTTGCCTCATGGGCCTGGGGATTTACCTTAAACCGCATCTCACTGTTTGCGCTAATCTTTTCCATCGGCATTCTGGTCGATGATGCCATCGTGGTGGTGGAAAATATCCACCGGCATCAGCAAGCAGGCGGTAATTGGAAAGAAGCGATTCCGCAGGCAGTGGATGAAGTCGGCGGTCCGACCATTCTGGCCACACTGACCGTTATTGCCGCACTGCTCCCCATGGCGTTTGTCAGTGGCATGATGGGGCCATACATGAGCCCGATCCCGATCAATGCCAGTACGGGGATGCTGATTTCTCTGGGCGTCGCCTTTATCGTTACCCCTTGGTTAGCACTGCATCTGCTGAAATCACATCACAGCGCATCCAGCGCAACGGAACACAAAGCCACCGGATTGTTGCGCCGTATTCTGGGTTCATTCCTGTTGGGCGAACATGCGAAAAAAGCACGTCGCAAACTGGCTCTGGTTGTCGCTTTGTTGGTGCTGGGGTCGCTGGCGTTACCGGTGTTTAAATTGGTGGTGCTGAAAATGCTGCCATTTGATAACAAATCAGAATTTCAGGTGATGGTCGATCTGCCGGAAGGTACGCCGCTGGAACAAACACAAACGCTATTACAACAACTGGCGCATGAAGCTGAACAGATCCCGGAAGTGACCTCAGTGCAGATTTATGCAGGCACATCGGCACCGATCAATTTTAATGGCTTGGTGCGGCATTATTTTATGCGGCAATCGGCGGAACTCGGCGATCTACAAGTCAATCTGCAAGGCAAACATGAACGCGATCGTTCCAGCCATCAGATCGCCCGTGACGCGAGGGAGCGGTTAGCGCCACTAGCGAAAGCATCTGGTGCCACACTGAAAGTGGTCGAGATCCCACCCGGCCCGCCAGTGTGGTCGCCGATCCTGGCGGAAGTATATGGCCCAACACAAGCCATGCGTGAACAGGCCGCCTTACAAATCCAGGATACGTTTAAAAACACCGCCGATATCGTGGATATTGATGTTGATGTACCCGCGCAACAGCAACATTGGCAGATCACGATTGATCGGGCACGCGCAACCCGTTTGGGGATTGCAGAAGCGACGATCCGGCAGACACTGGCGGGCGCACTTAATGGTGAGGATGTCAGTTATCTGCATACACCGGATCAGAAATACGCTAAACCGATCCGTCTGCGTTTGGATGACGGTGAAAAAGTCGATCTGCTTGGCGTGTTAAGCCTGACGCTGCCCTCTGCTACTGGCAAAGCGATCGCCTTGAGTGAACTGGTGCAGGTGAATAAAACCAGCAAACCGCACAGCATCATGCATAAAAACATGCAACCGATGGTGATGGTGACCGCCGATATGGCCGGTAAACTCGACAGCCCACTTTATGGGATGGCCGAAATCGCCAGTACATTAAGCGATAAACATCCGGCATGGAAACAGTCGTTAATTGGGCAACCGGACGGACTTTCCGGTGTCGCTATCAAGTGGGATGGTGAATGGAAAATCACCTATGAAACCTTCCGCGACATGGGCATCGCCTATTCCGTCGGGATATTGTTGATCTACTTTTTGGTGGTCGCGCAGTTTAACTCCTACAGTGTGCCGCTGATCATCATGGCACCGATCCCGCTGACTCTGGTTGGCGTTATGCCAGGGCATGCCCTGATGGGGGCGCCGTTCACCGCGACCTCCATGATTGGCATGATTGCGCTAGCGGGCATTATCGTGCGCAATTCCATCCTGTTGGTTGATTTTGTTAATCAGCAACGAGCGGCGGGAGTGGAACTCGCCGAAGCGGTGATCAACAGTGGCGTGGTGCGGGCGAAACCAATCATTCTGACGGCATTAGCCGCGATGATTGGTGCTACCTTTATTTTAGATGATCCGATCTTTAGCGGTCTGGCAATCAGCCTGCTGTTTGGTTTGTTTGCCTCAACCGTGCTGACGCTGGTTGTGATCCCGGTGCTTTATTATCTCTATTTGTCACGGAAAGAAGAGTCAAAGACCGCGCATTAAGCGTTAATTGATAGTTCAATAAATAAGGAGGGTCATGACATCATGATCCTCTTTTTTAATGTTTATTTTCTTATAGTTAGTCATAAATGGTGCTTGAAAGATCAGCAAAATTTATTTGCTGCCAGAACATGACACAATCAATGTAACCGCGTTGATGGGCGGGGGCCGGCAACAAAAAGAGTGCTATGAACATATTGTTGCAGTATTGTTAATAGCTATTGTTTAGGTGTTTCTAATGTAAGGTGCTTTTTATGTTTGTCGGCATAATGCGGAATGTACTGATATTTTGTCTTATTCCATTTCAGCTCGTGATGGCTTCAGAACCTCTTCCAGCAGCAATTCAAGCTTTTGAGAAACAAGGTATGCATATTGTTGGTCGTTTTGATGCGCCGAATGGCATGCAAGGATACGCCGCTGAATATCAAAAACAGGGGATCACTTTGTATGCTAGTCGTGATGGCAAGTTTGTTCTTAGCGGTTATCTTTATGACGCAAAAGGCAACAATCTGTCATTGAAACCACTGAATGAATTAGTCTATTCGCCTATGGCAAAACAGGTTTGGGCTAAATTAGAAAAAAGTACCTGGATTGCTGATGGTAAAGATAACGCACCAAAAATTATTTATATGTTTTCGGACCCTAACTGCCCTTATTGCAATCGTTTTTGGCAACAGGCTCGTCCGTGGGTTGAGGGTGGAAAAATTCAGATAAGACATATTCTGGTTGGGATCCTCAGTCATGATAGTCCTGCAAAAGCCGCTGCTTTATTTAATATGAAAGACCCAGTAAAGGGATTACAGGAATATGAAGAAAGCAAAGGGAAGAATGGTCTGAAGCCGTTAGATCCAATTCCATCTGCGATACAAAAGAAGCTGGATGATAATCAGTTATTAATGGATGAATTGGGATCAGTTGCCACACCCACATTATTGTATTTTGATGATACTGGGCGCCTGCAACAGCAACAAGGCATGCCTAAACCAGATGAATTGAATCAAATTTTGGGAAAACTGAATTGATACAGTGAAGGGAACTTTTATTCGGAGTTCCCTTATTATACCGAGATACGCTTACCGTCGGCCGATCACCTGTACCACAGAACCCATACCGGTATGTCCAATACCTTCGATTATTTCCCGCTCAATTTTCTGTAAGCGCTCAAAGGTCAGTCCTTGTAATTCGTTTTGTAGCAATTCGGGGGTCATTAACCAGTCAACATTGGTGGGGCCACCGGTTCTGAAATTAAGTTGTTCCGGGGTATAAGCCTCAAGCAACAAGACGCCACCCATTTTTAAACTCTCAACGCAGTCAGCATGCACACGCGAACGCAAATCGGGTGGTAAATGAGCGAATATAGCAACGACACCATCCCAAGCTTTAATACCGGGATTGTAGTCTTGTAAATCGGCATGGACCCAATGTAGCGATACCCCTTTCGATTTAGCTAAAGCGCGACCTTTCGCTAATCCAACTTCGGATGCATCAACCGCAGTCACCTTAAAGCCGAGTTCTGCCAACCAGACTGCATTTCTACCTTCACCTTCTGCAATACACAGAATTTTTCCCTCTGGGACAAAATGATGAACATTTTCGCGCAGGAAATCGTTAGGAGAAGAGCCATAAATGAATTGTGAATTGCTGTATTTTTCATCCCACATTGAACATATCCATTTGAAATGAATGGTTAATTGGTTATCTAAATTAGTTCTATCGATATAACGAATTTAGATATAGAAAATATCGGTGTTACTCTGATCGAGTTAAGAGGAGTACCGTAATGAACCTATATATTAGATTATCATTAAATAAAAATGATGTGTTCAAATCACATTACATGGGGTTAATGTTTACCGCAGGTGTCGCCATCGCGGGATTATTGATGTCTCAAAGTGCTACTGCGCAACATTGGGGTTTTAGTGCACTGACTATTGCGATTGCACTAGGAATTGTTTTAGGCAATACCGTTTATCCACATATTGCGAGTGCATGTGCATCAGGTGTTGGTGTCGCTAAGCAGCAATTATTGCGCACAGGAATCGTACTTTATGGTTTGCGTATTACCTTTCAGCAGATCGCTGGGGTAGGGATGACGGCTATCGTTACCGATTTTATGGTACTGAGTTCTACTTTTTTGCTGGCTTATTGGCTTGGGACTCGGATCTTCAAGCTCGATAGAGACACGGCACTTTTAATTGGTGCCGGCAGTTCAATTTGTGGAGCGGCAGCGGTGATGGCCACGGAACCGGTGGTTCGTGCACAAGCCAGTAAAGTCAGTATTGCAGTGGCAACCGTGGTGGTATTTGGTACGGCAGGCATGTTTTTGTATCCGGCACTTTATCATCTTGGGCTCACGGTATTACCAATATTCCAGATCCAGAACAGTTATGGTGTCTATGCCGGTTCAACCATTCATGAAGTCGCACAGGTATTTGCTGCGGGTCAGGCGATTGGGCCTAAAGCTGCGGATATTGCCGTCATCGTGAAAATGATCCGGGTAATGATGTTGGCACCTTTCTTGTTATTACTTTCTGGCTGGCTGCGACTTCGTTCTGCCAATCTGTCAGAACAGAGTCGCAAAATAACCATTCCCTGGTTTGCCGTGTTTTTTGTCGTGATGGCTGGCATCAACTCATTGCAGTGGTTGCCCGTATCGATAACGCATGAACTGATTGTGCTGGATAATTTCTTGCTCGCTATGGCGATGGCGGCATTAGGCTTAACCACACACTTGGGGGCGATCAGATCTGCGGGTCTCAAACCGCTTATGTTGGGCGGAATTCTTTTCATGTATTTAATTCTGGGCGGTGGATTTATTAACTGGCTGGTTGCGAGCAATAGTTGAGTTAGAAAAAATAACGGACATAAATTTCAAATCGCTGGCGGGATAACTTCTCGCCAAACTCCGTTTGTTGTTCGCGTGATAATAAAATGGCTCGGGCACGTAACTCGGTATTTGAAAATCCGGTGTAGCTGATTTCCGGTGTTATCTGGAAACTACCGTCATCCAGATGACTGATAAAAGTCAGACTAGGCGTGGTATAAAGCCAGTCAAATGGTTCGTTAATACTGGCACGCAGATAGAGGTAATTTTCACCGGAATTTGCCTTGTTGTAACCCGATTGCATAAGTTGCCGGGCCTTTTGTAACTGAGCATTGGTTTCACCAGAACTCACGGCGCTATTAATAAATGCATAATAGCTGTCCAATTCCGATGTGCTGTAACCTCGTCCGTTATGAAGATATTCAACAATCCAGGTGACTTCATGTTCTGTCAAATAGCGGGCGCCCAATAAGTAACTATCGGGGTTAGCTGTTGATAACAGAGTAGAACCTGATGAATCGAGTGTATTTTTCCCTACAGCATATTGATGCGCCCATTCACCATGAATCTCTAGCTCACTACTTATATTACGCGAAAAATCCAATCCGATACTTTGTGGTCTGGCGCCTTTACCCAGCCACAGCAGGTCAATATCCGTGTTCCAGGCCAAAAGATAGAGTTTCGCTGCTGGATTAAGCGATCCCTCAGGTCCAAAGTCTGGATTTAACTCATCATAAGTTGGTACCACGACGGGTGTCAGCGTGAGCGTGCGGAGATCGCCATTAAGGGTTTTGGTCCACTCCATGCTGACCATATTAAAGCCTTCCCGCGCAGTTTGTGGATCGGACGGGTCTTTGGGTCTTTCAATAAAACCAACCGGATTCCAGGCATAACCTTTTCCCCAGCGTTGTACCCGTTTACCAATATCTACAGAATAATTTGTAGCGGGGCTCCAGCGGATGCCGCCGTCCATGATCTTGTCATCTTCTTCCGTTGCAACAAACGAGTCTTCCGCATAACTGGCTTGTCCGTGGATATCTGCAACTGTATCGGTCAGATGCAATTTACCTGTTAGATCCAGTGTGCCTGTACTGCGATAAAGCCAATTACGCGCCGGTTCATCAGGGTAAATCAGAGAATAAACGGCCCGCTCCGGTTGCAAACGTAATGCTTCTTGTTTGGCTTCAACATAACCGTTGAATTCAAAAGTCTTCTTTTCATATTCGTTAGTATCGAAAGAGAAATCCTCTGCCAAAGAAGAATATGATGCGGTCGCCAGCAAAAAAAATTCCATGGCGATCCACTTTTTCATTTACGCAGTTCCTCAACACGACTCATAAAACCTAACGTAAATACGTCTTCAGGAACATCGCGTTTCTTCAAACCGGAATAAAGCATGACAGAGCGGAAGCCTTTATACAGCGGGCTATCGGTTTCAATGGTTGCTGGCCGTTTTATGCCATCGCCGAAGTCTTTTAAATCTTTAAAATGCAGCGTTTTTATTAACATGCCACTGCTGGCATAGGCTCCTATTTCACGTGGTAACAGTAATGACTTATCGACCGTCATTTTCAATTGGTCGTAAGCAACACTGGTACTTTTCGCTTTCAGGATAAGCTGATACACATCCGCTTGTTCAGTGATATTAGTTACATCATATTCTTCGGCATAATCTACGCGCATGATGTCCGCATTATTGAAAACACCGCCAATCACGGACTGTAAGCTGGTGATGCGGATTGGTTTACCTACGTTAGGGATGTATAACCACATGTTATCGCCCTGACGTAGTGTGGTACGGCCTTTATCGCTGGCAGGAGAAAGAAACAACGTAACGATTTTATCGCGACCACTTTTTACCGAATAAATAACGAACTCTTTCCGAGTGTTATTCGGTTCAATATTGATAAGTTTTCGATACGATTCGTATGATTCGGGTTCCAGGTTCCGATCCACTTTTTGCAATATAGTTTTGCCATCGAGCGCCATGGCGGTGAATGGCAAAAATAACAGACAGCCTGCAAACAGATAGTTAAGAAAACGCATGTTTATCTCCTGCTCAGACATGGTGTAATGCTTTTATCGGGTCCATTCGCGACGCACGCCATGCCGGTTGTAAACTAGCTAAAATGGAAACCAGAAGTGCGGCAACTAATACCCAAGTAATATCCATTATTGATAGTGTTGGATGTAGCGTGATCACTTCCCGGCCAAAGGCAAAGGAGATCGGTACGACTTGTAACAATGCCAGTATGGCAAGACTGAGTAAAATACCTGCCACTGCGCCAACTAACCCCAGCAATAAACCTTCGCCGATAAACATACCCATGATGGTATTAGGTTGCGTACCGATCGCCGCTAACGTGCCGATTTCACGGATGCGTTCATAAACCGCCATCAGCATGACATTCAGCACACTAACCATCACGATGGTCACCAGCATAATGCGGATAAAAAGAGTCATCATGTCGATCATTTTGACGATATTGGCGAAGGGGGATAACTCTTTCCAGGAATGTAATTCCGTTACTGGTTTGTTCTCTTTATTGAGGATCTGTGACAATTTTTGACTCAGTTGCTCATTAACATCTGATAGCTGCTCCATATTCTTTAGCCGGATGGCAATTTCCATGATATCGGGTTGTTCTAACCGAAGCAGATCGCGGGCATCGTCAATATGAATATAGCCATCGCGGCCGCCTGGGCCGGTTACTGCCTCCAGCACGCCACGAACAATAAAATTTTTGCCATTCACTGAGCCGGATGCATTAGTGGCGACAAGCACAATCGAATCGCCGACTTTGACTTTCATTCCTTTCGCTAATAAAGCCGGGATCAGGATCTGGCCGGGTTCCACTAATAAACCGGTTGATGTTCCATCACTAATGCGTTGGCGCAGGGTAGGGACGGTAGCATCCTCTGCCAGAGGATCAACGCCATTCAAACGGATACTGGTGCTTTCATTGAAGTTGCTAAACATGGCGCCCAATTTCACACGTTCAGAATAACTGGCGATGGCAGGTTCCGATTTCAGAATAGCTTCGACCTTTTTTA
>JAQUHG010000058.1 GCA_028683735.1 Tolumonas sp. | reverse complement strand
ATTCCGGGCTGGCATTAAAAGATGCGGCGTTAAAAGGTCTCGGCATCGTGCAACTACCGGATTATTACGTACAAACCGCACTGGCGCAGGGTTCGTTGGTTAGCTTATTAGAAACTCATCGCCTGCCCGATGACGGGGTTTGGGTGGTATATCCGCAAAATCGGCATCTATCACCCAAAGTCCGGTTATTGGTTGATTTTCTGGTGGCGCAATTAGGTAAATAACCGGCAGCACTTAGCGTCTACGCTGCCGATACAACTCTTCTTTCGCCGTTTCACTGCGTACGGCGGCTGCAATTTCCTTGGGTACAATCGTCATACCAATCGGCGCCAGCGCGATCCCAGCCAGCTTCAGATGTTGTAGCGCAAACGGAATACCAATGATGGTGACAAAACAGGCAACCGCAGAAAAGATGTGCCCGATGGCCAGCCAAATTCCGGCAAAAATAAACCACAGAATATTACCGAGCAGCCCTAAGCTGCCCGTGCCAATATCGTCCTGCTGATATAAGTCTTTGCGATTCACCGCTTCTTTACCAAACGGGAAAAAGGCAAATTGGCCGATCACAAAACAGGCTTTCGCCCAAGGAATACCAACAATAGTAACCAGTGCCAACAACCCGGCTAGCCACCAACCCAGCCCCATAAACACGCCACCGCAGACAAACCAGATCAAATTACCAATGGCACCCATAGCTGACTCCTGCAAAGACTAATAAGAAAACGAATTCGTTACCGCGCTATCCTTGCCGAAAAAACGCGGTAATGCATCAACTATCGTGCTTTGTTTGATCGCTCGAATAATTCCTGACTACACTGAAAATCATCCGTCCGGCGAAAAGAAATAATATGAAGCGAACTTTGTGGCTGCTCATTTTCTTCAGCACATTAGTTTGGTCGCTGATTAAACCGCACGATCTGTTTACCTGGCTGCTGGAGGTGTTTCCAGCGCTGATCGGCTTTATCGTGCTAGCTAAAACCTATCGCACCTTTCCGCTGACGACGCTGGTTTATAACTTGATTTTGCTGCACAGCATTATTCTGATGGTAGGCGGTCATTACACCTATGCCGAAGTGCCGTTATTTGACTGGTTTCAAGAGTGGTTTGGCGCAACCCGCAATAACTACGACAAACTCGGACATCTGGCGCAAGGTTTTGTTCCGGTGCTGATTGCCCGGGAGCTGGTGATCCGAAAACAGATTATTCGCGGCCGGGCGTGGCAGCATTTTTTCTGCGTCTGTTTTTGTCTGGCATTCAGTGCCTTGTATGAATTACTGGAATGGGCAGTTGCTCTGGCTTCCGGCGAAAGTGCAGAGGCTTTTTTAGGTACACAAGGTTATATCTGGGATACGCAGTCCGACATGTTTTATGCCCTGCTTGGCGCGATGATCAGCCTGTTATTATTAAGTCGTTATCACGATAAACAACTACAACTGGAAATATAAAAGCGCCACAGGTTTCCAACGTCCTACGGCGCTTTCGAATGCTCAGAGCAGAAAAAACTGTCGCTGAGGTTATTGGAATGCACTGTCCTCTAACCGACTGATCACATCGAGTACGGTATGTAAGCCATCATCGGTCGACAACAGTTCAACGGGACATTTACCACCGAGCGATTTAGCGGGCTCTTTCAGCCAAAGTTCAGCTGTTTCCTGATCGCCTTCAAAAAACTCGGTCGCCGCTTGTAGCGCTTTGTTGTAATGATGCAATTGTAGCGATTTCATGAGCCCCCTCCATTGCTGTCGTTGTCACTATCCATCAATACTTGAAGTATAGTTTAACCAACGATAAGCGATGCGCTGTTCAGCAACGAAAGCGCTCAGTTCGTGGATTTGATTTTGCACGCGGCATAAAACAGGGTCAGCCAGCCCGCGATCAAAAATACGCCACCCAGCGGCGTGATCGGACCAAGCCATTTCATGCCGGTGAGTGCCAGCAGATACAGGCTGCCGCTAAAACATAACGTGCCAGCCAGCAGCAATTGCGCCGCGCGTGGCACTAAGCGACTGGCCCACTGTTGCGCTAATACGAACAAGATCAACACCACGACCGCATGCAGGAGTTGGTAACGCACAGCGATGTCCCACACCTCCAAGCTGGCAGCTGGTAATTGATTTTTCAGACCGTGTGCGCCAAAGGCACCGGCGGCAACACCACTGGCGCCCAGCGCCGAGCTCCATAACAGCATCCAACGATGATTCATGCGTTTTCTCAATTTTTGAGTTCTAACATCGCTTTATTATCTGACAGATAACAGAAATAGACACCGCGGAAAATGAAGAAAGGAGGAAGATGCTGAATGCCAAAAACAAAAAACCCGCCGAAGCGGGTTTTTCTAATGTGGTCGGTGATAAAGGATTCGAACCTTTGACCCTCTGGTCCCAAACCAGATGCGCTACCGGGCTGCGCTAATCACCGTATGTCCAAATTATGCCACTAAATGCAGGGAATTGAAATCAAAGATGCTACTTGTCAGTCTGACTGATTAAATTGACATCAGATAGTGGTTATTCAATGCGCAAACCGGATCAACCACGGCCAGTTTAGTGTTCTGGCATCCAGCTTTCGCTGTTTTCCCACACATCCTGCACCAGCTCTTCGATCATGACTTTATCTTCCTTGCTGGCTTTGCTGATCGACATCGACATGGCACTACCGGTAGCAACCCGGATACTAAGATCACTGAATTTTACTGTTAGTTGACGATTCAACTCATTTGCCAAAGCTTCTATGGTTTCCAGACCAATACCGTGTTTTTTATCAATGATGATTTCTAAGCGCATGGAAGAGACCTCGATTAAGCACTAGATACTGTATTAATATACAGTTAGCGAAACATGAAATCCAGTCTGTTTATCCGTAAAAAAACGCGCCTATTCAGGGAAAATATATTGGTAACCTTAGTTAGATGACATCAGCTAATCTGCTGTTGAGTCCGCTCCATCAAGCTTGCTGTCATTGGGCATCCCAAAAGCTGTGCGTATTATCTGATTCCATTAAAAACATTGCATAAATCAGCATACGGCTCGTTATTCCATGCTATTAATATTGCCGGGTAGAATTAGTCAAAGTATCGGAAAATAAGCAATCAAACATGGTAAAGGATCGCTGCTGATGAGAACGTTGCGAGTGGTTATTACGCCTCTATCCCGCTGTGGATATCGTTAAAAGGGCGTCATATTGGATCGATATAACCATATATGTCTTCGAGCAACCTACAACGAGTGGATGAATGCTAAAATTTACAACACAATGATCTATGAGTTGGCAGATGAAATTATCGCGGGTCAGAATGACCTGATTGATGAGGTCATCAAAATGCTGAATCATCTCCTTGTGGTTGATACCTTGTGGCTTAAGCGGTTTGCGATCCATCCAGCTAACTACACAGCATTAGAGTCAGTGTTATCACTGCCCACACAAGAAAACCTTGAACAAATTGTCTCTACTCATATCCAAGAATTAGCCGAATTCCGACAATATCTGGACAAAATCATCTGTGAATGGGCGCACGCCATTTCCAGAATCGATTTAGATCATCAGCTTTGTTATAAAAATACCCAAGGCGTAATAACTAATCATAAATTCTTCAGTCTAATCATGTATTTTTTTAATTATCAGACGTTTATTCGCGAGAAAATATTAGCGCTGTTATTACAAGCCGACATAGATGTAGGAGCGACTGAGTTAGTTGTGCCGATGCCGAGCGGAATTAATATCTGAGAAAAATAAAATGTAGAAATAACAAAATGCACAAAAGCAAAAAATGGACATTAACGGTCTCAGCCAGTTACACAGGAAAATGCTTATCCGCCCAGACAGTGGCTTGCTGTAATGAGGTAAACACCACCGCTGCCATTGAGAAATCATGATGTGATGACATGGAGGAAGCCTACAGGCCACCACAATAGCGACTTCAGCTTATCGTATTATCTAATATGAGGCAGTAATCCCATCTCATCCGACCAGCGAGAAGCTGGTCAGATTATCCACATTAAATCAGAGCAAGATCAATAATATCAGCATTTGACTCTATCCAAGAGCTGAGTACGTAGCATAAAATCCACATTGCATAGCAAATTTTTACAAAAAAGAAATGGTAAGTTCACCATGACACGGATAAAACGAAGAGTTCACAATGAAACTATTCCAAATGGGGTTAAACCCATTCACTGATACCGAATGCAACCCATATCTAGTGCGTGGTTTTACACTGCTTGAGTTATTAGTGTCTATTTCAATAGCCGCAATTCTCATGACAGTTGGTGTACCATCATTTAATAGCTTTATCCGGGATAGTACACTTCGTAGTGAAACCAATACTTTGTCCTCAAGCTTATCTCTTTCCCGTAGTGAAGCTATTCGTCGTGGCGAAAATGTAAATATTACTGCAATCTCTGACTCAACAAATTGGAGTCAGGGATGGCGCATTTGGATTGATTCAAATAATAATAATAGTTTTGATAATAACGATGTTTTAATTCGCGTATTTGATCAGGTTAACAGTAACATTTCAGCAACGCAGGCAGTCATATCCTTTAATCATGACGGATCATTAAAATTGCCGGCAAATCACACCTCAATTGATTTCGATATCAAACCGGCCCAAAACTGCCAAACGAATGAACAACGTCATTTGACAATTGAAGCCAGTGGCCGCGTATCCTTTTCCCTGACAACTTGCAGCTAACAAGGTACCTGTTATGAAACGCTATCAACTGCATACATTCATGAAGTTGCAAGAAGGCTCATCGTTACTTGAAGTTCTGATTTCAATGGTTGTATTGGGCATTGGAATTTTAGGATTGCTCGCTCTCCAAACAACCGCTTTAAAAACTAACCAACTCGCGGTGACAAGAACGTTAGCATCTGGATTAGCTGTTGAAATTTCTGAATTAATGAGAGCCAATAAAACAGCAGTAGAAAATGGCAATTACGACATTTCTATCACTGGCACTGTATCATCTGCCACAACCATTGCTGAAACTGATTTACAAACCTGGAAATCACATCTGGCACAGCTGCCATCTGGCCAAGGCAGTGTTTCCCGAAATAACAATATCGTCACAATAACCATACAGTGGGATGAATCTCGTGTTGGAAATGCCAATGCTCAACGATTTATCTATAAAACGGAGCTTTGACATGAATCAAATAGCTCATTATTCAAAATTTCAACATGGATTCAGTCTGATTGAAATTATGGTTGCCATGACATTAGGGTTGATATTGATGTTAGGCATCACCTCTCTCATTGCCACCAACAACACAACTTACCGACTCACTGATAATATGGGGAGAGTTCAGGAAAATGCGCGTTTTTTACAGAATACGCTGAATACTGAGCTACGGATGATTGGATATAAAGGCTGTGTAAGTCGCCAAAATCTGACGATTACCAACACACTCAATGACTCATCTGACTTAGCATATAACTTTTCTGATAATGGCCTGGTTGGCTATGACAATATTTCGGCCACATTACCTGATGAGCTAAACGCCTTTTTTTCAGGAGACCCTCAACCACTGCAAGGTTCCGATTTATTAATTCTCCGTGCTCCCCATGGCAATAACATAACGATTGTAGACAATAACGATGCGGCTCAATTATTTGCTGCTTCTGCGGCCAGTAGTGCTTTTTCTATAGGCGATATAGTTATGGTTTCTGACTGTAAAAAAGCCCGTATTTTTCAGATCACCAATATCACAACCAATGCAAAAAGTGGCAAAGTGAATATTGTGCATAGCAAATCAGGAAATGTTTCTCCAGGCAACTCAATAGCCAGCTGGGGGCCACCAGCAAGTGATGAATCATTCGGTACGTCTGCCCATCTGGTTGCTTACAGTACTACGGCATATTTCATTGCCAATAACCCTGCGACGGGTATCCCAACACTTTATAAAAAAGTGAACGCCGGGGCCGCATCAGCTCTCATTAATGGCGTATATGGCTTTCAGATCCGTTATGGCGAAGATACTGATGGTGATAGTCAGGTCAATGCGTATCGCGACGCGTCAGATGTCTCAAGCTGGAACAATATCATCGCTATCCGAATTGAAACGATTTTAGGAAGTGATGATACCGGCATGGTCACTAAACCGCAGACATTGTCGTTCAATCAATCGACATTCGAGGCAACAGATAGCCGTTGGTATATGACCAAACAGATCGTCTCAACGCTGAGAAACCGGATTAACTAGAGGTACAATAATGCGAGATCATTCTTTAGCCCCCCATCATCGACAACAGGGCATTATATTGGTTGTTAGTCTGATTGTTCTTCTGTTACTAACAATTACCGGCCTCGCGAGTATGCAAAATAGCTCCTTGCAAGAAAAAATGGCCGGCAATAACCATGACTATCAACAAGCCTTTTTTGCTGCTGAGACAGCATTGCGTTCAGGTGAATCGTATCTGATTGCCCATGCAAACAGCATTAATTTCAATGCCAGTGGAGCAAATGGTTTCTACGATCGAGCCGCAGACGACTCGATTGCTGTTGATTGGCAAAACAACGACACTATCTGGCGACCCATTACTTCGATTGATGATGCAGTAGCAACCTCACCAAAATATTTCATAGAACAATTACCAGCGGTTGTGGTCCCGAATACTTCATTAGCAACTGATGCCGAGATTGAAACGGAATCCATATTCCGGATCACGGCAGAAGGATATGGCAAAACAACATTAAGTCGATCTGTTGTGACATCGACCTATAAACCATAAGAATACGGGAATAATCAGATGCAAATCTCTCCTCGATTATTAAAACAATGCGGCCATCTATTTTATATATCCTTGTTCAGCTGCATTTTCCCCTGTGCATCTCAGGCGGTCACGATTTCACAGCAGCCCATTTATCTGCAAGACAGTGATGCCGTAGAGCCGAATATCATGTTTACCATTGATGATTCTGGATCGATGCGACGTTATTACCTGTCAAACGGGCAAATTGATGGTGACCATATTGTTCCAGAAGATAAAAGCCCGTATGACTATGCAGTTAATACCATGTATTACAATCCGGAAGTTACTTATTCTTCGTGGGAAAATTATACTGGGGATCTGAAGACTAATACATCAGTCACGACTAAAACAAACTTTCCAACAACAACAGAAGCAAATATAAATTGCGATCAACTTGTGGGTTGGACAACTGCTGGTGAAAAGCCTTCTTTTCCGGGTCGATCCTCTGATTATACAAAACGATTAGATGCTGACCCAGAATATAATCGCTACGTTCAATTTAAAAATTACTATGGTGAAGGCTACCAGTGTTTTTATTATGAAAATACTACATTGCAACCCTATTCCAGCACATATATTCATGGTGAATATACGGGCGGCACTCTCGTACCCATAGCATCACAACCCTACTACTTGGATGCCGAAGGGAAAACAAAAAAAATCAACGACAATCGTATACCCAATAAATACATCAGACAAAATCGAACGGACTGCCAAAACCCACAACAATGTACCTATGCGGAAGAAAAACAAAATTACATCAATTGGTTATTGTATTACAGCAACCGCATTAAAGTTGCGAAGGGAAGTATCGGAAAAGCTTTCTCTCAACTGGATAATTCTGTTCGCGTAGGTTTTGGCAAAATTAACTCCACCACGACTGGTGTTGATGGCTCAACCAAAGGCACAGTATTGACTGGAGTTAGAAAATTTGAAGGTGCGGCTCGAACTAATTTTTTCTCTACACTCTATAACGTCACGCATAGTGGCGGCACACCAATGCGTAGGGCATTCGATGATGTTGGCCAGTATTTTAAATTAGATAAGCCGTGGTTTGATGACCCTACAAACGCGACGGATACCTGTAAGACCTGTCGTCAGAGTTTCCATATTGTTATGACTGATGGTTACTGGAAAGATGATCAGGCAACAACTGCCGATGCACGAGCGAACGTTGATAACACAAATGGAGAATACATCACCAATGACAATGGTGGTTCCAGCATCCGTTATGTAGCACAACGTCCATATCTGGATAGCTCTGAAAACACGTTGTCGGACGTTGCAACGTATTACTGGAAAAATGACCTCAAACCGACGATAAGAAATAAAATATCAACCTCTTCTGCCGATCCCGCCTATTGGCAGCATCTGCCTATTTTTGCCATTAGTTTTGGTGTGAAAGGTACTTTGTCTGCGACCAAAGCAACTCTCGACTCATTGACAAAATCTTTAGCTGATGGAGGGATCTCTTGGCCTGAAATTAGTGCCAATGAATATGCGTTAGAAATCCCCAAAAAACTCGATGACCTGTGGCATGCCACTGTCAATTCGAGAGGCAGCTACTTTAGTGTCAAAAATATTAGTGAATTTGTTACCGCTTTGAAGAATGCTTTTGCACAGATTCAGGCCAGAGTGGGCTCTTCCAGTTCAATAGCCAGTAATTCCACTAAACTGAACGGCGATACAGCCATTTATCAGGCTAAATTTAATACCGCAAACTGGACGGGAGACCTGACCGCCTATGAAATCAACGAAGACACGCAAAGCGTAGGTGATGCGTTATGGGCAGCGTCGAACGAATTACCATCTGCCGCCAATCGTCACATCTATACATTAGCCAATAGTGGTCGTTCGGGCACCCAA
This sequence comes from Tolumonas sp., assembly GCA_028683735.1. Taxonomy (GTDB): domain Bacteria; phylum Pseudomonadota; class Gammaproteobacteria; order Enterobacterales; family Aeromonadaceae; genus Tolumonas. The sequence goes on along the minus strand of JAQUHG010000058.1, from coordinate 5,249 downwards.
TTTACCTGGAATAATTTAACGAACGAACAAAAATCAATTTTGAATAGTACAGATTCGTTAGGTGAATCAAGATTGAGCTGGATCCGAGGAGATCAATCAAAAGAAACAACCCAGAGCGGTGGTATGTTCCGTTCAAGAAACACTCTCCTTGGCGATATCATCAATTCAAACCCAGTATTAGTCAGTAATCAATATTATGGTTATGGCGATTCAGCCTTTACCACCACAAAAGCATCCCGAACCCCAATGGTTTATGTCGGAGCAAATGATGGCATGTTACATGGCTTTGATGCCGAAACAGGCGAAGAAAAATTTGCTTATATTCCTCAGGGAATTTTTGCAAATTTACCATTACTGATGGCAACCAGTTACGCATCAAATCACCATTATTTTGTAGATGGCAGTCCAAAAGTTGGTGATGCAGAAATCAGTAATCAATGGAAAACCGTATTATTGGGTAGCACCGGTGCAGGTGGTCATTCTGTATTTGCTCTGGATGTAACCGATCCGTCCTCTTTGGGAAATAGTACCGTTCTGTGGGAGTTTAACGCTGACAACGCCAATGATGACATGGGTTATACCATTCCTCAGCCAACGTTTTCTCAATTGCAAGGTAATTCAACCTGGTCAGCCCTTATTGCGAATGGATATAACAGCACCTCAAACCAGGCCAAATTAATTTTACGGGATTTAGCAAATGGTTCAGATCTGGCAACCATTTCAACCAATGAAGGATCTGCAACTTATCCAAATGGACTAAGCACTCCAATCCCAGTTGATATTAATAACGATCATAAGGCTGATTATGCTTATGCCGGTGACTTACGTGGCAATCTATGGCGGTTTGATTTCACAGATGCAAGCAGTAGCAATTGGACTGTGAAAAAAATCTTTACAGCCTGTAGTTCTGATACTTGTACAGACAATAACCGACAACCCATCACCATCCGACCAGAAGTCGTCACGCATAAAAGCGGTGGCGTTCTAGTGTTATTTGGTACAGGTAGTGATTTCGCTACCGAAGATCGTTCATCAACTCAAACGCAAACCATGTATGCCGTTCGAGACACACTCAGTGCAGATCCTACGGTCTTACACCGGACTGATTTGGTTGAACAAACCATCACGTCAGAACCAACCATTAATGGAGCCAAATATCGCGTGATCTCCCAAAATACGGTTGATTACTCGACGAAGTCTGGTTGGTATTTAAATTTAATTTCACCAGGTGCAGATAGTGGTAATGGTGAACGAATTATCAATAATCTCACTGTCGACTCTGAAAAGGTAATTTTCACAACGATGATCCCATCTACTGATCCTTGTGATTATGGCGGTAAATCCTGGTTGATGGAGCTTTCCCTCATGACAGGAAAACCGCTGACCTATGCCGTATTTGATGTGAATGGGGATGGAACGATTGATGATAATGATACATCTAACGGATCCCACGTCAGTGGCAAAGGCTACGATGATGTGATCAATACCCCAACCATTATTAAAGATGGAAGCAGCACGACCAGTGATGGTGGAACAGAGACGAAATATATCAGCTCATCTTCTGGAGCCATTCATAAAGTTCGGGAGAAAAGTACTAGTACCAGTGGTGGACGCCAATCATGGCAACAATTACGGTGATAAAAATTGAAAATAATGAAATATGAACAAGGCATCACGCTGATAGAACTCATGATTACTGTTGTTATTGTGGCCATTCTTGCCAGTATCGCGATGCCAGCCTATAACCAATACGTGATTGAAAGCCGACGCAGTGAGGCAAAAAGTGCCTTGCTTGAACTGGGTCAATATATGGAGCGCTATTACACAACTAATAGCGCCTATAACAAGATCTCGGGAGCCGTCTCCTCTTCGCTGGCAACTACAGACTTACCATATGATTCTGTACCCAAAGATGGAGGTACTGCATATTACTCTGTGGCTGTCTCATCGACAGCTTCAACTTATACGCTGACTCTAAGTCCAACAGGAGTCATGGCAGGGGATACCTGTGGTAACTACACCATTAATCAAACAGGAACTCACTCACCTTCTTCAGATTCATCCTGTTGGTAAATTGAGTTCTCAAACTTATTGCTAACACCACAGCCATAGCACTCACAGCTCCTTGGTCCTTTCTCTGAAAGATACCAAGGATTCTGCTCTGTTACCCATAACGTTTCACCGCATACTGGCATTTTCCTCCGGAAAGAGCCAAACACCCATCGTAAGGCAAAAACTTATAAAAATGGGATGCAATAAGAAAACCCAGAAAAGCAAAAACCCCGCCGAAGCGGGGTTTTTTAATGTGGTCGGTGATAAAGGATTCGAACCTTTGACCCTCTGGTCCCAAACCAGATGCGCTACCGGGCTGCGCTAATCACCGATTTTGTAACTCTCTGGTAAAGATTGGTGCGAAAGGAGGGACTCGAACCCTCACACCCGAAGGCACTAACACCTGAAGCTAGCGCGTCTACCAATTCCGCCACCTTCGCATCACTATTCTTTACTTTTAAATCTGGGGTGGCTAATGGGGCTCGAACCCACGACAACTGGAATCACAATCCAGGGCTCTACCAACTGAGCTATAGCCACCATTGCTATCTTGGAACTTCTCAGTTGAATCTATCAACGCTTGGTGCGCCCGACAGGATTCGAACCTGAGACCTTTGGCTCCGGAGGCCAACGCTCTATCCAGCTGAGCTACGGGCGCCTTGTCCTCAAGACGGGGCGAATATTAAGGGCAGATGAAAAACATGTCCAGTAATTTTAACAAAAAAATGTTCAGTTGCTGGAACTGTAATCAATCACTTACTAATAGGAATCGTTGTTGTTCAATTTTTGCTTGATCTGCAAGCTGATCAATTTACACTAGCCAAATTGAATGAACGTTCATTCATTTTCTATTGGTGTAAAGATGTCACAACAGAAACCCGAATTGATCATGGCTCACGCCGAACAATTATTTATCGACCATGGCTTTCATGGCACTTCAATGCAGATGATTGCCAAAGCCGCCGGCATTGCTGCTGGCACTGTGTATCTGCACTTCCCCAGTAAAGAAGTGCTGATCCGTCGGATTTACCGACGTGCGGTCACCGACATGCTGGATAGTTTACTGAAAGTGTATGACCCGACGTTATGGCCGTTCGAACAATATCGGTATTTCTGGCTAAACGCCTATCACGAATTGAAAGAAAAACAGAGTTTGGTGCACTTTAAGGATCTATACGAACGTTCACCTTTCTATAACGAAGATGATCGTGCATGGGCTGACGAACAATGGTTACCCATCGAGCAGTTTTTCCAAACTGGTATTGATAACGGCCTGTTTCGCAAGATTCCGCCGTGCATGTTGGGCTATTTGAGTATTGGTTCCGTATTGAGTATTTCACAGACACAAAGGGTAACCCCTTTTGAGATGACTGCAGAGCTGGAAGAACAACTGATCCAAGCTAGCTGGCGCGCCATTCTGGCGGATTAACCCCCGATAAAAGCATATAACGGAGAGCAGAATGAAAAAGTGGATGGTTATCATGTTACTGGTCGCGCTGTTGTTATTTGGCAGTGTGATTGGTTTTAACTTTTATAAATTTGCCCAAATGGGTAAAGCAATGGCCAGCAAACCCGCCCCCGTATTCCCGGTCACGACCTTGGCAATAAAAGGCACCGACTGGGCGCCAACGCTGGAAGCGATTGGTTTTATTGAACCTAATCAAGGCTTGGATATCGGCACCCAGATCGCTGGCTCCGTCGATAAGATCTCGTTTGAATCAGGTCAGAAAGTAAAAAAAGGCACGTTATTGATGTCGTTGAATACGGATGTTGAACGCGCCAATCTGAAAAGTTCACAAAGCCGGCTCCCTGCCGCAAAAGCTAATTATGAACGTATGCGTAGTCTGTATGCGAAAGGTGGTGTATCAAAAGGTAATCTGGACGATGCACAAGCTGAATATCTGGCATTGGAAGGACAAATCGACTCGCTGCAGGCGACGATTGATCGCATGACCATTCGAGCGCCGTTCAGTGGTCAGGTGGGCTTACGTAACGTGTTCCTCGGTCAATATCTGAAAGCTGGCGACAACATCGTGCGCTTAGAAGATACCTCGGTCATGAAGATCCGTTTCACCATTGCCCAAACTGAACTGGCCAAAATTAAAGTCGGTCAGCAGTTAGATATCTTCGTTGATGCCTATCCACAACGCCCGTTCAAAGGCACGATTGCCGCGATTGAGCCGGTCGTGAAACAACTCTCTGGGGTGGTGGAAGTTCAGGCAGCGATTCCAAATGCAGAAGGTCAGTTACGTTCTGGCATGTATGCCAAGGTGCAGGTCATGCTGCCGGTGCAACAGCAACAGGTGGTTATTCCACAAACCGCGGTGAATTTCACGCTGTATGGTCAAACCGTCTATGTTATTGAAGACGGTAAAGATGCCAAAGGCCAACCTGTGAAAGTGGCAAAACAGACAGTCGTCAATGTGGGTGAACGTGATTCAGATGTGGCACACGTCGTGAGCGGTCTGAAGGTAGGTGACGTTGTAGTTACTTCCGGCCAAATCCGTTTATCTAATGGTAGTCAGGTAAAAGCCGTGGAAGATAACACACTGGCTAAACCAGCTACTGTGCCTGCACTGTAACGGAGCTGAGCATGCGATTTACTGATCTCTTTATCAGGCGGCCCGTGTTGGCCGTCACAATTAGTCTGATGATGGTGTTATTCGGTCTGGAAGCCTTGCGTGGCATGGCGATCCGCGAATATCCGAAAGTCACCAACACCGTCATTACCGTGACCACTAACTATTACGGTGCCAGTGCCGATGTTATTCAAGGGTTTATCACCCAGCCGGTTGAGCAAGCGATTGCTCAGGCAGAAAATATCGACTATATGACGTCGAGCAGCCAGTTAGGACGCTCAACGATCACTGTTAACATGCGTCTGAACACCAATCCCAATGCAGCGCTCGCGGATGTATTGGCGAAAGTTAACTCAGTGCGATCACAGCTGCCGAAAGAAGCGGATGATCCATCGATCACCTCTTCGACCGGTAGTAACACCTCTATTGTGTATATCGCATTTTCCAGTGCGGTGCTGAACTCATCTCAGCTTACCGATTATCTGGAACGGGTGATCAAACCACAGCTGTTTACCGTGCCGGGGGTGGCGAAAGTTAACCTGTATGGTGGTACGCAGTTTGCGATGCGTATTTGGTTAGATCCGCTGAAAATGGGCGCTTATAACCTGTCATCGTCAC
>JAQUHG010000057.1 GCA_028683735.1 Tolumonas sp. | reverse complement strand
TGCTTCGTTCCTGCAAAAATTACGTGAACTGTGCGATCAAAAAGGCATCATGCTGATCTGTGACGAAATCCAGACTGGTTTTGCCCGTACTGGCCGTATGTTTGCGCATGATTACGCCGGCATTGAGGCTGATTTAGTGACCATGGCGAAAGGTTTGGGTGGTGGTTACCCAATTTCTGCCGTCGTTGGTAAGGCAGAAATTATGGATGCGCCACAACCAGGCGGATTGGGCGGCACCTATGCTGGTTCACCATTGGGTTGTGCGGCTGGCCTAGCTGTATTCGATGCCATCGAAGAAGAGAAACTGTGTGATCGCGCACTGGCGATTGGTGAGCGCATGGTCAACCATCTGCGTGATATCAAAGCCGAACACCCGGCCATCGTAGGCGACATCCGTAATCTGGGTGCCATGATCGCGCTGGAATTGGTCAAAGACGGCGATATGAAAAAGCCGGATGCTGATCTGACCAAAGCCATCTGTGCCAAAGCAGCGGAAAAAGGGTTGATCCTGCTGTCATGCGGCACGCGTGCTAACGTGATCCGCTTCCTGCCACCATTGACGACCGAAATGGAAATCATTGATGAAGGCATGGCACTGCTGAAAGCCGTTATCAAAGAACTGGTGTAACGGTTGCTAAAAATCTCCTCCGTGTCCATAAGCAAAGCATCCGACAATTGTCGGGTGCTTTTTTTGTATTTAAAAGACTTCGCCCGGCGTCATACCAAACTGCGCCCGGAAAGCGGCAATAAACGAGGACGTCGAATCATAACCGCAAGCCAGCGCCACCGAGGTGACCTTTTCGCCCGACTCCAGGCGGCGTAATGCACTGAATAAACGTAACCGCTGGCGCCAGATCCGAAATGACAGCCCCGTTTGTTTCAAGAAAAGTCGGCTGAGCGTTTTTTCTGATGCACCTAATAATTGCCCCCAAGCAACTAACGTTCGCTGATCATCCGGGTGTAGCTGTAATTCGTCACACAATCGCTTCAACCGTGGATCAGTTGGCATTGGCAACGACCATTCTACGGTCTTAGCCGCCCGCAGTTGATCAAGCAGAACTTGCACCAATCGCCCTTGCTCGCCAGCAATGTCATATAACACGGGCAATGTACAAAACGTACAGATCAGTTCTCGTAACAACGGTGTCACTTCAAACACCCGACATTCCGCTGCCTCGTTGTCAAAACATGCGGCGCTCGCTTCGATATACAGCCCACGCATTTCCACGCGATCCGAGGTGATCACTTGATGACGCACACCGTTAGGTATCCATACAGCCCACATCGGTGGTACTACATAGCTGCCATTGTCAGTGTAGACAGTCAGCATGCCGCGGATCGCATAAGAAATCTGAATCCAATCATGCTGATGCCACACCGTTTGCGAATCACGGGCAACAGACTCATTTCTGGCATATACAGGGCGTGGTAGTTGTTCTATATCTGGCACGATCCGCTCTGTGCGGATTAGTTGTCCTTTTATCGACATAAAATGACTTTTTATCGTTAGTGGCGCATTACTGGAAAGCTTAGAGTATGTCGGAAGGTATTAACAACAGGAATTATATATGTTCAGTGGATTATCACGTCTGTTCCCTGATCGCTTTACGCTGCTGCTGATCAGCACAGTAACCCTAGCCAGTTTCTTGCCATGTCAGGGCGATACTGCCGTGATCTTTAATCAAATTGCCGATATTGCCATCGCACTGCTGTTTTTTCTGCATGGCGCCAAATTATCGCGTGGTGCAGTACTAGCGGGTATCACGCACTGGCGCTTGCATCTATTAGTGATGAGCCTGACTTTTCTGTTTTTTCCCATCATTGGTCTGTTACTGCAACCCCTACTGACACCGTTAGTGGGCCCCGTGATTTATCAAGGCATTCTGTATTTATGCTGTTTGCCCGCCACGGTACAGTCTGCAATTGCATTTACTTCCATGGCAAAAGGGAATGTGCCGGCAGCGGTATGTAGCGCTTCGGCTTCCAGTCTGCTGGGAATATTCGTTACACCAATATTGGTGAGTCTTGTTTTAGCCAAAGGAACCGGTAACAGTGATTTGCATGGCATCAGTAAGATCTTACTGCAATTATTACTACCCTTTGTGACTGGGCATCTGCTGCAACCCTGGATTGGTGGATTTGTTACCAAACATAAGAAAGTGCTGGGTATTGTCGACCGTGGTTCTATCTTGCTGGTGGTATATACCGCATTCAGCGCGGCAGTGATTGAACACCTTTGGAGCACAGTGCCAATGAGTTCATTACTCGGTTTACTGGTGGTGTGTATCGTGATTTTAGCCGTTGCGTTATTAAGCTCACGTCTGCTTAGTCGCCGCTTGGGTTTCTCAGTGCAAGACGAAATTACGATTGTGTTTTGTGGCTCAAAGAAAAGTCTGGTTAGCGGTGTTCCCATGGCCAAAGTATTGTTTGCCGGCGCGCATCTCGGCCCGATCTTGTTACCGATCATGCTGTTTCATCAAATTCAATTGATGGTCTGTGCGGTGCTGGCACAACGTTACGCCAAAAGAATGACTGAGTAATAAAAAGGGCGACTTTCAATGAAAGTCGCCCTTTCCCATTTCATATCAATAACCGTCAGAATTTTGCGGTCATGATCTGGAATGTTTTGAAACCACCGGAAAGATTGCGCGCATTAAAACCATGGTTAGCCAATAAACGATAAGCGACATGGCCACGCAAACCAACCTGACAAGTGATCAGAATTTCTTTGTCTTTCGGTAATTCAGCTAAACGTTCACGCAGTTGATCGACCGGAATATTTACCGCCCCCGGAATCGCACCAATATTGGTTAACTCACCCGGATTACGCACATCTAACAAAAACTGTTCGGGTGAGATGTTCAAAATATCCGCCGTGTGACAAACACGCTCATCACCTTTCATTATGTTTGCTGCGACCATCCCAGCCTGATTGATTACGTCACGTGCCGAACCAAATGGCGGCGCATAGGTCAGCTCAAGGTGTTCCAGGTCTTGCACTTTCAAACCGGCACGCATGGCAACGGCTAATACGTCGATACGTTTATCAACCCCCTCTTTACCAAACGCCTGCCCACCCAGGATTTGCCCGGTAACCGGATCAAAAATGAGTTTGAAGCTGACCGGAAATGCGCCTGGATAATAACCTGCGTGATTACCCGGATGAACGTACACTTTTTCATAAGCTCGCCCCAGACGTTGCAAGCTCTTCTCGCTGTGGCCGGTGCTGGCAATCGCAAAATCAAATACCTTACAAATCGCAGTGCCTTGTGTGCGCTGATATTTTTCGTCACGCCCCAGCATGTTATCGGCCGCAATACGTCCCTGACGATTGGCAGGGCCAGCCAACGGAATCAACGCCGGTTGTGCGGTCACAAAATCCAGCGTTTCTACCGCATCACCGACCGCATAAATATCAGAGTCACTGGTACGCATACCTTCATCGACTTTGATACCACCACGAGCTCCCAGCTCAAGCCCTGCGGCTGATGCCAACATGGTTTCAGGTTTCACACCGATCGCCAGAATCACTAGCCCGGTTGCTAATTTTTCACCATTGCTTAACGTCAGCTCCAGATGGTTTATTTGATCTGGATGAACAGTAAAATCACTAGTAGCGTCAGGCTCAGAAGGAATAACAGGTATTTCTTTGATCTCTGTTAACCCGGTATTCAATCGTAAATCAGTTCGATTTTGCACCAGCACCTGATGAACAAAATTTGCCATTTCTGGATCTACTGGCGCCATTACTTGACCTGAAAGTTCAAGTAATGTCACTGCTATTCCCTGCTGATGCAGCGCTTCCACCATTTCAAGGCCGATAAAACCACCGCCAACAACAGTCGCATGTTGTGGTTTATTCAAATTGATAGCCGCAAGAATACGATCCATATCTGGAATATTTCGCAAACTAAAGGTGTTCGCACTGTTAATACCGTTTATTGGCGGGCGAATTGGCGCCGCCCCCGGACTCAATAACAATTTATCGTATGACTCTTGATATTCTTCACCAGAAAGCACGTTTTTTACCGTGATAATTTTTTTCTGGCGATCAATCGCAACAACTTCAGAGAAAATACGAACGTCAACGTTAAAGCGCGATTTAAAACTTTGCGGGGTTTGCAGTAATAAAGCATCACGTTGCGTAATATCGCCGCTGACGTGATAAGGCAGGCCGCAATTAGCAAAAGAGATGAATTCGCCGCGCTCCAGCATTATGATTTCAGCGGCTTCTGACAAGCGACGCGCTCGTGCTGCGGCAGATGCACCGCCCGCTACGCCACCAACAATGATTATTTTTGTCATATTTGCTTCCCTTAAAAATCTATGGCTTTAATTTAGCTTTATCTAATTTAGATAACAAGTATGTTTTTCTCGGGTTGTGCTTTTAGTATTTTAAGCTATTCTTTAGTTCATCTACGCAGAACATTGTTTTATATGAATTTTTTAAGCGCTCCAATTGTAGACGACGATACAGATACCGATGGTTGTTTCTTGCTGTGGAATTCAGCAACTCGCCAGTTAAAACTGGCGAATCCCCATGCTAATCAGCCTGTTTCGTTATTCCCTAAGCCAGAAATGTACTGGCCTGATCAATTGCCGCCGCTTCATGCTCAGCGCCTGAATGCCATATTCAGTAAAAATCAGCCACAAACCACCAACATCGAGCTGGATAACGTTCGCTGGCAACTTAATGTTACGCCAACTGAATCTTCACATTGGCTTATTTTTGCCAAACCGATGCGCAAAGTCGCTTCAACACAAGGGTTAGCCGTTCTTGAACTGGAAAAATCAGTACAAGGATTATCCGGCCCTGAACGTAACCGCCAGTTACTGGAAACCATTCAATACTATTCCGGCTGCGACCGTCTGATTGTCTGGCAATTGCAGCAACAAACACTTTCCCCGATTTACATCAGTGGTAATGAATCCCTGCCACGAAGCCAACCCATTGATCGTCGCTATCAGCGGGCGCTGGATATTCGTCAGCAGTTAGGCTTTTCCGATGTGCATCATCAGCCTTTACTCGCAGGCCAGAATTATTACAAAGAAAGCGGCATTTTGGCACGTTTGGATACCGCCATTCGGGTAGAACGACAACTTTGTGGTGTACTGACGCTGGAATATCGGCAGTTGCAAGACAGCTTTGCTCCCGAGTTATTCCAGCTCGCGCAAACTGCAGCAACGTTGCTGATGATCAATGAACTACCCGCACAGCAAACTTCACCAGCCCCCAAAGCAATTACCCAACAAACCTCTGACTGGCTACACCAATTTAATACGGAAATAGCTGCATTGCATGGTGCGGATTTCTTTGCCGAAGTTCAGGGGCTGTTACAACAAAAAACCGGTGCAACACGTTGTCTGCTCACAATGCAATGCGCTGATTTACCCGGCTACATCCAGCCGTGCCCAACCAGTGATGGTCATCTGCCACCGGTGCTGGAATTCGGCCATAACCTGCGTCAGCAAGTATTGCAGTCCGGACATATGATCTGGGATCAGGAAACGCTACCCCACCAGCTAATGCAACATGAGCAATGGTGTTTTGCGCTGGCCCTTAAAGATGAAAAAAATAATCTGTCAGGGATCATCCTGCTATTTTTCCGTGACTTGCCGGAACACTGGACCAACATCATGCAGGTGCTCGCACTGGTGCAAGTGCGGATACAAGCGGAGTTACAGCATCAGTCATTAAAGAGCCAGCTGAAAACTGCAGAAGCGGCCTTTGATAACCGGTTGGCGATGTTGATCATCAACCATCGCGGTATTATTGAACGAGTCAATTCGGCATTTTGCAGTATTACCGGTTACAGCGAAGCTCAGGTGTTGAACAAACACTTCCGGCTACTTCGGCCACGTTATTACGGCGATGATTTCTTCGATACATTACTGACGGCACTGGAACAGGATAATTGCTGGCAAGGCGAAGAGCGACTGGTTCGCAGCAGTGGCTTTTATTTCCCGGTACACCTCAGAGTCAATGCCATTATGGAATATGGCGTGGTTCAGCATTATGTTTGTGCCTTTGAAGATCTGGCGGAACAACACAGCACCAAAGCGCAAATTGAACGGCTGGCTTATTCCGATGATTTAACCGGTTTACCAAACCGCAGATCGTTGCTGGAAAAACTCGCCGAGACAGTGGAAAGTGCTCAGCAAAGTAAAGAGATCAATGGATTACTTTTAATTGATGTTGATAACTTCAAAAACATTAACGACTCACTCGGACATGCTTATGGCGATTTACTGCTGATCAAAATGGTTCAACGCCTGCAGCAGCAATTCCCTAATTATTATCTGACTCGTATATCGTCCGACCAGCTGTTGTTAATTTCCGCCTCTCTCGGACAAAGCGATGTTACTGCTCGTATTCACTGCGAATTTATCGCCAATCAATTGCTCGGTATATTCCAAACACCTTACATCCTTAATGGCATCTCTTTACATGTCACCTGCACGCTAGGTATTACGTTGTTCGGTTCAGAATCAGAGCCGTTAGAATTATTAAAGCAGGTGGAAACAGCCTCGCATACCGCCAAACAACACAACCGTGGCCAGTTTGCCTTCTTTACTGAAGATATGGCCGATGAGATCAGAAAACGACTAGAGCTGAATATCAAATTACGCAGCGCCCTCACCTCCGGCGAGTTCCGTCTACATTATCAGCCTCAATATGAAACCGCGACTGGTAAGCTGATTGGCGCCGAAGCCTTGATCCGTTGGGAACATCAGGGAAAACTGATCCCACCTGGTGATTTTATTCCGGTCGCCGAAGAAACCAGTCTGATCAACGATATTGGCTGGTGGGTGCTAAAACAGGCCTGTGAGCAATTTGTTTACTGGCAAGATAATGGGCTGCATTTACCGGGAATATCCGTCAACGTCAGTGCCCGCCAATATCATTGCCATGACTTCGTAACCCAAGTGGAATGGCTGCTGAAAAATACCAATATGCCAGCAGAAAAACTGATGCTGGAAATTACCGAGTCAGTGGTGCTGGAAAATCTGCAAGACACCATCGATAAAATGCAGCAACTACGTCAGCTGGGGGTTAGCTTATCCATTGATGATTTTGGCACCGGCTATTCTTCACTAGCCTATCTGAAAACATTGCCCGTCAATGAAGTAAAATTAGATCGCTCGTTTATAAACCGGCTGGCGGAAGACTATAAAGATCAGGCGCTGGTCTCTTGTGTGGTTAATCTGGCCACCGTTTTAGGCTTTCGGGTATTAGCGGAAGGGGTTGAAACAGAACAACAATTGGATGTATTACGCACCTTGAACTGTGATTTTTTCCAAGGTTATCTGCGTAACAAGCCACTGCCACAGCAGGAATTTACCCGATTGCTGGAACAGCTAAAACCAACGAAAATGTAATCTAAACTCCTATACCCAAAGTAATTGGAGTTGCAGCAAGACGACAAGTGAACGAATCCCCATGAGCATAGATAGGCTATGTGATTGGGGTGAGAGAACGCCGTCAACGACGCTGCAACTTCAAGTACGAAGGGTATATGTCTAAAACTCAAATTTATAGAACAGATCAACCGCCTGATCCAAGCTGCTCACCGCCTGTAAATACAGCTGTGGCAACAGGAAATATTTCAATTTTACCTCACTGACGGCACTGTAAACGCCGACACCATATTGCAGTTGTAAATCTTTCAGCAAGTAAGCTGACAAATTCACTTTAGTGTCTGTTCCACTGCCGCTGGTATCAAACGTCGCCTCTTTCAGGCCAAAAGTCGATGCCACATCCGACACGATCCCATTCGTTTGCCCCAGCCCTGCGCCAATCATCATCGCCGCCATTGATTCTTCCGTCGAACCATTAGTGGTTGCTGTAGAGCTGCGCCCTCGCAACAGGTAAGAGAGTTTATCGGTATCGGGTAATTCCGGCTCAGAGAAAACCTGCGCACTGATCGAATTGATCGGCGAGTTAATTTTCACCCCAACCGTGACACTGCTGTCTTCCATCGTCGACGGATCACGAATTGCCTCCGCCATGATGTAAGGTTCCGTTACATCACCATTAAACATCAGCTTACCGCTACGGATCACCAGATTCTGCCCGTAGGCCTTAAAGCGCCCGTTAACCAGACGAATTTCGCCTTGCGTCATCAGGTTCTGGCCTGGTTTCTGGCGAAAACGTAGACCACCTCCCAATGCTGTTTTTAAACCCATCGCACTGAACTGAACGTCGGAGCCTAAACGAAGATCAACATTCATAAAAAAAGGAAATGGCGCAGGACGACTTTGTTGTTGCAGTGGCCGGACGATATGCACATCATCCGAGATTTCGATTCCATTCTCTGGCAGGCTTTTGATATCAATGCGGGCCCATGGCACAACGATATTGCCATTCAGTGAGGCTTGCTCGGCATCAAATTGTAATTGCAGATCAGAATCAACTCTGCCGTTACCATAACCGGCAAAAGCCAGTTCCATTTCTTTACCACGTAATGCCAACACACCCGACGGCACGCCACCTGGCCAGCGGGTATGGCCTGTCAAGGTGGCAGAGCCCTTGCCGGCGAGCAGGCTGGCATTCAATTCTGCTTGATCACCATTAATCACTAATGTGCCATTGATCTGGCGTAGGCTTAGCATTTCCGTTTCCGTATCCACTTCGCCATCTTTCAGCCGCGCCTGACCGAAAAATAATGGTGCATCGAGTGTACCGGCCAGTCGCCCGTCGATATCGACTGTACCTTTGGTACTATGCAAAGCATCGATCAAAGGGGCCACACCATACAGCTGCAGATTTGTCAGCTTCACGGTGCCACTCAGTTGCCGACGTTTTAACGGATCAGCGACTTGAGCTGTCACGTTAATATTTCCAAGCATTTCAGAATCGAGCACAAACTTCATTTGCGCTGATTTGGACGTCATATTCAGTTGCAGCAACAGATCCCGATAAGGTGTGTGGATTTGATCGGTAATCAATTCACCTTGCTGGCTGTGCAATGTCACGGACAGATCCGGAGAACGACCGCTCCATCCCAAAACACCATTGGCTTGTAAAGCGCTCTGCCAGTTTAAAGCATCGGGAAACCAAGGTTTCAGGCGTTGCGTATCAAACTCGGCCAGCGTAAATGGAATTTTGCCGCGAGATGCCGACATCACTGAGTCGGCAAAACAAAGTTGCGACGACGATGAAGCCCAGCAATGCGATTTGAAGCTGAATGAACTATTTTTCCACTGCAAGGCAACGAGAGAACGAAGCGTCCACTCGCCCAATAAGCCGCCGATAACACCCTCTTTAAATTGTCCTTGCCAGCTGTTTTTTTGCCAGCTCCCGGTCAGAAAAACACTGCCATTTAGCTGCTTACCACTAGCAGCAAGTTTTAATTGATGTTTCTGCGCATCACCATTCACAGAAAATGCGACATTTTGTAAACGCGTACCATTAATGTTCCAGCGATTTGCGTGTAATTGTAGTTGCCCAGGCAGACTTTGGTTGAGTGTGGCGTGACCTGTTACTTCAAGATCTCGGATAAGCTGCCCCGGCATGACAATACGTGCCGCCGCCAGTCGCAACGCTAAAACTGGCGCTTTGGCTGGGCCATTCAGACGAAAGTCGCCATCGACACCACCATCCCATTGTGAATTAATCGCGGATAATTTTTGGGCGCGCAGTTTACCGGCTAATGACCACTGTTTGTCTAATTTGCCGTTTAGCGTCAAGGTATTCGGGCCATTTTCAATCGCAATTTGCTGGAATTGCCAATTGCCCAGTTCATCACCTTGAATGGAACCTTGGGTTGTTAGCGGAAAACCATTCCATTTACCTTTCAAATCAATATTCGATAAATTGCCTTGCCAACGATCATCCTGCCAATGCAATTCCTGTTTTAGCCCACCAGCAACACTCGCTTTGGTATCTGGTAGCCAACGATTTACTTCCGGTAATTGCAGCTGAGATTGCCCTTGCCAGTGTAATCCTTTTTGCCAACTTAACTGACCCGTTACTACCAATTGATTAACGCCATCCCCCAGTTGCAGTCGCTGCAGATCCAGTTTTTCTGTTGTGCCTCGCAACGCTAACTGCAGACGAGTTGAGGGTAAATCAAGCCATTTCCCATTACTTTCCAGATTGAATTGGTAGTTCGTTAATGAACCATGTAAATCAAGTTTGCCTTTTTCTACCGATAATCCAGCTAATGATGCGGGTAATGGCAATTGCAGCCAGTCGCCTGTCAGCTCAAAGGGTAAATGTTCCGTCAGAGGTTTCAGTTTGCCCTGTAACTGGAGTTTTTCTTTCCCTTCCAG
This sequence comes from Tolumonas sp., assembly GCA_028683735.1. Classification (GTDB taxonomy): domain Bacteria; phylum Pseudomonadota; class Gammaproteobacteria; order Enterobacterales; family Aeromonadaceae; genus Tolumonas. The sequence goes on along the minus strand of JAQUHG010000057.1, from coordinate 3,600 downwards.
CCCAGCATTAAACGTTAATTGCTGCAAATCCCCCTTTACTGCCAGTGTAATATTACGAGCAGTATCAGGTGAAACAACGGGCAAAGCTGCCCGGGCTTTTAAAGTAGCATCCAACAAATAGTGCTGAATAAAAGTCATCTGGCCTGATAATTCAATGCTACGTTTCTCTTGTTTAACCGCCATTTTTTGCACTGTCAGTGCTGTACCATCAAAACGAGCCTGCAAACCGATATCTAACTGACCGGTATCAAAACCTTGCTGGTGGTAACGACCTTGTTTTAAATCTAATTGCGCCAAATTAATATCAAATGGCACAAACACTTCCGGTAATTCTGCATCTGTCGCTTTAGTTTTTTCTGCTTTAGCTAACGGCTTTGCAGGTAAGCTTGGTTTTAACCACACATCGACAGCATCTGATTGTGAGGGGTTAATAACAATGCGATGTGTCTGCCATTGCGCCGCAGTCGTTAGCTGTTGGAGTTTGACCCTAACCACCGGATCATCATAGGTGAAATCGGATAATTTCAGTTGATGTAACACAATGGGCAGCGGTGTTGAAATATAGGCATTAGCGGCCACAGTCGGTGGTGTTGCCGCAGATTCAACAACATCCCGACGAGTAACAGTCAAACCATCGACTTCCAGTGAATTAACCTCAACCTCACCGGCCAGCACAGAGGCCAATTTCCATCGAGCCTGAACTTGTTTTAGCGAAACGGTGATAGATTCGTTTTGCCATTTCAGATCATGCACTTGCCAGCCATCCGCCAGAGAACCTGAAACTAAATCGCCTTTCAGACCCGGTACGACTCGGACCAACTGATTCCATACCAATTGGCTGCCAGACGCAGAAAAAAACAGAAAAAACACGATAGCCACTACAAAGGCCATCAACAAGATAGAAGACGCAACCCAGCGTCGACTTCTCAGACTCATAACTCAGGCCCTAACGCAAAGTGCAGACGGTACGGCACTTGTTGCTCTGATACACCAAAAGCTAAATCAAACCGCAATTGGCCAACGGGGGTTAACCAGCGCCCACCGATCCCAGTTCCCATTTTCCAGGGATCTTTGTAGTCATTAGTTGCCGTCCCCACATCAACAAAAGTGGCTATTCGCCACTTCGGTGCGATCTGATAGTTATATTCCAGGCTTCCGGCACTGACATTCAACGCGCCGGAAAGTTTGCCGGAAGAATCCAGTGGCGAAATACTTTCATAGCCAAAACCACGCACCGTTTGATCACCACCGGTAAAAAAGCGCTGTGAAGCTGGAATTTCACTCAGATTCCCCCATAACAATGCACCTTGTTCTGCACGGAAGATGAATCGATGTTTGCTCGCATAAGTACGCAGCCATTTAGTGCGGCCCCACACTTTCACAAAACGGGTATCAGAGCCCCAGGTGGGATCAGAAAACATCACTGAGACCGTCTGTTGATCGCCCCAATATGGATCTATCCCGCCCTGACTACGAACTCGGGTAATTGATGCGCCCGGTAAAAACAACAGACTATTCCCGCTATCTTCACCCTGCTCATATTTTTCATAGGCCGTTTTAAAAAAGTAATCCCGTTGCCAGCGGCCAAGTAAGGTCGTCCAATAATGCAAGCCGGTTTCAATTTTTTGCGAACGGGTATCATCTTGATCCACGTTTTCATACGTCGTTTGCAGCTGATAATAATCATCGATCGGATTTTTGTTGGGAATGCGGTAACAGAAATCAACTGTCTGTGTAGTTTGTGCCACCTTGATCTGTGAAGAGAAACGATGCCCGTCATCATTCACCCACGGGCGTTCCCAGTTCCATTGCACCCGGGGGCCTTCATCGGTCGAAAAGCCAATACCCGTTTCCATTTGATTAGGCTTTTTCTTCTCTAAATGCACGATTACCGGGATCACAAAATCGCTGTTTTCTGTCATTTTCGGGTGAACATCCACCACCTGAAAATAACGGGTTTGCGATAACGCCTGACTCAGCTCTGCCAATTTCCGCGTATCGTAAAAATCGCCTTGTTTAAAATGAAACAACGGCTGGATCACTTTGGTTTGTGGAATACCATCCACGGTAATTGCGCCAAAACGATAGCGCTGGCCGCTGTTGAAAATGATATGAATATCAGCCGCCCGATCATTGGGATAGAGTTGAACGTCAGCCTTTTCCATCTTGGCATCAAAATAGCCGTGGGTAGCCGCGAGTGTTTTTAACCGGCGTTTGATATTCTCATATTTACCATGATGCATGACGTCACCGATGTTTAAGTCCATCGACGACAAAATCTTCAGGAAGTCAGGATCTTTCTGAGCATCGCCTTCTAATTCGACTTGAAGCTGGCGAATTAACACGGGTTTACCCGCTTCGATTTGTATCTGTAGCCGGTTATCTTTATCTGCGGGATAGGTGAAATTAATCCGCGGGGAATAATAGCCAATCGCTTGCATGGCTTGCCGAACAGCCAGTTCAATTTTGTTTGCGCGACCTTCGGCTTTCTGGCTATCAATGGCGGGTAATGCCGCAAGATAATAACGCACGTTATCCAATGATTCGCCTTTAACACCACGAATATCATAGACAACGGGCTTCGCCTGCGCAGCCGAAATACAGCCCAAACACAGACTGCCAGCAATCAGGTAATTTCGGTATTTTTTATATTTCAACGAATCCCCACTCATTCCCGTGCACCATAAGGGTAGATTTGTTAATACACTGTAACACCTTCAATCCTATCACAGCACTGCTTCGGATGAGTCAGAAAAAGGCATATGTTTCAATTCTATTACTTGGATTTTATGAAATTTGGGACTAACCTAGCTAAGCATATTCTCAGGGCGGGGTGTAAGTCCCCACCGGCGGTATACAGTCAGGAATGGTTCCCGACTGAAAGCCCGCGAGCGGTTAAAACAACGTGTTGTTTTAATGTCAGCAGATCCGGTGTAATTCCGGGGCCGACGGTTATAGTCCGGATGAAAGAGAATACAAGCCTCCGCGCCTCGCGGAGGCTCTGTTATTCCATGCCCTGATTCTGGTAACAATACATAGGAGTATTACCATGAATCAGTCTTTACTGACCCCGTTTGGCAATCCATTTCAACGCGTAGAACGCGCTTTGACTGCTCTGCAGCAAGGCCATGGTGTATTAGTTGTTGATGACGAAGATCGTGAAAATGAAGGCGATCTCATCTTTTCTGCTGAAAAAATGACCCCGCAACAGATGGCACTGATGATCCGCGAATGTTCCGGCATTGTGTGTTTGTGCCTGACGGAAGAGCGCGTACGCCAACTGGCCTTGCCAATGATGGTGGAACATAACACCAGCGCCTATCAAACTGGGTTTACCGTCACCATCGAAGCAGCTCGCGGTGTTACCACCGGTGTTTCCGCCCAAGACCGCATCACGACCATTCGAGCCGCTACCGCCGATGGTGCCGTTGCAGCGGATTTGCATCGTCCAGGGCATGTCTTCCCTCTGCGTGCCCGTGCTGGCGGCGTCTTAACCCGTCGCGGTCACACCGAAGCCACGGTCGATCTGATGAAACTCGCCGGTTTGAAACCGTATGGGGTTTTGTGCGAACTGCAGAATGAAGACGGTTCAATGGCTCG
>JAQUHG010000321.1 GCA_028683735.1 Tolumonas sp. | reverse complement strand
GCAATCGAATTGGCCGAGTGTTTTAATAACTATCTGGATACGCACCCGTCATTACCATTTTCTGCCATTTTTGCTTTTAACGATGTGGCCGCGCAACAAGTCATTGAAATATTACTTCAGCGTGGTTATCAGGTGCCAGAGCAGGTGCTGGTGGTCGGGTTTGATAATACGTTGCTGGCCAAGGTGATGAACATCAGTAGTGTTTCCCAGCCAATGCGTGAAATTGGTCACTTGGGCTGTCAGGAGATGATGCGGTTAGTGGAAGGAAAAGAGACTGATATTCATCATCTGACCTTATCGCCACGGCTGGTATTACGCAGCAGCTCAGTCAAAGTGAATAAGCGAAAACTTTAAACGGTCTGTGTGCCGAGACGTAACGGGCGATTGAGCAGCGCCTCTAATTGAGGTTGCTGTTCACTACCACTACGATAAGCCAGATAAATGGGGCGCGGCAGCACTTGCGCACCGTCAACAAAATGCAATTCACCATTCTTTAAATGACTGGCAATAAAATGCCGTGGCAGATAAGCAACACCACCGTGTTTTAGCAGATGATGTAATGCTTGCTGAACAGAGCTGGTCTGTAATGTCGGCATGCGCTGCAATAATTCCGCAGGTACGTTCGCTGAGCCCATATTGGTGCTCCAGTCGAGCCAGATCACCGCTTGTTCATTCAACATGCTGGTATTTAAGCGCGGTGTGCGACTCACCAGACAAAGCTGAAATTCCCCCACCTGACGCACGGTGACTTCATCAATTTTACTCGGTTCAGTCATCACCGCCAGATCGAGTGCACGTTCTAAGAGCTGGCGACAGAGTTGTTCACGGTTTCCCGTTTCTAACCGTATCGCTTGATCTTGCTGCTCGCTAAACCAGCCATCGAGCCATTGCTGTAATCCCATCTCCCAACATGCTTGCGGCGCACCAATCACCAGCTGATGCTGCATGGCATCATCTTTGGCCAAGGTCTGTTTCGCACGGCCTAAGGTCTGCAAAATAGTTTCCGCATAGGGCAGGAGATGTTCACCCGATTGGGTTAACTGAATATTGTTACGGTGACGAGCGAAAAGGCTGACGCCCAGCTGTTGTTCCAGCTGGCGAATGCGAAAACTCACCGCCGATTGTGTGAGATACAAATTCTCGGCGGCGCGTCCGAAGTGACGGGTTTTGCTGACCTCAATAAAGGTACGCAGCAGATCCGTATCCATTACTCCAGTGGCTCTTCTACCGTTTCGAAGCTACCTTCGTCGCCGTTAGAAGTGCACAGACGGTGTACGCGGCGTGGACCGATCACCTTGATATATTTCAACCAGACTTTGGCAAACGGGTTGCCCGCGGCATCACCAGCGGTTACTCGTTCAACAAATGCAGTTTCTACATCATCTTTTGGCAGTCGTTTGCCTTGGTACAGTTCCATCATGGCATGCCCATGGCGTTCCAGCAGATCACTTTCACCAACAGTAAAATTACCGCTGCGACGAATGCCACGTGGGAAGTGTTGCAGATCGTTAAAACGTTTTTCTGATTCAAAGCTCATGGCGTATGAGTACCTCTGTTATTCCATCGCGGGGAAGTATGTTCAGCATCGTGCATACTTAAAAATCGAGTTTTTTTTCTTTAAGATAAATTATTTTTATCAATGTACAATGTTACGTCTAACTGTATTTTTCTTGTACTGTTTGATCGCTATGGATAATTCGTTCAAGGTTGCATAATCCGCTGCAATAAATCGCTTTCGTGCAGTGCTCGCTTAATCAATGCGTAGCCACCCATCGTGCCTTGACCCTGAAAATGTGCCTGGTCTAAATGTAGCTCATGATGGAAATTAGGCAGTGACTGACGTTGAATTTGCTGCAGTAATGCCGGAAATAGCACCGCTGCACTTTGTACGATTTCGCCTGCCAGCAGGATCTTTTCCGGGTTAAACAGATTGACCAGAATAGCTAATACCCGCCCCAAATTTTCTCCGGCCTGACGAATGATTTGTACGGCGACTTGATCGTTTCGGATCGCGGCCTGACAGATTTTTTCAATACTGAGATTTTCACTTTGCAGTGTGCTTTTGTGACCTTTCGCTAATAAAACGCGGGTTTGTGCCATGATGGCTTTATTGGCAACCAGCGTTTCCAGACAACCAAAATTTCCGCAATGGCATTGCTCACCAAATGGATCGATCTGGATGTGACCAATTTCCCCGACGTTCCGGTTTTTACCCAGTAACAATTGCCCGTTACTAACGATCCCAGAACCGGCGCCGTGATGAATACTCACTAAAATAAAGTCTTGGCAGCCTTTTGCTGCGCCCAGGTAATATTCCGCTAAGGCCAATGCACGGGTGTCGTTACCGATATAAATCGGTAACTGAGTGATGTTCTGCAGACGCTGAGCCAGCTCCAGATTAGCTATCTGGTGATTCGGCGAATACAGCACCGTGCCAGTTTGTGGATCAACCAAGCCGGCCATGGTGATGGCGATGGCAATAAATTGTTGTTTGGCTTTGGCTGTTTGCAGATGTTGCTGAATGGCTTGCTGCAAGGCTGCGACAATGCCTTCGGCATCATGTTGTACTAACGGAGTCACGGTATGCTGATGAATCGCGCCGGACAGATCCATCACACTGCATTGTAACTCCTCGCGGCCTAAGCGGCACGAGATAAACAAAAAAGCGGCCTGTTCGGTAGTCAGCGATATGGCGGGGCGGCCCCCGGTGGATGCTTGTTGGGCGACCTCTTTGATCAAACCATGTTCGAGTAACTGGCGGGTAATATTAGTGACACTGGCCGGAGCCAGCGCACTGATTTGGGCGATATCCACACGGGAGATCGGGCCTTGGGTGTCAATTAAACGATACACCAATGCCGCATTAACCTGCTTTAGCAGTTCATGATTGGCAACCCGTTCTCCGTGTGAACTCATTCAACATCCTTTGTCCAGTGTCCGTTAACCATGGTATCCATGATCTTAAAATCTTTCGTCAGCAGCGTTAGATTGGCGATGTAACCGGGTTGTATTGCACCGAGTTTATCCGCTTCACCAATGGCGCGGGCAGGGTAGAGTGTGGCCATCCGAATGGCTTCATCCAGTGGTAAACCTGCTTGCTCAACTAATAACTGCACACCTTCTACCATGGTCAGGGCCGAACCACCAAGTGTTCCGTTACTATCTTCACAACGACCGTTGCGTAAGAAGACTTCTGCGCCACAAAAATCAAATTTTTCGAAGCCTACAGGGGGCATTGCAGCAGCAGTAGCATCAGTGACCAGACACAGCCGATCGCCCAGAACTTTTTTTGCTAATCGCACATTGGCCCAGT
>JAQUHG010000056.1 GCA_028683735.1 Tolumonas sp. | reverse complement strand
GTTGGCCCAATTTTGGGGCCAACACTGGGCGGATATCTGACAGAGTTTTACAACTGGCGCTGGGTGTTTTTCATCAATCTGCCGGTGGGCATTCTGGCATTAGTCGGGGTCTGGCTATTTGTGCCGGAAACCAAACCCAATAAAAACATCCGCTTTGATGGCCTCGGCTTTGGCTTACTGGCGATTGCCATTGGTGCGTTACAGATGTTTTTGGATCGTGGCGAGTCCAAAGACTGGTTTACCTCGACAGAAATCATCATCGAAGGCATCTGTGCCATCTTGTTTATCTATCTGTTCATTGTGCATATGTTTACGCATAAAGCGCCGTTTATCCACCCCGCCATGTTCAAAGATCGAAACTTCTGTATTGGGTTATTACTGATCTTTATCTTAGGCGTCATGCTGCTGTCGACCGTGGCCTTGTTATCACCTTTTTTAGAAAACCTGCTGGGTTATCCGGTCTTAGCTACGGGGTTTGCCATGGCACCACGTGGGCTCGGAACCATGTTGAGTATGAGTCTGGTCGGCCATCTGATGCGTCGGTTTGATCTGCGGACTTTATTGGTTGTCGGTTTATTAATGATGGTGGAATCATTATGGGAAATGTCGCTGTTTGATCTGAATATCACTTTCATCGATCTGTTCAGAACAGGTTTTATCCAAGGTTTTGGTATGGGGTTCGTGTTTGTACCGCTGAGCACGATGACCTTTATGACACTCGATCAGAAATATAGAAATGAAGGCACGGCTATGTATAGCTTGTTGCGCAATATCGGTAGCAGTATTGGTATTTCAATCGTGGTCACTTTACTATCGCAAAACACGCAGGTTTTTCATTCCATTCTGGCCGAGAATACCAACGGATTTAACGCTATCTGGTTACATCAGTTGCCGACCTTATGGGATCTGAAATCGGCAAGTGGCCTTGCTTTACTGAATAAAACCATCACTCAGCAGGCCAGTTTGATCGCTTATCTGCGTGATTTCCGGTTGATGATGTTTATTACATTACTCGCTCTACCGTTGATCTTTTTATTACGTAAACGCACTCCGGCAATAACACATTAATATCAGTGTGTATCGTCTGAATCAATCACGGGCGAAAGGGGCAACCAGACGGTAAAGACAGACCCTTGTCCGGGTTCACTTTGCACATCGATATGGCCCTGATGTTTTTTGATAATCCCGTAGGCGACCGATAAACCTAGACCTGTGCCGGTTCCTAAGCGTTTCGTGGTGAAGAACGGGTCAAAAATCTTGGCTTTTACCTCTTGGCTCATGCCACTGCCAGTGTCGGCAATCGAGATATACACCTGATTTTGGTGTACGCCAGTTTTTACGCGGATCTCGCCATGAATATCAATCGAATGTACGGCGTTCAGCAGCATGTTCATAAAAACCTGATTAAGTTGTGCGGGCATACAATGAACTTGCGGAATATCGCCATATTCCCGGATCACGTCAGCTTTATATTTAAGTTCATTACTCAGTATGTTGAGTGTGCTATTCAGACCATCTTGTAAATTAGCCCATTCCCAGTAATTTTCCCCGGCTCGGGAAAAATGCAGTAAGTCTTGGATGATCCGCCTGACGCGGACAGCCCCTTCTATCGAGTCTTGAAACAGCGGGCCAATATCCTCTTTCAGAAAATCGATATCGATTTCATCCCTTAATGACTGGATCTGTTGCGGCAAAACAGGATCAGCCGGTTCAGCGGATGATTTTTCATAAAGTGCAATTAGTTGAAATAGGTGGGTAAAATATCGCTGCAGCGAACTCAGATTCGAGGTGATAAACCCCATCGGATTATTAATTTCGTGGGCTATACCCGCAGCTAACTGGCCAATCGACGCCAATTTTTCAGATTGCCGTAGCTGACGATCGCTTTCTTCCAGTTTTTGAATTAACTCTTTTTGTTCTGCTTTTTCTTGCTCCAGCGCTAAAAGGACCAGTTTTCGCTCTTCAATTTCCTCCATCATTTTCCGTTGTGTATCGATGAGTTCGGCATTGATTTGCTTGTTTTTCAGTAACGCATTTTCTAACTGCTCCGTGCGGTTATGTACTTCATTTTCTAACATGACCTGTGATTGGAAAAGACTGAAATCAGTCATTTTGTCCGAGTTTCGTGCATCGGCTTGTTTGATCAATGCGGCGATGATCTTATTTAAGCGGACAATTTCATCTTGTAAATCAGTGCTGGAATGCGGCTGTTCGGTCATGAGCTGGCATCTCCGTGACCAAAAGCAATACCGGTACAGGTTTGATTAAGATGTAACCCGCCGAATTGCTCACCGAAACTACTAAATCCTGACGCTTGGTTACGCACAAAAACATCGCTTACCGCGGGCAATTGCTGTGTCTTCACTATATCTGTCCGTCGCAAAATACAGTCGCACACCAGCGTCAGTGATATATCACCGAGTGCGGTTTGCAGTTTTTCAAATTGCTGATCTAGGTCTGTAGTCAGGTTGACGCTATTGGCAACCCGTAACACGACACCTTCATCGATAGCACAATAAAGCTGTAAGCTACCATCAGCATGCATTTTTTGGATCGAACGAACGTATTCATTGCCATTCATTTTGATAACAACCGGCGACGCTGCGAAAACTTGCGCATTAAGTTGTTCAACAGAACAGCCAATTTGCTGTGCATAAACATGGGCTGCGGGTAATCCATTGAGCTCTATGATTGTCCGGTTAACAATGTCTGCGGCCGTCACAACCAGTGGAGAACTGGTACCGGAAAAGTGTTGTGTTTTAAACAAGCGGAATGGCCGGTCCGTATTAAATAAAATTAATACACAGCTATTTTCTAAAAATTTCCCACGATGAAAAGTATAGGTGTGAGCAAACTGTAAGTTATCAGCGGCAGAACCACCAAATAGAGGGATACAGCCTAATGCTTTCTGGAAACAATGACTAATTAACTCTTCTTTTTTCGACAAGCCATCAATCAGTTGCATGGCAAAAGAGTAACGGTTGTGGCTATCTTGCGCTAATGCGGTTAATTGCGGCACTAAATTTTGTACAAACTGAGTGCCCTTTGTTTCACTGAAATCAGACAGTTGATTGAGTGAGCCGCTCACAACATCAAACTCATCTTTGGGAAATAAAACCGCAGTTAACGAGTGTTCTAAATAACCTTCCGGTCCGATTTCTCCCGCAGCAGTACAGCCAACCACCTGAATATCAGGGAATAAAGTATTAAAGCTCTCAGCTAATTGTTGTAAATCATAAGAACAAGAACAGAAAAACAAAATCAGGCTGGCAGGCGAACCATTACGAAACTGCTCTTTCAGCTCGGTAACCGCTGTTTGTGCATCGGGAGAATGGGATTGTGCCCGTAATATTTCGCTCATTATTTATCCTGACCATTGTTGGATGAATGACCTTTTCTTACTGTTTGAATGTAGCCAAGAATTGAGTAAAAAGCTGATTAAAACCAAGCCAAGAGATAAATCTGTGATAACTCACACAGCAGTGATCCCGAAGCCCATCTGTTATCATGTATACATCTTGATTGTGTTCTGAAATGAGTTCCTGTGAGCCAACATCGTGTAGAAACCGACGTATTCGCAATTTTGGATCAACAACTAAAACCCGGCCCATTACTGGTCGGGTTTAGTGGTGGTCTGGATTCCCGCGTATTACTGGAATTATTAGCTCGTTATACTCGTCAACGAACGGGCTTTTCGTTGCAGGCCGTGCATGTCCATCATGGCTTGAACCTGTTGGCCGATCAGTGGTTAAGCCATTGTCAGCAAACTTGTCAGACACTAGCGATCCCGTTCACGGCACAACGAGTTGAGCTTAAAAAACAGAGTCGTCAAAGCTTGGAGGATCTGGCTCGTCAGGCGCGTTACGCAGTGTTTCGGCAGTATTTGCCGAAAGGTGGTACTTTGCTGACGGCTCATCATCAAGATGATCAGCTGGAAACACTGCTGCTGGCACTGAAGCGCGGTTCTGGCCCTCGGGGGTTAGCAGCCATGCCAATGGAGGCTGATTTTGCCGATGGTCGCTTGGTGCGCCCGCTGTTGTCGTTTAGTCGTCAGCAATTATTGGATTGGGCTATCAGTCAGCGCTTAAGCTGGATTGAAGATGACAGCAATCACGATGAGCGTTTTGATCGTAATTTTCTGCGCCAGCGCGTGATCCCATTATTGCGCGAACGTTGGCCGGAAATTGCGGTAACTGCAGCGCGCAGTGCCGCTTTATGTGCGGAACAAGAAACGTTACTCGATGAAATTGCCAAAATAGATCTGTTCGCCTGTCAGCATGTTGATGGCAGTTTACAGATTGAACGGTTGGAACGTTTGTCACCCGCACGGCGCAACCAGTTGTTGCGCTTCTGGTTACGTCAACAAACCGGCACGGTGCCATCGCACGCGCAATTACAGAAAATCTGGCCTGAAGTGGCATTAGCCCGTGCTGATGCAATGCCTGAATTAGTCTGGCAACAAGGGGGTATCCGCCGATATCAGCAGCGTTTATATCAAGTTTCTCCAATACCAGCAGCGATTTCGTCGCAAGCATTACCGATCGATATTCCCGTTCATTTAGTGAATGGTGTTTTGACGTTACAGACTGATGACGTAAACGAAGTTCGTTTACGCATGCCGCAGTCGGACGAACAATTAACGATAGAATATGGCTTGCCAGGATCGCATAAGGCGCATCCGGTGGGGAGAGAACATTCGCGAGAGTTGAAAAAGCTATGGCAGGAATATGGTGTTGCGCCTTGGCTCCGTAGCGCAATGCCGGTCATCTGTTATCAGGGGAAAATTGCGGCAGTTGTCGGGTTATTTATCTGTCAGGATTATCTCTGTCAAACAGGGCATATCGGGTTAAAAATCGACTGGAACCAAAATGCCTGACTTTGGCTTCAGGCATCCCGGCGCAGATTTTTATTATGATACAGTTGTTCGTCGGCCTGATGATAGAGCTCTTTGGCGCTCATGCCGCTCGTCCAATTGATATAACCTAAACTACAGCCCACATTCAGTTGTTTCAGTTCTGGATGTTGTGCCAGACGTTTTTGTAAACGAACCATAACGCGTAACGCGGTAAATTCATCTGCTGGTTGGAACATCAGCGCAAATTCATCGCCACCCAAACGGAAGACCATATCGGTGCCGCGTACAACATCAGTCAAAAGTTCAGCAAACATTTTTAAAACACGGTCGCCAGTTGGGTGACCATGGGTGTCATTGATCTGTTTAAAGTTATCTAAATCAACCAGCATCAATGTTAAGCCATTGGGCTGGCGATTGTTCTGCTCAATCGATAACTGCATAGCTTCGTCAAAATGAGCACGATTACCCACACCGGTTAAATGATCCATCCGGCATTGCTGATCCATCTCTTCCATTTTCAGAAACAGACGTAGCGGGTTAATCAATAACTGGTGTAATTGCTGCAACAGACGATGCTGATGCGGGTTCAGTTTACCGGTTAATTCGTAATCAACTTGGCCCAGCAACTGCATCTTAGGATCAAGCAGCGAGAAATGCTGTTTGTAAGCGCCACGACCGAGATTCAATATCTCAAAACGTTGTTCCATCCAGATATAAGCCATGCGGCAAACCGGCAAATGTTGGCTGGTCCAGGTGGCAAAAGATTGCAGCAGATCGGCGAGTTTTTCCTGGGTCATTAGCGTTTCCAACAGGGCTAATTTATCGCTGCTGGAGATTGGACTAAAGCCACTCACGCGGGCAAAATGCAGATCCGGGGCATGATCATATGTTGCTACAACAGATAAACCTTCCATATCTTTCACCCACTTAAAAACTAATCTTATTTTAAATAAAGCAAAAGCTATGCCTGTTTTAGATTTTTTTTTAATCTATTGATGTATAAGCTTTTTTATGGAAACGGCAGGAAGTGAGATATTGCTGGCTGACGTTTAGCTGTCGTTTCAACAGAGAGAAAAGAAAGCGAAGAGAATAAGTTGATATCGGGAAGACATTTTTTTGACATAAAAAAACCGGCCATCAGAGGCCGGTTCTCAATGCTGCAATTATTAAGCTAATTGGGCTTTAATTTTTGCTACAATTTCATCAATCGCAATTTCGGTTTTTTCGCCGCTGCGACGGTGTTTGTATTCCACCACGCCGCTGTCGATACCACGTTCACCGATCACGATCGCATGTGGAATACCGATCAATTCCATATCAGCAAACATAACACCTGGGCGCTCTTTACGATCATCCAGCAACACTTCAACACCGGCTGCCTGCAGTTCAGTGTAGAAACGCTCAGCCAGTTCCTGCACGCGATGAGATTTGTGCATATTCATTGGAATGATCACCGCTTGGAATGGCGCCAGCGCATCGCTCCAGATGATACCACGGTCGTCAAAGTTTTGTTCAATCGCCGCAGCTACCACACGGGTAACACCAATACCGTAACAGCCCATTTCCATCACAGTGGATTTGCCGCCTTCGTTCAGCACGGTTGCATTCATGGCTTCAGAGTATTTGGTGCCGAGTTGGAAAATGTGGCCCACTTCGATACCACGTTTCAGCAGCAGCGTGCCTTGACCACATGGGCTTGGATCACCTTCCACCACATTGCGAATATCAGCAATTTCATAACCCTGAATATCACGATCCCAGTTCATGCCAGTCATGTGAAAATCATTTTCATTGGCGCCACAAACAAAATCAGCCAGATGAGCCGCGCTGCGATCGACGATCACTTTGCATTTCAGGTTTTGCGGACCAATGGAACCGGCATCACAACCCGCTACTTCACGGATCTCTTCTTCGTTAGCGAAAGTTAATGGTGCTGCAACACCAGCCACTTTCTCTGCTTTGATGTCGTTCAGTTCATGATCACCACGTAAAACCAGCGCAACAACGCCTGCTTTACCTTGTTCATCGGCTTCGCCTTTAACCAACAGCGTTTTGACGGTCTGCTGTTCAGCCACTTTCAGGTAAGCAGAAACTTCCGCGATGGTATGCGCATTTGGCGTAGCGATCTTAGTCGCAGTTGCTGATGGTGCTGGGCGTTCACCTGCAGGAGCCAAGGCTTCTGCCATTTCGACGTTAGCGGCGTAATCAGATTCGGTAGAGAAAGCGATCACGTCTTCACCGCTGTTCGCCAGTACGTGGAATTCATGTGAACCGGTGCCACCGATAGAGCCGGTGTCAGCCAATACTGGGCGGAAATCGAGACCCATGCGGCTGAAAATGTTGCAGTAAGCCTGATGCATTTTGCCGTAGGTTTCTACCAGACTGTCTTTGTTCAGATGGAAGGAATAAGCATCTTTCATGGTGAACTCACGACCACGCATCACACCAAAGCGAGGGCGAACTTCATCGCGGAATTTAGTCTGGATCTGATACAGGTTCAGTGGCAACTGTTTGTAGCTGTTGACTTCGTAACGTACCAGCGCTGTCACTACTTCTTCATGCGTCGGGCCTAATACGAATGGGCGGCTATGGCGGTCAGTCAGACGGCACAGTTCCGGGCCATATTGTTCCCAACGACCAGACTCTTCCCACAACTCTGCTGGTTGTACGACTGGCATTGAAATTTCAATTGCACCGGCTTTATTCATCTCATCACGCACGATGGCTTCAACTTTATGCAATACACGCAGACCGGTCGGCAACCAGGTATACAGGCCAGAAGCCAGTTTACGGATCATTCCGGCGCGCAGCATCAGCTGGTGGCTGATCACTTCCGCATCATTCGGTGTTTCTTTGAGCGTGGAAAGCAAATATTGGCTGGTACGCATGTTGGATCCTTCGTTTATTGAGCATTAGCCCGGCATATCGCCGGTTATATTCGGAATTTGGGGCAAAATTCTAGCAGGCGGGTGGATGACACCCCAAGGGAAAAATCAACAATGTGCAGAAAAGCATAGCGATCCGCCGTAAAAATGACTTTTATGATATGCTGAAAACAATGACAGAAGGGGAGAAGTTAAGCTATGCGCTATCAGGTCGATACCCACGCTCATACCCTGGCCAGCACGCACGCCTACAGTACAATTCATGATTATATTGCCGAAGCGAAACGCAAAGGCATCATCATTTTTGCGATCACCGACCACGGTCCGGAGATGGCGGATGCGCCGCATGCGTGGCATTTTATCAATCAACGCGTCATTCCCCGCATTGTCGATGGTGTTGCCATCCTGCGTGGCATTGAGGCCAACATCAAAGACGAATTTGGCAACATTGATTGTAATGAAAAGATGCTGGGTGAATTAGACATCATTCTGGCTGGTTTCCATGAGCAGGTTTTTGCACCGAAAGATCGTGATACCAATACCCGCGCCATGATCAATGCGATGAAAAACGGGTTGGTACACATTATTACCCATCCGGGTAATCCGCGTTTCCCGGTTGATATCCATGCCATTGCTGAAGCCGCTGCGAAGTATAATGTCGCTCTGGAAATCAACAACTCTTCGTTTTTACATTCCCGTGTCGGTAGCGATGTAAACTGTACGGCGATTGCCAAAGCGGTTCGTGATGCCGGTGGCTGGGTGAGTTTAGGTTCAGATTCGCATGTGGCATTTAGTCTGGGTGAGTTAGATAAAAGTCTGGAAATATTAGACAGTGTCGGTTTTCCGGCAGAACGCGTGTTGAATCAAAGTCCGCGTGTATTGCTCGATTTTCTGGAGTCGCATGGCAAACCGCCTATTCCAGAATTTGCCGAGTTATAGTAAAGCGAAAATGGAGCCATATTCATGACTCCATTTTTATTTGATTATTTAGTTTGCTGCTTCATCTCTTCAGCTTGTTTATCGGCGGCCTGCTGCAGTGTTTGCTCGACTTTTTTCGCATCTTCCAGCGGCTTCAGCTGATCTTTCAATATCGTATCTTGCGTGCTCGGTTTGGCTGCTGGTGGTGCATCATGGCCTGCATCGCATCCGGTCGATAAAAATAATAATATCGATAACACAAAGCTCATATACCATGCGGCATGCATCATGGTTTTTCTCCCTATTCGATATCGGTGATGGCGCAGATAACAGCGACACCATGCTGAACTTGCCAGTTGATATTAAATGTTAGTAATCGGACGCCGTATATTTTATCGTCATTATCTTGCTTGCGGTAGGCAGGGCGAGGGTCTTGGCCAATCACTTGCTGTAAAAACTCACGAAAACCGGGGTGAACGCGTGCAATTTTCTGACAACGAAGTTCAACGTCAGGCGCAAATTCCACAGGCATGGTGATTGGAGCATCTGGCGCAAACCCACCACGTGCATTAGGTAGACTGTCGACAAATGGCAGATAGGGTTTGATGTCCACGATCGGCGTGCCATTGACTAAATCGACCCCGCCTAATTCCAGCCATACCCGATTCCCTTGTTGCCGGATCGCTTTCAGTTCTACCACCGATAATCCTACCGGATTGGGGCGAAACGGGCTGCGCGATGCGAATACACCAACGCGCTGATTACCGCCTAAGCGGGGAGGGCGCACAGTTGGGTGCCACTCATCAGTACCATTTTGATGGAACAGGAACATCAGCCACAAATGGCTGAACTCTTCGAGCCCTCGTACACAATGCGGATCATTATACGGCGGTAATAATTCCAACTGCGCATTAATGGCGGTGACCAGCCCTGGTTGCCGAGGGACAGCAAACTTTTCCTGATAAGGGGAACGGATCACGCCAATAGTTGACAGGCTGAATGGTGTATTAGTCGGGCTCTCAGACATCATTATTCGCTGTCTTTAACCTTATAGGCTTGGCCATAACAGACCATGCTTGATACACATTCAGTGGTGGCAGGCATGCTGATACATTTGCCAAACACAACGGCATTACCACCTTTATCAGCCACTTTTCGGCGAGCATCTGTTTGTGCATCAATCATATTAGGCGGTGCTTGGGTGCTTTTGCTCTGGCAGGATTCACCTTCCACTGTACCAATCGAAGTTGCATCGGCATCCAGGATCTGCGCTTTATCCAGAACATTCACCGAGCCGGGTTTAAAGTATTCAGTGAAGTTTTCTTTATCCAGATTGGTATGTACCTGAAACAGACTACATCCACTTAGCATAGTCATCAGCAGTGCAACAAACGGCAGACTTTTCATCAATTCAGCCTCTCATTAATAAGAAATAGCATTATAGAGAGGCTGCTCGAGAGATTCGATAGATATCAGTTATTCATCGCTCAGATGATGAAACAATTGCTGATAATAACGATCCTGACGCAACAACTCATCGTGGGTCGCTGTAATTCGGAAGCGGCCATTTTCCAGCAACGCAATCCGGTCCATTTGTTCCAGACCGGTCAGTCGGTGGGTGATCATCAGCACTGATTTACCAATGCTGTGTTGTATGACGAGCTGCATAATACGCTGTTCTGTTGCCGGATCTAATCCTTCGGTCACTTCATCGAGTAATAACAACGGTGCATCGTGTAATAAAGCCCGCGCTAATGACAACCGACGTTGTTCTCCACCCGATAACGCACGCCCGCCTTCGCCCAGCCATTGGCGTAAACTTTCTTTCAGATTGGCGCCATCTAATAAACCATCCAGTTCTACTTTGGTTAAGACGGCCAGCAGGTCGGCATCAGTGGCTGAGGGTTTGGCTAAGCGTAAATTATCGGCCAGTGTGGCACTAAATATATGCACACGCTGGCTGACGACAGACATCGACGCTCTTAATGCTTCATCACTGAACTCAGCAAGAGAACGGTTATCCAGCAAAATGTTACCTTGTGTCGCTTGCCATTCCCGCGTCAATAAACCTAATAAGGTTGATTTTCCACAGCCCGTTGGCCCGAGAATCGCTATTTTTTCACCTGCATTTAGTTGTAATGAAAGTTCATTCAATACACTCGTCGGCTGAGCAGGGTAGGTAAATGTCAGTCCTTGAATGGTTAATGTTCCGCTACTGGCTGGGGTTTCATCTAAACCAAAGTGCGTTGCAGGTGTTAATTCCATGATCTGGTTCAGGCGCCTTGCTGCGGTAAGCGTAGACGATAAATATTGGAAAGCGCCGGCCAAGGGTTGTAATGCTTCAAAAGAAGCCAATGCAAAAAAGGCCATCAACGCGGTTAATGGGTCAGCTTGTGTTTGGTTACCCACACCGGCGGCAGAGAACCACAACATCGCGCACAACACCACACTCAGCAGCCCCATCATCAAGGCGCTGGCAAAACCGTTAATACTGGTCATGCGACGTTGAGCATTGAGCAGCGCTTGTTCTTCATGTTCAATTGATTGGCGGTAATGTTCGTCGGCGGCAAATAGCAACAAATCGGCCTGATTAGCCAGATAAGTGGTACAGGCTTCGCGTAAATGACTTTGGCTGACAATGAGCGCTTGCCCCGGTTGTGTTCCTAAACGATAAAACAGGAAGGGTATAAAAAGTGCGATAAACAGTAACGCAGCACCCAGTAATAGCGCTAAGTGTGGATCAAACAGCAGAATGACACCCACCAGACAACCAATGATCAGGATGGCTGCTAATACCGGTGTGACAAGACGAAGATACAAATTATCTAATGCATCAATATCCGCAACCAGACGATTGAGTAATTCTCCCTGCCGCCAGGCACGCAACTGATGCAATGATAACGGCGCAATTTTTTTCCAGAATTGGATCCGCAACGAGGTCAGTACGCGGAAGGTCGCATCATGGCTGACGACACGATCCCCCCAACGGCTGGCCGTGCGCACAATAGAGAAAAAACGTACAGCACCAGCGGGTGTCATATAATTGAAACCATCTTTTCCCGCGACACTTAAACCCGCTACTGCACAAGCAGTTAAGAACCAACCGGAAAGTGATAACAATCCTAATCCAGCTAGTAAAGTGCAAAGCGTTAGCAGTAATCCTAACGACAACATGCCTGAGTGTTGCCAAAATAATTTCAGATAAGGACGTAACTCACGCATAGTCGTTCTCCGTCATGTTGGTAACGGCAATGTCTGGTTGTAGCAATAAAGCCCGGAAAGCATCATTCTGTTGGCTCAGTTCCATGAAACTGCCTTCGGCAACCAACTGACCTTGTTGCAACAATAAAATATGATCGACCTGCTGTAGCTGCTCAACGCGATGAGTTACCAATAAAGTGGTGTGTTTTCGCCATAACGGTGCCAATGCCTGCAGGATTTTATGCTCATTCACCCGATCTAAACTGGCGGTTGGTTCATCCAGCAATAATAAACGGCATGGTTTCAGTAAAGTTCGGGCCAGAGCCAACCGTTGTGCTTGGCCAACCGACAAACCGGAGCTTTGCTCCGAAACAGTATAGTCCCAGCCTTTTTCCTGAATAATATCGAGCGCGCCAGCTTGTTCTGCGGCATTCAGCAACGATTCCTCACTGATATTATGATCACCGAGTAATAAGTTGGCCCGCAGGCTACCAGGTAACAAGCGAGGGTTTTGCGCCAACCAGCCAATGTATTGCCGGTAATGGCGCATAGCCAAAGTCGATAATTCCTGGCCATTAATCTTTAAGCTGCCGGTATACGGAGCAAAACCTAACAACGCATTGAGCAGAGAGCTTTTACCTGATCCGGTTTTACCAACGATAGCCACAAATTGGTTCGGTTTGATATGAAAAGACAACGGACCGGCTAATACCTTTCCATCATGTGCCAATACACAACAATTAGCAGTTTCAATAGTAAAGTCGGCGTTATCTATAAGAGCTTGCTCACCACCAGTCGCTTTAAGCACCTCGGTATCCAGAAATGTTTGTAACGAATCGGCGGCACCAATCGCCTGTGCTTTTGCATGATAATGGGCACCCAGCTCCCGTAACGGCAGATAAAAATCAGGCGCCAGCAATAAAACAAATAAGCCACTGAACAGTGTTAGTTCACCGTAAGAACCAAAATTCAGATTACCGAGATAAGAAAAGCCGAAATAAACAGCAACAAGCGCAATTGATACAGACGCAAAGAATTCCAATACCGCAGAACTTAAAAACGCCATTCGCAGGACTTCCATCGTTCTGCCGCGGAAGTCTTCCGATGCCTGTTCGATTTTGTCACCTTCTGCTTTAGTCCGATAAAACAGGCGTAATGTTGTTAAACCTTGTAAACGATCAAGAAAGTGTGCAGACAAACGCGCTAATGCCTGAAAGTTGCGGCGGTTTGCATCTGCCGCACCCATACCAGTAAAGATCATAAATACAGGAATTAGTGGTGCAGTTAATAGAAGAATAAGCCCACTAGCCCAATTGGTTGGAAATACAAACAACAAAATAATGAAAGGCTGTAAACCAGATAACATGGATTGCGGTAAATAACGGGCATAAAAATCATGCAAGTGTTCAATTTGCTCTATTAATAAGCTACACCAACTACCCACCGGTTGCTGCTGTATATAAAGAGGGCCACGAGCTTGCAGCTGCGCCATGACTTGTTGACGAAAATGCTGGCGGATTTTTGTCGCACCAATAAAAGCGAACTGCTCTTTACCCCAACTCAGTAATGCACGTAATAAAGCGACTAACAACAGGGCAGCGAAAAACCAAAGAAAAGATCCGCGGGGAAGGTGACTAATAATAACCCCATGTAATATCGTTGCGAGTAACCAGGCTTGTGCAATCAGTAATAGCGTTGATAACGCACCGGCCAAAATACATAGAGACGACCAGGGTTTTGCGAGAGACCGATGCTGGCGTAACCAACGAATCAGTTCTTGTTGACGACTTTTATCCATAATAAATAAACATATAAAGAGAATGCAGCAAGCGTACTGGTACGCTTGTGTAATAGCAATGGCTCAATTTTTGATTGAAAAAACCGCTACAACTATCAATCTGGTTGCAAATTGAGCGAACGAACTAGCTTTTCATGAAAATGACCACAAAGCGCTTGCCTAAAAAAGTTCGGTCCCTATAATGCGGCCCCACTGAGACGGCAGACGCCAACACAGAGCGAGTTAAGCAGTTGTGACGAACAACGCTTGACAAGCAACCGGGAAAGCGTATGATTCGCGTCCCTGACCTAACGGT
>JAQUHG010000320.1 GCA_028683735.1 Tolumonas sp. | reverse complement strand
AAGACTCAATAAACTACCGGAGTGCGGTTGTGGTTAATGTTGAAAAATTGAAGAAAGAACACTTTACCCATCATGATCTCGTTTTGCCTCATTTCCATGGCTATCCTATTCGGGTTGTTACAGCTTCATGTCCATGGTCAGAGCCTAATATTGCAACCAATATTCTAAATGTGGCCGTTACCCAGCCTGGCGAGGAAGGGGTAGCCGAGTTGAAGCAAATGTTGAAATCGATCGATGTTATTCCCGGCGAATAAACATTGTTTATGATTGATTCGCTTTTATTAATATTATTTCGTTAAATGAGGTCGCATGATGCGGCCTCATTTTTTATGCGTGCTGACACACTGATTTTAAGGCACTAATGTGATCATCGCTCGATATGACATTGATGGCTTGGTGAACAGATCTGTTGTTATGGCGTTTCTGGCAAGCTCATCTTTCCATTGAAAAAATCTCGTCAAATCAGCATGCACAATTAGTTTCAGCTATCGTTAATAGATGACAAATAAAAAACGAATGGCAACAGATGCTTTCAACACTGACAACAATTCAGGGCCTGTTTCTGATGGATATCATGATCGGAATTGGTCTGTCAGCAATGCTGTTTTTCAGCTTACGTGAAGAGTATATATGTCCTGGGGCTTATGACTGGTTTCTCAGTATTGTATTGACCACTCTGGGCCTGATTTTTCTGCTTGGGCGAGAAATAATCCCTATTTGGATCAGCATTTCTCTTGGTAATGGGTTCGTAGTTTTAGGCAGCATTTATTTCTGGATGGCATTTCGGAAATATACAAAAACCTATCGTAAAACAGACATCTCTTTTACGTTAATTGCGCCATTAGCCTCTCTTCTTCTTTTGTATTGCTATTGGGTCGAGCCGGAAAATATCGCGATCAGGGGTGAGATCGTTTCATTTGTTCTGGCATTATTTTCATTGGCGAGTTTATATATCGCGTTAAACCACATACATAAATACGAAACAGGCCGATGGCTATCAGTGGTTTCGCTGATATTCAATTTGGTTAGTTACATCTACCGAGGAACGTCTCTTCATCTAGGAAGTCATTATTCTGGATTACTGGAATATAACTCTGCCAGCATCATCTTGGTGTTTTCTACCGGTATTGCTCTTCTTACGGCTGGATTCAGTATCATGCTAATGACATACCAATGGCTTGCCAGACGGTTATACATACATGCTACTTACGATGCGTTAACCGGTGTTTATAACAGATATGCATTGCTAGAAATGAGCGACACACTGGAGTTGACGACTGATCTATCTAAAACGAAATGGTGTTTAGCTATGGTTGATATCGATTTATTTAAGTCGATCAATGATATGCATGGCCATCCGGTAGGCGATTTGGTATTGCGGCATATAGCTCAAACGCTTAAACAAAGTATCCGGCATAACGATATTTTGGCGAGATACGGTGGGGAGGAGTTTGCAGTTGTACTTCCTGGTGCCAATATTGAGAATGCCAAAAGTTGGGCTGAACGAGTGAGACAGCTCATTGCAAGCACGCCCATAACCATTGGCAAAGCCTCTATTTCTGTGTCTGTTAGTATTGGTTTAACTGAATCAAGTACGGCAGAATATCGCTTACCTGATTTAGTAAAAAATGCAGATTCAGCGCTATATCAGGCTAAGCAATCAGGAAGAAACAGGGTTTGTTGTAGTGAAAAGAATGCTCCATCCAATTAGTTCGGTGCATCATGATGATAAAACCGGAGTATGGTTCATCAAATCTGATGAGGTTGAACTAAAGCTTAGTACCGCATCATAGACAGGATCTTAAGCGATAACTCTTTATTTCAGATAGAAAAATGGCCTCATTTATGATCAGATAATCGTCGCCAAACCATTTCTCATCAACCATGAAGCCGATGACGATTATCTCCTTAAAACACCAATTATCGCAATTCTTCTGTCCAGATTTTATAACCAGAGTCGCCAGACGTACTGGCTTCTTAAAACGTGAACGGACCATTGAACCTCAATCGTTAGTCCTGAGTCTGCTTGCTGCGCTCAGTAAAGGGAATTGTCATGCTATCGCGGATCTTCATCGACAATTCAATGGAATGAGTCTCAGTGAAAAACAGTTTGTGGCTTATAAGCCCTTTCATAATCAATTACGAAAACCGGCGTTTGCACAATTAATGCAACAGTTAACCGAGTTTGCTATTGCGCAGTTTGTTTTGGCACTGAAAGCAAAGTTGCCCACCAAACTCGACTGTTTTGACGATATCCTGTTACAGGATGGCAGTTCTTTCCGAGTTCATGATGGCTTAGCGGAAGTTTTCCCAAGTCGATTTCCAACCTATCCGGCGGCGATTGAATGTCATATGACGTTATCGCTAAAACATCAAATGCCGAAAACCATGACTATCACGGCCGATACAGCCTCAGAGCGGGCATATTTGCCGAAAACAGAACTGATGCGCAATCAGTTGCTGCTGGCGGATGCCGGGTATGTAGACTTCAAGTATTTCAGTCAGTTATCTGAACATGGCGGTTCATTCATCGTCAGAGGCGGTAAAAACCTCAATCCAGTGATAATCGAAGCACGCAATGGTCAGGGTCGGATATTACCCAAACTCGCCGGTATGAAACTCAAAGAAATCGACCGAAAAATGAATCGCTCAGAGGTTTTGGACTTAAAAATCAAGCGAGGCGCAGATGAATTCCGGTTAGTCCGTCGTTGGTTTGCAGAAGAAAAACGATTTTGTATCTGGGTCACCAATTTACCAGCAACAACGTGGTCAGCCGATGAGATCATGATGATTTACCGGTGTCGTTGGCAGGTTGAGTTACTGTTTAAAGAGCTGAAATCCGATACAAACTGGCGAAGTTTTGCAACGGGCCAACAAGCCATCATGAAAGGATTGGTCTGGGCCAGTTTGCTGGCATTGATCATCCGCAGGTACATCGCGATGCAAAGTATGCCATCCGCTTCGGTGTACAAAGCAGGGAAGAATGTTGATGTTTGGTTGTTACCACTACTGGAGGCTTATATTCATCAAGCATGGTTGGAAATAACGGCTCGGCTGGAATGGGCTATAGCGTATATATCAAAGAATGCGAAAAAAGCCCAACAAAGAAAAGCCAAGAAAAATAGGACATTAGATGGAATTTTTGAAATGTTTAATTCTTAAGGTCCAGTCTATGAGTACCGCATATTCCTGTTCGTAAAATAACTTTAATGGGAAGAGTTAGTCTTTTCTTTTGGATGTTGCGTACACCTGATATAACTACCATAAAATACAGCGACTTTTCACTATGGCTACACTGTTAGCTACACTATAAATATTTGTC
>JAQUHG010000055.1 GCA_028683735.1 Tolumonas sp. | reverse complement strand
ATAAACAAGGGTGTTGAGAGATAGATTTGATGTAATAAAGCGGACATAGCACCACCACCGAAAAACGGGAGGCAAAGTCTAACATGAGCTATATCACAAATATTGCGCCATATTAACTTTCAAACGAAATCCACCGAATATCCGAACGTGGTACCACGCCTGATTTATGCCGGACAAACTGATATGCTAGACCAAATATATAAACTCAATTGAACCGCAGGAGTTTCGGGTCATGCGTAAATTCACATGGTGGCAGGCTGTCTGGCTATCATTTTTTTCCCGACAGTTATACCAATCCGTTGCCAGACAATGGCAAGGCATTGGATCGTTATATCTGTTGATCCTCTCCGCTCTGGTCGTCCTGCCAGTTACGATGGAGATCCGGGCCGATTATCTCTCCTTTATTGAAAACGACTTGCCATTATATCTGGATGAATTACCCGAACTCACCATTCAGGATGGCACCGCCTCAACACCAGAAGATCGTCCTTACATCATCAATGAGAAAGGCACGACAGATCCATTTATTGTGGTGGATACCAGCGGTCAAATTACCGATTTAGAGCAAACCTCAGCACCGGTATTGATTACCGCTGACCGTCTGTATATCCGTAAAAGTGATATTGAAACCCGCTCATTTGATTTTTCGACCTTTACCGATATGACTATTGATCGTGAACTGCTCGACTCGTTTCTGAGCACCACCAGCAAGTTTGTCATGCCATTAACCTACGTCATTCTGGTGTTATTTGCCTGGTCATGGCGTATCACACAGGCCATGCTTTATGCTCTACTGGCTGGCTGGCTGGCAAAGAGACAAGGCTTAGTCATGCGTTACCCTTCCTTTGTGCGAATCAGCTCGGTTGCGCTGACGCCTGCCATGATCATCGATATGCTGCTGGGTATTCTGGGTTTACCGCTACCATTCGCCAGTGTGTTGTTTGTTGTGCTGGAAGTCATGTATCTGCGCTTCGCTATTCAGAGCGTTTGCCAATTACCCAGAGATAAACGAGATGATGAAGGTTCCATCATTGCGTAACGGCTTAAATATCAAGTAAGAAAAAGGGAAGCAACTATGCTTCCCTTTTTTATTGACTGAATGTGTCGGATTAATCTTTATAAATCTTTGGATTAAACAAATCACGTAACCAGTCACCCAGCAGATTGATCACCAGCACTAACAGCACCAGACAGATACCAGGGAATGCTGTGATCCACCATGAACCCGAGAAGATATAGTTAAAACCAATACTGATCAGTGAACCAAGCGATGGTTTATCGACTGGCATCCCCAAACCTAAGAATGACAGTGCCGCTTCCGCC
Source organism: Tolumonas sp. (assembly GCA_028683735.1). Lineage (GTDB taxonomy): Bacteria > Pseudomonadota > Gammaproteobacteria > Enterobacterales > Aeromonadaceae > Tolumonas. Next base: position 12,643 of record JAQUHG010000055.1, on the reverse strand, counting down.
ATAATGGCATTGGCAACCTGAACGGTAGAGATTACCAAAATCGGTGATAAACAGTTCGGCAGTATATGACGGAACATGATGCGTGGCGCTTTAAAGCCCATCACGCGCGCAGCTTCCACATACTCTTTTTTCTTTTCCGCCAGCACAGATGCCCGCACCGTACGTGCATATTGTGGCCATTCGGAAATACCGATAATCAATACCAACATCAGAATGGCATATTTCGAATAGAAATCACCGCCCAAAGTCGCCTGAAAAATGGCTGATACGATGATCGCCACCATCATAGTGGAAAACGATAATTGAATATCTGCCAGACGCATCAGTAAGTTATCGATACGGCCACCCACATAACCGGCAACCAAACCAACAACAACACCAATCGCTAATTGCAAAGCGACCGCAAATAAACCAATGATCAGCGAAATTCGGGAACCATAAAGAATGGTACTCAGAATATCGCGGCCCTGATTATCCGTACCTAACCAGAAGTTAGCATCCCCGCCTTCCAGCCATGATGGCGGCATTTCCGCATCCATAATGTCATAGGTAGACGGATCATACGGATTATGCGGCGCTAACCACGGTGCTAACGTTGCCAGCACCACGTAGCAGATAAAAATCAGAAAACAGAAGATGGCGACTTTATCTTTCAGAAAGTAGTAAACCAGATCTGACTGACGGAAACGCTGCCAACGACTCATAGTTGCTTGTTGTGACATCTTAGCCTCCCTTGGACGTCAGTTTGACTGTTGGGTTGATCAAGCCATACAGCAGATCGACCAAGGTATTCGTGACCACAAACACCAAGCCCACGAAGATAACGTAAGCAGTGATCAGTGGCGTATCAACACGTGTAATCGCCTCCAGAAACAGAAAGCCGGTACCCGGCCATTGGAATACCGTTTCTGTCAAAATGGTGTAAGCCACCATCGAACCAATTTGCACACCACCCACAGTGATCAGTGGCAGCATGGTATTTTTCAGTGCATGACGGAACCAAACTTTGTTTTTATCTAAGCCCTTCGCCCACGCAAATTTAACGTACTCGGCACTCAGCGCTTCCAGCATTTCTGAACGTACCAGACGAATAAACAGTGGCAGCATGATGGACGAAAGTGCAATCGATGGCAGCAGCAGGTGCTTTAAGCCATCAATGGTAAACAAGCCGGATTGCCAGCCCAGTACATTCACGGTTTCGCCACGACCATACGATGGCAACCAGCCCAGTTGGATAGAAAAAATGTACATGAGCAAAATAGCGGTCAGGAACACTGGCACAGAAATACCGATGGTGCTGATCCCCATAATAAGTTTACTACCCAACCCGCGCGGGCGAATGGCGCAATAGACGCCTAACGGGATCGACAACAAAATGATCCAGCAGGTTGCCGCAAACACCAGCTCCAGAGTTGCTACCAGCTTGCTCAGAATGATATCCAGCGCTGGTTTCTTAAAAATAAATGAAGTTCCCCAATCGCCGTGCATGGCATGAGTCAGGAAACGGGAATACTTAATCATAAAGGGATCATTCAACCCCAGCTGACTACGCAATACTTCACGCTGCGCTTCAGACACACCTTGTCCGACCATTTCGCGCAACGGATCGCCTAAATTATCCTGAATAGCAAACGCTACCAGACTGATCACAAACATTACTACGATGGCTTGCGCCAAACGTTTAAACAAAAAAGTCAGCATGCACGAAGATCCTGCATCTTAATAAAAAACGGATCGAGGGCAGCATCAACGATGCCGCCCTTTAATCACAATTACTATTTAACTTTCAGATCGCCGTAGTATGGGAAATCCAGACCATTAACGATTGGTTTGATATCCAGCTTGGTTTTGGCAGCCCAAGACAGGTTCTGCCATTCCAGAGGCAGATAAGCTGCATCTTTCATTAACAGTTTTTCAATCTGTTGCAGCATGGCGGTACGTTTTGCAACGTCCACTTCCGCATTCGATTGCGCAATCAGCTTATCAACTTCGGCATTTGAGTAACCGCCGCAGTTGTACTGACCTTTACCGGTTTTCATATCTTTGGTTTGCACCAAATACTCAAAATAGTTACCAGAGTCTTGTGTATCAGACTGCCAGCCGATCAACTGCATGCCAGCATCACACTTATCGAATTCAGGCCAGTATTGTGCTTTTGGCATGGTTTTCAGTGTGACTTTGATGTTGATTTTAGACAGCATGTTAGCCACAGCTTCAGCGATCTTAGCGTCATTGATATAGCGGTTGTTGGTCGCGATCATGGTGATCTCGAAACCTTTTTCCTGACCCGCTGCTTTCATCAGCTCTTTAGCTTTTTTCAGATCGTATTCAGGCACTAAATCAGCAGTATGACCCAAGTAACCTTCTGGGCTCATTTGACCAGCAGGGGTTGCGAAACCCTTCATGATCTTATCAACGATACCTTTTTGGTTAACGGCCAGATTTACCGCTTCACGGACACGTTGATCTTTGAATGCAGGAACTTTGTTCTGGTTCAATTCAAACATCACGATACGGTTACTGGTTTCTGTCACCATCTGCAGATTGCTATCAGACTGCACACGTTTCTGATCGTTTGGTGCAACGGGTGCGATCATGTCCACATCGCCAGACAGTAAAGCGGCAACACGGGTTGCATCTTCTTTGATTGGCACGATAGTCAGGTGATCAACATTGCCTGGTGATTTTTTATCCCAGTAATCTTTATTGCGTTCCAGTGACAGCTTCACGCCCTGTTCACGAGAAACCAGTTTGAATGGGCCAGTACCAGAGACGTGGTTTGCCGCGTAGGTGTTAGCCGCTTTCACGATTTCGTCTTTGGCTTTACCGTCTTCGGTTTTACCGCTATAGAACTTGGAATCCATGATGAACAGGTAAGTTGCGTTCTGCAGAACCAATGGGTATGGCACTTTGGCAACCAAATCGACGGTGTAATCGTCTACTTTTTTCATCCCTTCGTAGACTTCAAACAGACCTTTATAATCTTCTGATTTCAGAATACGGTTGTATGTCCACACCACGTCATCCGCAGTGAAGGCATTACCAGAGTGGAATTTCACACCTTTACGCAGGTGGAAACGCACAGTTTTGGCATCTACTTGTTCCCAAGATTCTGCCAGACGGCCTTCAAACTTCATGTCTTTGGTAAAACGAACCAGTGGGTCAAAAGACATGTGGGCATATTGCAAAATACCGCCAGACAGCTGCTCATAGATATCCAGTGATTCTGGATCAGCATCCAGCGCCACTTTTACATCCGCAGCATATAAAGGCATGCAAACACCTGCAGCCAGCAACAAAGCAGCAATTTTGCTCATTCCTGTTTTCATCAATTAGCTCCCTATTTTAATTAATATGCAGACTGATTCACGGCTGCCGTTTCTTCCGCGATCTGTAATCCAGCGCGGCTCATACCTTTAAATTCCGGCATCAATGAAATCAGCTTACGGCTGTACTCATGCTGTGGTGACACAAACAGATCTTCTGTTTTCGCCACTTCCAACAAAGTTCCTTTTTGCATCACACCAATACGGTCACACATCTGGCGGATCACCGGCAAATCGTGACTGATAAACAGCATGGTGAGTTTGAGTTCCTGCTGCAGATCTTTCAGCAGATTGAGGATCTGTGCTTGTACCGACACGTCCAATGCCGATGTCGGTTCATCACAAATCAACAAACGAGGGCGGGTTGCCAGCGCACGTGCAATCGAAATACGTTGACGCTGACCACCCGAAAATTCATGCGGATATTTCACACCGGCTTTGCGACCAAGCCCAACGTGATCGAGTAAATCGCCGACTATTTCTTGCACCTGACGCTCATTTTCCGCCAGATTATGGAAGCGGATCGGCTCGGCAATAATATCGGCAACTTTCATACGTGGGTTCAGTGAAGAATACGGATTTTGGAACACCATCTGCATTTGACGGCGGAACGGACGACGCTCTTTTTCACTTTTCAGCGCAGTCAGGTCAATGCCTTCAAAAATGACCTTCCCTTCATGTGGTGGATACAAACCGGTGATCACGCGAGCAATCGTTGATTTACCCGAGCCCGATTCCCCAACCAGACCGAAGGTTTCACCTTCCTGAATTTCAAAGCTGACATGATTGTTCGCCTGCACATATTCACGTCGCGATGGGAACATGGAGTCTTTGGTCAGAAAACGCAGGCTGACATTATCGACCTGCAACAAAGCACCGCTGTAATCACGCTGCTCCTGACGTTGACCCAACCAATGCGTTTTCAGATCGATCGAATGCAGAGGTTCTGCTGATTCAATATAAGAAACCAGAGGGAAACGAACTAGTTTCACATCAGAACGTGGCACAGCCGAAATCAGACTTTGTGTATACGGATGTTTCGGTGTACCCAGCACTTGTTCCGTTGTGCCGATTTCAACTAAATCACCACGATACATAACGGCAACACGATCGGTGATGTTCGACACCACCCCCATGTCGTGTGTGACCAGCATGCAACCAACCTGACGCTCTTTACACAGTTTACGAATCAACTGCAGGATCTGATCCTGAATAGAAACGTCCAGTGCCGTAGTTGGCTCATCAGCAATGATCAAATCAGGGTCGCAAGACAGAGCAATAGCAATCACCACACGCTGACGCATGCCACCGGAAAACTGATGCGGATATTGTTTAATCCGCAGTTCCGGTTGTGGAATACCGACCGATTCCATTAACTCTAAGGCTTTTTCATAAGCTTCGTCGGCTTTCAGTTCGGTATTCGCCAGCATGGTTTCGACCAATTGCTGCTCTACCGTGAAAAGCGGATTGAGTGAAGTCATCGGGTCTTGAAAAATGAAACCGATCTTCGCGCCACGGATCTCGCGGATCGCATCGGGCGCCAGGCCAGAGATTTTTTCACCATTCAGGAAAACATCGCCACGCGCGATGCGACCAGGTGGGCTTAGCAAATCAATGACCGCATTGCCGATGGTTGATTTACCTGCGCCTGACTCACCAACTACACCCAGGATCTCGCCTTTTTCAATTGAGAATGACAGATCTTTCACTGCCGCCATCACGCCATGACGCGAAGGATATTCAATTCTTAAATTTCTGACTTCCAGCAGGGACATCCGTCAACCTCTAATCTTGCAACGAAAAACACTGTATTCGGAGACCAGAAGTGCACACTTCGGGCCAAGATAAGCGAACTATCTTATAAGGAAGATAAATTCATAGAAACAACAAATAACAGGATTAGATTCCAGAAGACTAGCTATTTCACAAAATTAAATAAAAGAGGGGATAAATTGCGTATTTTTTATATATAAAAAGAAAAAATCGCGAATTAGACTACACTTTTAATCGGATATGATTGAATCTTAACCGAATAAAGCAACAAATATAAAACCGTCAATAAACATTCCTCTAACAATAACTAAGCTTTTTGCGCTTACATCAGCACCAGTATTGTGCAAAGTGCATTGAATTAAGCATAGTGATGATAACCGCTGCCCGAAATATGGCAGTTCACTCGGAGACCTACTATTATTGACAGTAGGAATCTACTATCAATGTTGGCCAGGAATTACCATGGAACGGATAGATATATCAAAGCATTGTCGTATACCACGAGGTTTTACATTGCTTGAACTGATGATAGCTGTAGCTGTGGTAGCTATTCTGGCTTCGATCGCTTATCCATCTTATCAAAGCCATTTAATAAGCAGTCGGCGAGCATCAGCCCAATCTCATTTAATGGATATTGCACAACGCGAACAACAGTACTTCCTCGATGCAAGAAGTTATGCATCAGATCTGACAACCTTGAGCATGACTACACCCAGCGATGTTAGTAGTTATTATACGATTGCGATCGCAACTTCATCAGCACCACCGACATTTACAGTAACCGCTACACCTGTTACCGGGACATCGCAAGCCAGTGATGGCGCTTTGAGTATCAATAATGCAGGCACAAAAACATCGTCTAATAACTCTTGGTAGCAAAATGAATACAACTAATCCTCATCGCTATCGGAACAGCTTTGAAGCAGGTTTTACCCTGATGGAGCTGATTATTACGATAATTCTTGTGAGCATTTTGGCTGGGATTGCTGCGCCTGCATATTCTAGTTTCATAGCATCTCAACGCGCCAAATCAATTGCAACAGACCTATATTCAAGCCTATTGATCGCGCGTAGTGAAGCCGTTTCTAAAAACACCAATGTTAATTTATCTCCAAAAAGTGGTGATTGGTTGAATGGATGGCAAGTCAAGGCATCGGATAATACAGTGTTGGATGACCAAGGATCGATTGCAGGTGCAACAATTACTCTGACACCAGATGGCACAACAAGTGTCATTTATGATGCAGCAGGCCGATTGAAAACAGCAGCTCCTACATTTGTGATTACAACCACTTATGGATCTTCTACTGTGAATCAGTGTGTATCTGTCAGCCTCAGTGGTCGCCCCTACATAAAGGCATCCTCAACATGTTGAAATCATATTTGACCAAAAGACAACAAGGATTCTCCCTTTTTGAGATATTGATATCGCTAGTCATTCTTGGGTTTGGGATACTGGGTCTTGCCAATTTACAAAGTAAGCTTCAGCTTTCGGATATAGAAACCTATCAACGCTCCCAAGCTATTCTTGTATTAAATGATATGGCTAATCGGTTTAAAAATAATGCATCTAACGCTGGCGATTATCTATCAATTGATCCCATTGGGACGGGCGATGAACAACCGACAACATGCTCAGGCTTTTCAGGTGCAAACAGAGATATTTGTGAATGGAGTAATATTTTAAAGGGATCTAGCGAAGATCTTGGCTCAGATAAAGTCGGTGCAATGAAAGATGCCCGAGGTTGTATCACACAAATCCAGACTCCTGACTCAACAAAAGGGATCTGTACGCCCGGAATTTATCAAATTGATGTTGCCTGGCAAGGCATGCTATCTACAACAACGCCAACGAACACATGCGGACAAGGCTCGTATGGAGAGGATGGTTTTCGTAAGGTCATTTCATCGCAAATTACGATCGGATTACCATCATGCCTCTAAAATCGTTTTCGTCTGATTGCTTTTCAACAGGTAGATATTATGACCATTCATAGCCGTAGTCGAAAACTTACAACAGGTTATACGCTCATTGAGCTGATGATAGCTATCACGCTAGGGTTAATTCTGCTAGCTGGTGTCGCTACGATTTTTGTGCAAAATAATCGCTCTTTTAACGAAATAGATAGAGCCAATCAACAAGTAGAAAATGGTCGCTATGCATTACAAATCATGATGGATGATTTAAGTAATGCGGGTTATTTAGCAGAATTTAATCCGAATTTAATCACAACAACACCGACTGAGAAACCTGACGCTTGTGCTGTTGATATTGCAGATTTGAAAACAGCATTACCGTTTGCCATTCAAGGTTATGATAATCCGGCTACAGCTAACGTACCAGATTGCCTGAGTGATGTTCGGGACGGAACAGATATACTCGTAGTGCGTCGAGTTAGTAACTGTGCTGTTGGTGATACAGGTTGTGATGCCGTGGTCGCTGGAGCCCCTTATTTTCAGGCATCAACCTGTGGCAGCAGTGCCGAATTATCCTCATCTGATGTAACAAAATTTTACAAGCTCGATACCAGCACAGCCAACTTGACCTTACATAAAAAAGATTGCAATCCACCGACGACTGCCGGAACAGTGGCGCCTTATCATCGCTATTTAACTCATATTTATTTCATTGCAAACAATGATAAAGACGGCGATGGAATTCCAACATTGAAACGAGCCGAACTTGGTGCAGGAGGCTTTACTATCGTTCCAATTGTTGATGGTGTAGAAAACTTGCAAATCGAATATGGCATTGATGAAGATGCTAACGGAACACCCAAAAATTACACAGCAGATCCCGACAGCTTACATACTTGCTCTAAAGATACCACACCGCCATGTACGACTTATTGGCGTAACACTGTCGCAGTAAAACTTTATTTGCTTGTAAGAAGTACAACTACTAGCCCAGGTTATAGCACCGATAAAACATACAATTTAGGGTTAAAGTTTGATGGCTCAACCAATACTGTTGGCCCATTTTCAGATGCATATAAACGGCATGTTTATCAATCTGTGGTCCGGTTGAATAATGTCGCAGGGAGAAATACTCCATGATATCGACTATGAAGCAACAACGAGGCGTAACTTTACTCGTGACGCTAATCATATTGATTCTAATGACGCTGATGATCATTAGCGCATTTAAATTAAATAAAGGTAACAATCAAATAGTCGGTAATATGCAACAGCGTAACCAAGTGTTAGTTGCTGCGCAAAATTCTGTAGAAACGATGATTAGCAACACTGGCTTCACTAAAGCTGCGAATGTTTCAAAAACTTCTTACGCTTCAGTAAATGGCAGTGGTAACAATGATATTACGATTGTCAGCATACCAACTTGCCTATCCATTATTCCAGTACCTGCATCAGCCTTAGACGCAACTAATGATGATGATATTGGTTGTATGCAAGGAAACGCTCAATCGTACGGAATCGCAGGAACAACCAACACATTTTCAAGTTTATGTTCAGATGCATTGTGGAATATCAGTGCGATTGCAACCGATAACATGAGCAAAGCTCAAGTTAGTGTTAATCAGGGAACTGCTGTTCGGGTAGTTTCAACAACTACCTGCCCGTAACGGGAGAAATAAACTATGAGAAATTTAATGAACTTGAAGTCACTTTTCTGGCTAAGTCTTTTATCCTTGGGAGTTGCATCGCCCCTTCTGTACGCAGAAGATATTGATATTTTTACCAGCAATGCAGGTGGTACTGAAGCTGCACCCAATATTCTTTTTTTGCTAGAAAACACATCAAACTGGACGAACAACAACCAAAAGTTTCCGCCAGCCACAACAGGCTCTGCAGCATGCAAAGCGGTTGATACTCAAGGTGCTGCAGAAAAATGCGCCATCAGTAATGTAGTTGGAGCCATTAGCGACTCCAACATAATGAATGTTGGATTAGCTGAATTTAATACGATGTCAGCTTATATACGGTTTGGTGTTCGGAATATGAACATTTCGGCCAACAAATCAGCATTCCAACAGTTAATGTCAAATATTGATATTAATGACAATAGTGAAAAGATAAATGAAAAAGGACAGATAGAAAGTGCTGCTTTCTATGAAATTTATAAATATTTCGAAGGCTTAACACCTTATAAAGGAGCTTATAGTTTAAATTCGTTGGTTGATGTCAGCGGTAATACAAAATTTAGCAAGTCTGGTCTGGGGCTGACCGCCACAACGCTTGGAGCGACCTGTGATGAATCAACGATAGGACAACAATGTGGCCTTCAAGGCTCAGCCAGCTCTGGAAGTGGTGATTACAATGGCCCGGATACCTCTTGTTCAAGTAACTATGTGATTTTTATCCTAAACAATAACAATGCCCAAGCAGTAGATTCCAACACAGATAAATCAACGTACGAAGGGGTAAGTGTTTCAAGTCTCGCGCCCAGCGGTACATCAACCTGGCCTGCGTATTGGGCTAAATACTTATATCAACATGGCATCTCTGTGTATGTTATTGATGTTTATAATGAGCATCAAAGCACTACATACACTACTATTGCCCAGCAAATCGCTAAATTAGGTGGTGGTAAATATTTCCATGCCGCATCAACCGACACACTCAACCTTCAATTAAGTCAGATATTTGCAGAGATTAATGCAAAATCACAGACATTTGCGTCAAGTAGCCTTCCTGTCAGTACAACTAACCGCGCGCAAGAAAAAAACCAAGTATTTATTCCTATGTTCCGGCCAGATGCTCATGCCGCACCTCGCTGGATGGGAAATATGAAACAATACCAACTGATTACTGTCGGTAATTCTGTTGAATTGGGTGATAGCTCAACCCCCCCAATTCAAGCACTTAATAATAACAACGGGTTACCTACCGATTGTGCCGTAAGTTTTTGGACAACCCCCTCCAACAACCCGGCAAACTACTGGGAAAATGTAAACGAAACCCCCCTCCCTTCTGGCGATTGTAGTGCTACCACAGAGTGGTCTGATTCTCCAGATGGTCCTGTAGTAGAAAAGGGTGGTGCTGCAGAAGTGATCAGGAAGGGGAACAATCCGCCAACCACAAACGATTCGCCAACTTGGGCTGTCAATCGGACCATATATACACAAGCTCTAGCTGGTGGAGCACTGACAGCATTTAATACAACGAATTCAGGTTTAACAGACTCTGTTGTGAAGTTCACTAGAGGTGAGGACGTTTTTGCTGAATATATAACACGCACAGCACCATCAACATTAACTCGCCCTTCATTACATGGCGACACCATTCATTCCCGCCCATTACCAATTGATTATGGCTCTAAGGTAGTTGTGTATTACGGTTCAAACGATGGTATGTTTCGTGCGGTTGATGCAAATGATGGTAAAGAGATTTGGGCTTTCGTAGCTCCCGAACATTACTCAAAATTGCAAAGGATATATGATAATAGCCCGCTCATTAGTTATCCAGGGATGATGCCTGACATAACCCCTACTCCAACACCAAAAGGGTATTTTTTTGATGGCTCTATAGGGCTTTATCAGAATAGTGATAACACTAAAATCTGGATATACCCATCCATGAGAAGGGGGGGACGGATGCTCTATGCTTTTAATATTACCTCTAGCTCATCTCCAGCATTCAAATGGAAAATTGGCTGTCCAAATTTGACAAATGACGATAGTTGCACATCTGATAGTATCAAAGGAATTGGTCAAACTTGGTCAACACCTCAAGTAGCTGAACATATTGTAGGCTATGATAAACCCGTAGTTATTGTTGGTGGAGGATATGATAGCTGTGAAGATGCCGACACAGTAGCACCATCATGCTCAAGCCCTAAAGGAGCAGGTGTTTATGTCCTAGATGCAGATACTGGTGAAATACTTAAAACCTTTACGACTACGCGAAGTGTTGCAGCAGATGTGGCTCTTATATCTCATACCGTTCAAGGTACTGTCGATCACGCTTATGTCTCAGACACTGGTGGAAATATTTATCGGATTGATTTTGACTCAGACAATATTGAAGGATCTGAAATCCACCGCATTGCATACACTAATGGCAACGGAAGAAAATTCTTTTATCCACCTGCGCTTTTAACTGTGGGCAATACTATCTATTTAGCTATTGGTAGTGGTGATCGTGAGCATCCATTATATTCACAATATCCCTATGCGAATGTTGAAAATCGTTTCTACGTATTCACTGATGATTTAACAAAAACAGGAGATACAATCACAGACTACAGTCTGGATGGTTCTGACATGACAGATAAAACGCTGGATCTCGGTTGCAGTTCAACAACAATCATTGGCTCAGGCAAAAAAGGTTGGTTTATGAAGCTAAATGAAAATGGGCAAGGAGAGCAAGCTGTCACATCGGCCTTAATTACATCTGGATTGATTGTATTTAGCACTAACCAACCAGTAGCCCCTGCTGAGGGAACTTGTTCAACAAATTTAGGCATCGCTCGCGGGTATTGGGTCAATATCTTTAACGGTTCAGGCGCTGTCGGTGTTTCTGGTATTTGTGGTGGAACCAGATCTGAAGAGTTTGTTGGTGAAGGCGGCTTACCTCCATCTCCAATCTTTGCTGTTGTACCAATCGATGGTGTCCCAACTACAGTAGTAATTGGTGCAGTACAAAAAGAAGGTGGAGCAAGCAGTTCTATTGCACCACAAGAGGTTGTCCCAAATACCAATTTAAAACGTCATACTGTGTATTGGAAATCATCAGGAAATAATTAACCTGATAAATATAGATAGATAAAAACAGTACGCGCGAGAGAAAATAGCCGCCTGAGCTACGGACTTTCTCTCGCGCATTCCAAACGAAAACACAGCCTGAACTAATACATAGCTCTTCTCCAACGACGTATTTCAAAGTAGTTATGCTACGAAGCAATGCTCAAATATCGATCCCAACTTGCTGAAACAAAGCGGCTTAACAAACATAACGACCAGATAAGGTAAAGGTTTATCAGGCTAACCAATAAGCCAACACTTGCATCACCACGAACCCAAATACCCCCGCCAACACATCATCAACCATGATACCTAGACCGCCTTTAACGTAGCGGTCTAACCAGCGGATGGGCCATGGTTTGATGATGTCAAAAAAGCGAAAGATCAGGAAACCAGCCAGTAACCAGAGTAACCCTTTGGGAGCAGCGATCATGGTGATCCAAAAACCGACAAACTCATCCCATACAATAGAACCGTGATCATCTTGGCCAATTGCTTTAGTTGCTGACTGACAGATCCAGATGCCGGCAACAGCAGCCACAACGGTGACCGCAATATAAACGGATAACGGCAGATAGCTCATCAGCCAATAAAATGGGATCGCAGCGAGGGTGCCGAAAGTGCCGGGGGCAAACGGCGATAAACCCGAACCAAAACCAGTGGCCAGCCAATGCAGCGGGTTATGCCAATTTAAGCACTCCAACGCATCACGACTCTTATGATGTTTTTCCAGTTTCGCCATGGTGAAAATGCTCCCAACCATTGATATGTAATTCAACCGAGTTGCCGTGATGATACCAGAATATTTTCGGGGCACCGGTGATGATAGTGCCAATCCGA
>JAQUHG010000054.1 GCA_028683735.1 Tolumonas sp. | reverse complement strand
TCATGACATGAATACCGGTATCCACTTCCGGGTGCCAGTCCGGGCGTGCCGGTACGCCAAACAGCGCTTCAACTTCCGGTAATAACACGCTTAATGCTTCGCAATCATGCAGGATCTCAAAAAAGACATGCGGATTGCGATTGGTTAATACTTTTTCCAGTTCTTTCCACACACGCTCGGGGGTCAGATGGTTTAACTCACCGCTACGACTGAGCTGGCGCATGAGTGCCAGTGTTTCCGGGGCAATGGAAAAACCCAGATGGTGAAAGCGTGCGGCGAAACGGGCGACACGTAATACGCGCAACGGGTCTTCACTAAAGGCGGGGGAGATATGACGCAAGATACGATCATTCAGATCATTGATCCCGCCATAAGGATCGTAAAGCTGGCCAGATTGATCTTGTGCAATGGCATTGATCGTCAGATCGCGGCGCAAAAGATCTTGCTCCAATGTGACATCGGGGGCAGCGTAACAGGCAAAACCGGTGTAACCTTTGCCTTGTTTACGCTCAATACGTGCCAGTGCGTACTCTTCTTTGGTTTGTGGATGCAAAAATACGGGAAAATCACGACCCACAGGCTGGTAGCCCAAATCTAATAATGTCTGTGCTTCACTACCAACTACGACATAATCCCGTTCTGTGACCGGCAACCCCAGCAGATTGTCGCGCACAGCTCCACCAACCAGATATATTTGCACCCGTTTTTCTCCTCTATTTTCACAGCCCGATTATAGCCTGCTTTGACTTCATCCGTGCTGCGGATTACTCTTCGATGAGTACTTACAGGATCAGCTGATTATGTATAAAGCCTTTTTTAATCTGACGGAAAATCCGTTTTCGATATCGCCGAATCCTAAATACCTCTATATGAGTGATCGCCATACCGAAGCGTTGACACATTTAGTCTACGGTTTACGCGATGGTGGTGGATTTGTTTTACTGACCGGTGAAGTTGGTACCGGGAAAACCACCGTGTCACGCTGTTTACGACAGCAATTGCCAGACGATACCGATCTGGCATTTATTCTGAACCCCTCGTTATCGACCGAAGAGCTGCTGGCTTCTGTCTGTGACGCCTTCCAGCTCACTTATTCACAGCCCGCCACGTTAAAAGTATTGTTTGATACTTTGCATCATTTTCTCTTACAAAATCATCAAGCCGGGCGGCGAACGCTGCTGGTGATCGATGAAGCACAGCATCTGATGCCTGACGTGCTGGAGCAATTACGCTTATTAACCAATTTAGAAACTGATGATGCCAAGTTGCTGCAGATCGTGCTGATAGGTCAGCCGGAACTGCAACAACTGCTACGGCAGCCGTTATTACGACAATTAGCACAGCGGATCACGGCCCGTTATCACCTGTTACCGTTAGATCTGAATGACGTTGATTCGTATGTTCGTTTCCGTCTGCAGGTTGCCGGCTGTCTGCAACCGATATTTACGCCATCGGCGATCAGAGCGTTACACCGCTTAAGTGGCGGTATTCCGCGCGTGATCAATTTGATCTGTGAACGTGCTTTGCTGGGAGCCTATGCTGCCGGACGTGAGCGGATTAATGATAAATTACTGGCACAGGCCGCTTATGAAGCAATCGGTGTTCGTGATGAAGGTAGTACCGGCGCGGTATTAGCTTTTTCATTGGCGGGCATGCTGATGTTGGCTGCTGGCTGGTTTAGCTGGCAACAGTGGGGATTTTTACCAAAACATCCCGTGAAAAAAGTAACAGTACAAGTTGCTTTACCGCCGGATGCCAAATTGGTGAAACGCTTTGATCAAGCCATTGCGGAAGCCAGTTATGAAGATCAGGCTGTTCAACAGTTGTATCGGGTATGGGGTTTTGAAACGGCGATTGATGAGGCGCGTTGTGATAATGCACAACGCGCACGATTAGGTTGTGTGCAAGGCCAAGCCTCGCTCGATGACATTATTAAGTTGAATTATCCGGTTGTTGTCCGTTTGACGGGAAAACACGGGCAGGATTTTTATGCCGTGGTGTTACATGTTACCGATGGTCAGGCTGATGTATTGTTAGGGAGTGATCGTTGGCAAGTATCGCAAGAATGGCTTAATAAAATGTGGGGACAAGATTACACCGTACTTTGGCAACTGCCAGAAAGTAGTAATAAAATTATTTCTAAACGCAGTGGTCCAGCCGATGTGCTGTGGTTGGAAACCGTAGTAAGCCAGGCATTACATCAACCACCACGGAATAAATTATCGCGGTTTGATACACAACTGACGACTAAGGTGCGTCAGTTCCAGAAACAAGAAGGGCTGACTGCCGATGGTGTTGCGGGTGAACAAACGCTGTTACGGCTGGTGGTTCGAAGCCGAGAATCAGTACCGCGTCTGAATGGCCGCATTCCAGCCCAGCAAACAGTCAATAACGGCAGCAATAGTGCAGAAACAGATAGTGCAGAAACTGAAGGAGGCGCCAGCTAATGTCACTATTAACCTCCGCATCTCGTCAGGCAAAACGAGTAGAACAAGCACATTTTTTCATGCCGGAACGTCTTTCCGGTGAGCCAGGTCGTCGGGGGCTGTGGCTGGCATGGTTACTCGGTTTACCGGTCTGTCTTGCGCTCGGTGCTGCGACAAATTATGGCTGGCATCTGTTGCATAACGACCCGGTGGTACAAAAAATTGAAGTGCCACATGCAACGGAATTACCTTATAAGCCCGCAGAGCAAAATTATGAATTTGCTACCGAACCCTTGCCTGAAGAAATAACGCCAGAGCCAAATCTGGCGATGGATCCGACAACTGCTGAACCATCTAATGCCAAATCAGCAGAACCAGTCGCCGAGGTCGATTCAAAAAGTACGTTGGAAAAACGTTTTATGCAGGCAGTGAATGATACAGGACAGTCTGCTCCGCCTGCCACGGCCACAGTTACTGAATCGGAAGCAACGCCATTGGCAGCATTACCCGCTCGGATCAGCCAGCAGGTTGCGGCAATGAAATATGGTGCGCATGTTTATTCTTCTGTGCCGGCAAATCGCACCATCAATATTAATGGCCGGGATTATCATGAAGGGGATGAAGTGGTCAGTGGTGTGGTTCTACTGCGCATTGATGCGAATGCCAGTATTTTTCGTGTTGGCTCGCAAAGTTTCAGTTTAAATGCGCTGACCGACTGGCGGGGCTATTGAAAGCATGATCTGACCGGTGCACTATAACTAATTGAGTTAAAAGCTAAACCAGCTGTTGGCGGATAATTTATAAAAAAGACCGGAGAGGCCCCGCATGAGCAATGAAGTGGAATTGAAGTTTCTGGTCACTGAAGATGTCTTTTCACATCTGGAACTGGTGCTGAATTCACTTAAAGTTACTGAACGGCAGGATCAGCAATTAGAAAATATCTATTTTGATACACCGGAGCAAGCACTCCGCGGGCTTGATTGTGGTTTGCGGATCCGGACCTTTCGTGGCCAGCATGAGCAAACGATCAAAATGGCGGGTCAAGCGATAGGCGGTTTACATCAGCGGCCGGAATATACCTTACCCTGTAATAATAATTGGCCTGATCTGCGTGCGTTCCCTTCTTCTATCTGGCCTGCAGATACTAATGTTGGCTTGATTCAGCAATCGCTGGTGACCTTATTTCGGACCGATTTTCATCGTAGAACCTGGAAAGTGGCATTAGCCGATGATTCGCTGATTGAAGTCGCGTATGACATTGGTTTTATTGATGCGAATGGTCAACAGGAAGCTATTAATGAAGTGGAACTGGAAATTATTTCCGGTTCAGTTGAGCATTTATTCGCATTGGCGAAATTGTTAGTCACGCGACCTGGTTGGCAGCTGGGGTGTGCGTCCAAGGCGCAGCGGGGTTATCGACTGGCGGGCCTGAGTGCGGAGCCTGATGTTCGCAGGATGGGTTTCGTGCCGATAACACCGGAGCAAACGGTGGAGCAGGGGTTGATCACAGCCTTAGAGTTTTCCCTGCGGCATTGGCAATTTCACGAACAACTTTATATGCAACAGCCTTCTATTGGCGCGTTGTTGCAACTGCGTAGTGCTGCTTCACTGATGCTACATACTCGGTTGTTATATACCGAAGTTTATGCGGCATTAACCCCAATTGACTGGGAAGATGATCTGCAGTGGCTGATAGAACAATTGTCTTGGCTGGATGAAGCGTTGGTATTACAACGCATGCAGTTTGAATATCGACAGATGTTAAAAGATGCACCGTGTCAGCATGAACTCACCAGTGAAATTGCACGTCATGAACAACTATTACCGACAATTGAACAGACACAGGCATTGTTTTTATCCGTACGTTATTGCCAGACACTCTTAAAATTATCTGCGTGGTTGGCTCTGTATAAAGTGGAAAAACCAGATACGCCAGGGTTAACACAACCTATTCATTCGCTAGCTGTTCTGTCTTTGGAAAATAGTTGGCAGGAATTACTGTCACTCTCCAAACTTGGTGAAGCGTTAGATCATGAAAGCTATCAGCGATTACGTGAAATGTTACGCCATAACCTGCAGGTTGGTGTCTGTTTTGCTGCACTGTTTGACAGTGAACGCCAGCAAGGTTTTCGTTTACCTTGGTTAAATATGCTGGGGCGACTGTCAGATCTGGAACATATTGAGTGGATATTCGGTGCCGCTAATTGTATGGCTTGTCCGCATCAGCAGGAATTAAATAGCTGGCTACAGCAGGAATTAAGACCGCGGCTGATTGAGCTGGATCAGATCCGTCAACGTGGCATTGGTATGCAGCCATATTGGGAAATAGGCGATATCAATTAACGCACGGTCAATTATTCGCTGATTAGAAAAACAAAGGGACAGCATAAGCTGTCCCTTAACTTTAATGAAGCAACCTGGATTATTTCTGTTGACGCTTCATCGCTTCAAAGAATTCATCGTTGGTTTTGGTCATTGATAGCTTGTCGATCATGAATTCCATTGCGTCGATTTCGCCCATTGGATGAACGAATTTACGCAAAATCCACATTTTCTGCAGTTCATCTTGCGCTGTCAGCAACTCTTCACGACGCGTACCAGAACGGGTGATATCAATTGCCGGGTAAACACGTTTCTCTGCAATCTTACGAGACAAATGCAGTTCCATGTTACCGGTGCCTTTGAACTCTTCGTAGATCACTTCATCCATCTTCGAGCCGGTATCAACTAACGCAGTCGCGATGATGGTCAATGAACCACCTTCTTCCACGTTACGCGCAGCACCAAAGAAGCGTTTTGGACGATGCAGAGCATTGGCATCTACACCACCGGTCAGCACTTTACCTGATGATGGGATCACGGTGTTGTAAGCACGAGCCAGACGAGTGATTGAGTCGAGCAGGATCACCACGTCTTTTTTGTGTTCAACCAGACGCTTGGCTTTTTCGATAACCATTTCAGCAACCTGAACGTGACGCGTTGCTGGTTCATCAAAGGTAGATGCCACAACTTCACCTTTCACCATGCGTTGCATTTCGGTTACTTCTTCAGGACGTTCATCGATCAGCAGTACGATCAATTCACATTCAGGGTGATTATTGGTAATACTCTGGGCAATATTTTGCAGCAGAATGGTTTTACCGGCTTTGGGTGGTGCGACGATCAGACCACGCTGGCCCTTACCGATAGGCGATGCCAAATCAAGAATACGGGCGGTAATATCTTCTGTTGAGCCGTTACCACGTTCCAAACGCAGGCGTTTGGTCGGATGCAGTGGGGTTAAGTTTTCAAACAGAATTTTATTACGTGCATTTTCCGGGCGGTCATAGTTGACGGTGTCAACTTTCAGCAATGCAAAATAACGTTCACCTTCTTTTGGCGGACGAATTTTACCGGAAATAGTGTCGCCGGTACGTAAGTTGAAACGACGTACCTGGCTTGGAGAGACATAAATGTCATCCGGGCCTGCAAGATAAGAACTATCAGCGGAACGCAGGAAACCAAAGCCATCCTGCAAAATTTCCAGCACGCCATCACCAAAGATGTCTTCCCCGCTTTTCGCGTGGGCTTTGAGAATGGCAAAAATGATATCTTTTTTATGCAGACGGGCCAGATTTTCCAGGCCCATAGATTCGCCCAGATGTACCAGTTCAGAGACTGCTGTGTTCTTTAGTTCAGTTAGATTCATAGAGGTGATGTAGTTTCGGGAATTGCATGGTTGGATTGATTGCTGGATAAAGCTGCTGGAGAGAGCGCATCAAGCGGGTACGAACAGCATCGTTTAATCAAATTAGCATCAATTTATCAGGGCGTCTAGTTATCTGCAGTGAGAAATGGATGAAAATCAGGCATTATTAAAAACTGAGGAGGCTTTAGGCCCCCTCAGATCGCACAGATTAGATATTTGCGTCAAGAAACTCTTTCAACTGAGTCTTAGACAGTGCGCCAACCTTAGTGGCAGCGACAGCACCGTTTTTGAACAGCAGCAGAGTTGGAATGCCGCGGATCCCAAATTTTGGTGGAGTACCAGAGTTCTGATCGATGTTCAGTTTGGCAACAGTCACTTTACCGGCGTATTCGCCAGCTACTTCGTCTAGGATTGGGGCAATCATTTTGCATGGACCACACCATTCAGCCCAAAAATCAACTAAAACTGGGGTAGAGGCGTTTACTACATCACTTTCGAAACTGGCATCGGTCACGTGTACAATTTTGTCGCTCATTTTTTACTCCACATTTGCAATTCGTTTACTGTATCAATATAGGGGTACGAAGATGCAAATTAAAGGGATCAAGAAATAAAAGCCAAACAGTTACCTTAATTAATAGATACTGTTTATTATTGCAAACCTAATTTAATAAGCCTGTTGCCCATGAGCAAAACACATCTTACAGAGATCAAATTCGCTGAACTCGGACTGGAACCACAAGTTCTGGCCGGTCTGGAAGCTAAAGGCTTTCATAATTGCACGCCGATTCAGGCAGAAACGATACCGTTATTGCTGACCGGAAAAAATATTGCAGGTCAGGCACAAACCGGTACTGGTAAAACCATTGCCTTCCTTGCGGGTACCTTTAACTACTTGCTGACACACCCAGCCAGCGCTGAGCGTCGTAAAAATCAGCCACGCGTGCTGATCATGGCTCCAACCCGTGAGCTGGCCGTACAAATTTATAATGATGCCGTGCCGATGGCCGAAAGCTGCGGTTTTAAAATGGGCTTGGGTTACGGTGGTGATGGTTACGATAAACAACTTGCCGTCTTGCAGGAAGGTGTTGATCTGTTGATCGGGACCACCGGCCGTCTTATCGATTATCTGAAGCAAGGTATCATCGATCTGGGCGCAATTCAGGTGGTGGTATTGGATGAAGCTGATCGTATGTTTGATCTGGGCTTTATCAAAGATATCCGTTACCTGTTCCGTCGTATGCCGCCACCAGTACAACGGTTGAATATGTTGTTCTCTGCCACACTGTCGCTGCGCGTACAGGAGTTGGCTTACGAGCATATGAATGAACCACAGCATATTCAGATCGAACCGGAACAAATGACCGGTCAACGCATCAAAGAAGAGTTGTTCTATCCATCTAACGAAGACAAATTGTTGTTATTACTGACGTTGATGGAAGAAGATTGGCCAGAAAAAGCGATCGTTTTTGCTAACACCAAACATGGTTGTGAAGATGTTCACGCTTGGTTGCAGGCGGATGGTCATCGTGTTGGTATGTTGACGGGTGATGTGCCGCAGAAAAAACGCCTGAAAATCCTGGAAGATTTTACCGCCGGGCATTTGGATGTGTTAGTCGCTACTGACGTGGCGGCTCGCGGTTTGCACATTCCTGATGTGAGTCATGTCTTCAACTATGATTTACCCGACGATGCAGAAGATTATGTGCATCGCATTGGTCGTACTGGCCGTGCTGGCCGCAGTGGACATGCGATCAGTTTTGCTTGTGAAGATTACGCGTTTAATTTGCCGGATATCGAAGAATATACCCGTCATCCGATCCCAGTTAGTAAGTATGATCCAAGCGCACTGCTGGATGATGTGACGCCACCAAAACGCGTGATCCGTCATCGTCTGCCAGTGAATCGTAACATGCGTGATCGCCAGCCTGCTGGCCGTCGTCGCCCGGGTAATAAATCTTAACGACAGGATGTCTCACGTGGATCAATCTCCATTATATGCTGCAATTGATCTTGGCTCGAATAGCTTCCACATGCTGGTGGTGCGGGAAGTGGCTGGCGCCATCCGCACGGTGGCCAAGGTCAAACGTAAAGTGCGTCTGGCTGCCGGACTGGATAATGAACACAATTTGAGCCTTGAGGCGATGGCGCGGGGCTGGGATTGTCTGCGCTTGTTCGCCGAACAGTTGCAGGATGTGCCGCGTGAGAATATCCGGGTGGTTGGCACCGCGACTTTGCGTTTAGCGCGGAATGTTGATTCGTTCCTGCAGATCGCCGAACAGGTGTTGGGACATAAAATCGAGATCATTTCCGGCGAAGATGAAGCCCGTACCATTTACCAAGGTGTCTCTTGGACGTCGAGTGGGGAAGGCAATCGTCTGGTCATTGATATCGGTGGTGCCAGCACGGAGTTGGTGATTGGCGAAAGTAATGATGCCAAGTTGCTGAACAGTCTGCATATGGGCTGTGTTACTTGGATCAAACGCTATTTTGCCGATGGCCTGCTGAACGAAGCCAATTTTACCGCGGCTATCGAGGCGGCTAAAGTGGTTCTGCAAGACGTTGCTGAGGATTATCGTGCGCTGGGTTGGTTAAGTTGCGTGGGTGCATCCGGTACCGTACAGGCGTTGCAGGAGATCATGATTGCACAGGGGCGCAGTGAACGCGTTACGTTGGCAAAATTATATGAGTTGAAAGCGCAAGCGATCACCTGTGGCCATCTCGATATGCTGGTGTTGCAAGGCTTAATGCCGGAGCGACTCAGTGTTTTCCCGTCTGGGTTGGCGATCCTGATAGCTATCTTTGAAATGCTGCAAATTGAAAACATGACGCTGGCGGGTGGTGCGCTGCGTGAAGGTTTGATTTACGGCATGATCGGCAAGCGCCGTAGTTGTGATGTGCGTGAACGGGCTGCTGACAGCTTGATCACCCGTTATCAGATGGATCGTATTCAGGCTGAACGAGTACGTGATGCTGCATTGTATGCTTTCCAGCAAGTACAGAAAGAGTGGCATCTGAGCGAACAGTATGGGCGTCCGATGTTGCGTTGGGCGGCGATGTTGCATGAGCTGGGGCTTTGTATCGAGTATAAAAAAGCACCGCAGCATGCAGCCTATATCATTGATAATATTGATATGCCAGGGTTTACTCCAGCACAGAAGCAGTTATTGTCTGCGCTGGTCTATAACCAGCGCGATGGCTTTAAACTGGAAGTGCTGGAGAAACAGAATGCGGTTTCTTTGCGTCAGGCAACCCGACTTGCTCGTTTGCTGCGTTTTGCGATCATTCTTTGTATGCGGCGTACTGAAGGTTCCGTACCTAAATTTGGTATCGAAGCAAAAGATGAACAGCTGATTTTACGTTTGCCGCTGGGTTGGTTGAATGAACACTACCTGCGAGCGTCGGAATTGCAGCTGGAAGCTGATCGTCAGACCGCGATGGGCTGGCCTACCTCAATTGAAGAATCAGATATCTGATTCTCGCTAACAGGCAGGAAAACCTGCCTGTATTCTTTTCCGCCCATTGATCTGTATTCCTATCGGTTATTTATTTTCCATTTGGTGTGTATTTCTTTTCTGCTTAAATTGGTCTTTTTATTTTTGAGTAAATAATACCTATTTTGAGGGTGTCTGTAGCCATTTCTTCATTTCCTTTCTTTGCTAGATACCAAAAAGTCATTTATTAATACCAATAAGATACCTTTGTGATCTTTGTCGCTTTTTTATAGCTACATTGGTTCTATATTGATACTGCACAACATCATTAGCAACATGAAAAATTTCAACGGCTCAAACATAAAAAAGAACTTGTCGATGGAGATGACGATCCACGTCACTGAGGCTGGAAACTGAGGAGCGACAACAATGTTAAAGTTATTACAACGATTCGGCGGCGCGATGTTTACCCCCGTATTGTTATTCCCGTTCGCGGGAATAGTTGCTGGTATATCCATATTATTAACCAACCCGCAGTTAGTGGGTTCAATTGCTAATTCTGATACGGTCTGGTTTAAACTCTGGATGATTATTCAGGAAGGAAGCTGGACTGTATTTCGTAATATGCCAATTATTTTCGCCATTGGTTTGCCAATCGGCTTAGCTAAAACGGCGCCAGCTCGGGCTTGTTTAGCAGTAATAGTTTCTTATCTGACATTTAATTATTTTATTGCTGCCATATTAACAACCTGGGGTGCTGATTTTGGGGTTAATTTTAATCAGCCAATTGGCGGTGTTAGTGGGTTAACTAATATTGCAGGTATTAAAACCTTAGATACCAGTATTATCGGTTCTATCTTTATTGCGGCCATTATGACCTATGTGCATAACCGCTATTTTGATAAAAAATTGCCTGATTATCTCGGTATTTTCCAAGGTACAGCTTTTGTAACCATTATTGGTTTTATTGCGATGTTACCGCTGGCATTTTTAACTGCACTGGTATGGCCAAAAGTACAAGGTGGCATTGCGTCTTTGCAGGTATTCCTGAGTCATGCGGGGGCACTGGGTGTCTGGATCTACACTTTCCTGGAACGCATTCTGATCCCGACTGGTTTGCATCACTTTATCTATGGTCCGTTCGTGCTTGGCCCGGCAGTCGTGGAAGGTGGTATTCAGGCTTACTGGATCCAACATATCGCGGAATTTAGTAACTCCACTGAACCGCTGATCAAGTTGTTCCCACAAGGTGCATTTGCTCTGCACGGTAACTCGAAAATCTTTGGTGCCATTGGTATTGCCGGTGCAATGTACATGACCGCAAAACCAGAGAATAAAAAGAAAGTAGCGGGTTTGCTGATCCCTGCAGTGCTGACTGCAGTGTTGGTGGGGATTACTGAACCACTGGAGTTTACCTTCCTGTTCGTGGCGCCGTTCCTGTTTGCCATCCATGCAGTGCTGGCGGCAACCATGGCTGCGGTGATGTATATGAATGGCATCGTGGGCAACATGGGGGGCGGTTTACTGGAAATCATGGTGCAGAACTGGCTACCGATGTTCCACAACCACGCCATGAATGTTGTTATGCAAATCATGATTGGCAGTGTCTTTACCGTTATCTACTTCTTTGTCTTTAAATATTTGATTGTTCGTTTTGATGTGAAAACTCCGGGTCGCGAAGCTGAAGCCGAAGATATTAAATTATTCACCAAGGCGGATTATAAAAACCGTCAAGGTGCTCAAAGCGAAGATAATAAAGGCAGTCAGTTTGATGATCAGGCTGTGCAATTACTGGAAGCATTAGGTGGTAGTGAAAATATTGCTGAAGTGAATAACTGTGCTACTCGCCTGCGTATCAGTGTGAAAGATGAAAAACAGGTGATGAGTGATGCAGCCTTCCGTCAAATTGGGGCGCATGGTGTGGTCAGAAATAAAGATGCAATACAGGTGATTATTGGTTTATCGGTGCCGCAGGTTCGCGACAGCATGGAAAACCTGATGAAAAACGCTTAATGGTTAAATAACAGTTAAATCCGAATTATTAAACCTGAATAGTTAAATCTAAATAGTTAAATAATTAATTAGTCGTAGTTGGAGATTAACATGAAAAAGTATTCTGTATTAGTTGCTGGTGGTGGTAGTACTTTTACACCTGGTATCGTTTTAATGCTGTTAGATAATCTGGATAAATTTCCGATTAAAGAACTGAAATTTTATGACAATGATGCAGCGCGTCAGGAAACCATCGGTAAAGCGTGTGCCGTGTTAATTAAAGAACGTGCACCGGAAGTGGTCTTCTCTTACACCACTGATCCGTGTGAAGCATTCAGCGGTGTGGATTTCGTGATGGCGCACATTCGTGTTGGTAAATATCCGATGCGTGAGCTGGATGAAAAGATCCCATTGAAATATGGTGTTGTGGGTCAGGAAACTTGTGGCCCAGGCGGTATCGCTTACGGTATGCGTTCTATCGGTGGCGTATTGGAGCTGGTGGATTACATGGAGAAATATTCTCCGAACGCTTGGATGCTCAATTACTCTAACCCTGCTGCGATTGTGGCGGAAGCTACCCGTAGTATGCGTCCGAACTCTAAGATCTTGAATATCTGTGACATGCCAGTAGGCATTGAAGTGCGTATGGCCGAAATTTTGGGGCTGGCATCACGCAAAGAGATGACGGTGAAATATTACGGTCTGAACCACTTCGGCTGGTACAGCGACATTCGTGACCAGGCGGGTAATGATCTGATGCCGAAACTGAAAGAGCATGTCGCGAAACACGGCTATGTGGTGCATAAAGACATTGATTCTCAGCATGTTGAACCAAGCTGGAACGATACCTTTGCTAAAGCGAAAGATGTCTTCGCATTAGATACCAATACGTTACCAAATACCTACCTGAAGTATTACCTGTTCCCTGACTATGTGGTGGAGCATTCGAATAAAGAATACACCCGTGCTAACGAAGTCATGGATGGCCGTGAAAAACATGTGTTTGGTGAATGCCGTAAAATTGCGGAACAAGGTTCATCAGCCGGTGCTTCTTTGCATATCGATGAACATGCGTCTTACATCGTGGATCTGGCGCGTGCGATTGCTTACAACACCAAAGAACGCATGCTGCTGATTGTGCCAAACCAAGGCTCTGTCACTAACTTTGATCCGACTGCGATGGTGGAAATTCCATGTCTGGTTGGCAATACTGGCCCGGAACCAATGCAAATTGGCAAGATCCCACAATTCCAGCTGGGTTTGATGAATCAACAGGTTGCGGTAGAAAAACTGGTGGTTGAGGCGTGGATGGAAAAATCTTATGCCAAACTGTGGCAGGCCATCACGCTGTCGAAAACTGTGCCAAGCGCCAGTGTGGCGAAAGCGATTTTGGATGATCTGATCGCTGCTAACAAAGACTACTGGCCAGAGCTGCATTAATCGCTGTTCAACAGGCTTTGCTGCGGCGAAGCCTGTTGAAACAGAAGATGAGGGAAAGTTGTTCTTGGGTTAAGTCATGCCACCATTCGGTGGCATTTTTTATAGGGCTAACTGCAGTAATTGTGTTACATCATCCGGTGTAATATCGCCGTGTTCCCCCAGTTTTAAACGCCCATGTTGTCTTAATTTTTCAACGATAGCGGGAATGGCTGTTGCATCCAGACCATACGCAGAGAAGCGCGTTGGCACTCCCATTGATTCAAAAAATGCGCGGGTTTTTTCTATCGCTAACGTTGCACACTGGTCATCATTAGTTTCTTGAATGCCTAATACGTGATCGGCATATTGCAGTAATTTGGCTTTTTTCTGCGCTTTCTTGTAACGCCAAACCGCCGGTAACACGATTGCCAGGGTTTGCGCATGATCCAAACCATACAGCGCCGTGATCTGGTGGCCAATGGCATGGATGGACCAGTCACCAGGCATACCCAGACTCAGCATACCATTCAGGGCTTGTGTTGCCGCCCACATGATATTGGCGCGCACATCATAGTTTATCGGATCGGTCAGTGCTTGTGGGCCATCTTCCATCAGGATCTTCAGCAGGCTTTCGGCATAATAATCCTGCACTTTACCGTGGACCGGATAAGTCATGTATTGTTCTAAGATATGCACCATTGCATCGACGACACCGTTGCCAACCTGACGAGCGGGCAAGCTGTAAGTGGTTTCCGGATCGAGAATAGAGAATGTAGGGCGCATCAACTCAGAGAACATGCCCATTTTATCTTTGGTTTCCCAACGGGTCACCACGGCATTACCGTTCATCTCGGAACCCGTTGCTGGCAGTGTCAGCACACAGCCAAGAGGTAAGGCTATTTTAACCTTTGATGCGCGGGTGTAAATCATCTCCAGCGGATCACCTTCATAGCAACTGGCTCCGGCTATGAATTTTGTACCATCGACCACGGAGCCACCACCCACTGCCAGTAGATAGGTAATTTT
>JAQUHG010000319.1 GCA_028683735.1 Tolumonas sp. | reverse complement strand
GAAGCGTATGAATGGACCGAAGGCTCATGGAAATTTGGTCAGGGTCATACTCAGCCTGCTGAATACCCATTCCATGTCGTTGCTTACGATTTCGGTGTGAAACGTGATATTCTGCGTATGTTGGTTGATCGTGGCTGTCGTGTGACCGTTGTTCCGGCACAAACACCAGCGGAAACCGTGCTGGCGATGAATCCGGACGGTGTTTTCCTGTCGAATGGCCCTGGTGACCCAGAACCATGTGACTACGCTATCAAAGCGATCAAAACTTTCCTTGAAACCGAGCTGCCAGTTTTTGGTATCTGCTTAGGTCATCAGTTGCTGGCACTGGCTTCCGGTGCGAAAACCATGAAAATGAAATTTGGTCATCATGGTGCCAACCATCCGGTGAAAGATCTGGATCGCAACGTGGTGATGATCACCAGCCAGAACCATGGTTTTGCAGCAGATGATGCGGATATGCCAGCTAACCTGCGTGTGACACATAAATCACTGTTCGACGGTTCTCTGCAGGGTATTCATCGTACTGATAAACCCGCGTTCAGCTTCCAGGGCCACCCTGAAGCGAGCCCTGGTCCGCATGATGCAGCTCCGCTGTTCGACCATTTCATCGACTTGATCAAAAAATATCGCGCATAACAGGAATAGGTAGCGTCATGCCAAAACGTACGGACTTAAAAAGTATTCTGATCCTGGGTGCAGGCCCAATCGTGATCGGTCAGGCTTGTGAATTCGACTATTCTGGTGCACAAGCGTGTAAAGCACTGCGTGAAGAGGGTTTCCGCGTCATTCTGGTGAACTCTAACCCTGCCACGATCATGACTGACCCTGAAATGGCCGATGCCACTTACATCGAGCCAATCACCTGGGAAGTCGTGCGCAAAATTATTGAAAAAGAGCGCCCTGATGCAGTGCTGCCAACCATGGGTGGCCAGACTGCACTGAACTGTGCGCTGGATCTGGAACGTCACGGTGTATTGGCCGAGTTTGGCGTAGAAATGATCGGTGCGACTGCTGATGCGATTGATAAAGCAGAAGACCGTCGCCGTTTCGATTTAGCGATGCGCTCTATCGGTCTGGAATGCCCTCGTGCCGGTATCGCGCACAACATGGAAGAAGCTTGGGACGTTCAGAAGACCGTTGGTTTCCCATGTATCATTCGTCCATCGTTCACTATGGGTGGTTCAGGTGGCGGTATCGCTTACAACCCGGAAGAGTTTGTTGAGATCTGTGAGCGTGGCTTAGATCTGTCACCAACCAAAGAGTTGCTGATCGACGAATCTCTGATCGGTTGGAAAGAATATGAGATGGAAGTGGTGCGTGATCGTAACGATAACTGCATCATCGTCTGTTCTATCGAAAACTTTGACCCGATGGGCGTGCACACCGGTGACTCGATCACTGTGGCACCAGCGCAGACGCTGACTGATAAAGAATATCAGCTGATGCGTAACGCCTCGATGGCAGTACTGCGTGAGATCGGTGTTGAAACCGGCGGTTCTAACGTACAGTTCGGTATCAACCCAGTTGATGGCCGTATGGTTATCATCGAGATGAACCCGCGTGTATCTCGCTCTTCTGCTCTGGCTTCTAAAGCGACCGGTTTCCCGATTGCTAAAATTGCTGCCAAGCTGGCGATTGGTTACACCTTAGATGAGCTGATGAATGACATCACTGGCGGTAAAACACCAGCGTCTTTCGAGCCATCTATCGACTACGTAGTCACCAAAGTTCCACGCTTCAACTTCGAAAAATTTGCCGGTGCGAACGACCGTCTGACTACCCAGATGAAATCTGTGGGTGAAGTGATGGCGATTGGCCGTACTTTCCAAGAGTCGCTGCAAAAAGCTATGCGTGGTCTGGAAACCGGCAAAACGGGCTTTGATCCGGTTATCGATGCGAATGAAACTGATGCGAAAGCCACCATTCGCCATGAACTGCAAAACCCTGGTGCTGATCGTCTGTGGTATGTAGCCGATGCGTTCCGTGCGGGCATGTCACTGCAAGATATTTTCAATGACACCAAGATTGACCCATGGTTCCTGATCCAGATCGAAGAGTTGCTGAATCTTGAAAAAGAAGTGGCAGCAAAAGGTCTGTCTGGGATTGATGCTGACTTCATGCGTAAGCTGAAACGTAAAGGTTTCGCGGATGCACGTTTGGCTAAACTGCTGAATGTGAAAGAAGCGCAAGTGCGTGAACTGCGTTATGAATATCAGATCCTGCCTGTTTACAAACGTGTCGACACGTGTGCGGCCGAATTCTCAACTAACACTGCTTATATGTACTCTACTTATGAAGAAGAGTGCGAAGCAGCACCAACCGACAAAGACAAAATCATTGTCTTGGGTGGTGGCCCGAACCGTATTGGTCAGGGTATCGAATTCGATTATTGCTGTGTGCATGCTGCTCTGGCACTGCGCGAAGACGGTTACGAAACCATCATGGTTAACTGTAACCCTGAAACCGTTTCTACCGACTATGACACGTCAGACCGTCTGTATTTCGAACCAGTAACACTGGAAGACGTGCTGGAAATCGTGCGCATCGAGAAGCCAAAAGGCGTGATCGTGCAGTACGGTGGTCAAACTCCGCTGAAACTGTCGCGTGCACTGGAAGCCGCTGGCGTGCCAATCATTGGTACCAGCCCTGATTCTATCGACCGTGCCGAAGACCGTGAACGTTTCCAGCAAGCGGTTGAACGTCTGGGCCTGAAACAGCCACAGAACACCACTGTGACAGCGATGGAACAAGCGGTTGAGAAAGCCAAAGAGATTGGTTATCCGCTGGTAGTACGTCCTTCCTATGTATTGGGTGGCCGTGCGATGGAAATTGTTTCTGACGAAATCGACTTGCGTCGTTATTTCAACGAAGCGGTGAGCGTATCGAACGAATCGCCAGTATTGCTGGATCACTTCCTTGACGATGCGATCGAGCTGGATGTGGATGCAATCTGCGACGGCGAACAAGTCGTGATCGGCGGCGTGATGGAACACATTGAACAATGTGGTATCCACTCCGGTGACTCAGGCTGTTCATTGCCACCTTACTCGCTGCAGGCTGATGTATTGGCTGAGATCCGTGAGCAGGTACGTAAACTGGCCATGGAACTGAAAGTTATTGGTCTGATGAACGTGCAGTTTGCGGTGAAAGATGGCGTGATTTACCTGATTGAGGTGAATCCACGTGCGGCGCGTACTGTACCGTTCGTGTCGAAAGCGACTGGCGCGCCATTGGCTAAGATCGCGGCACGCGTGATGGCCGGTCAGTCTCTGGCTCAGCAAGGTTTCACGAAAGAAATCATTCCACCTTACTTCTCTGTGAAAGAAGTGGTGCTGCCAT
>JAQUHG010000318.1 GCA_028683735.1 Tolumonas sp. | reverse complement strand
CAACGAGAACAGGGCTTCCTGCATACGCGCACCACCCGATGCAGAGAAACAGATCAGACCGCGACGCTCCTTGATGCATTCATCAACCGCCCGAACAAAACGAGCACCGACAACAGACCCCATGGAACCACCCATGAATGCGAACTCAAATGAGCAAGCAACAACAGGAACACCTTTCACTGTGCCTTTCATCACAATCAGTGCATCTTTCTCATTGGTGTCTTTTTGCGCCGCTTGCAAACGATCTTTATATCTTTTTGAATCTTTAAATTTCAGGATGTCTTGCGGTTCAAGTTCCGCACCCAACTCACTGCGGTTATTAACGTCAAGAAAGCGTTCTAAACGCGCTCTGGCACCAATTCGCATGTGGTGACCACATTTAGGGCAAACAGAAACGTTACGTTCAACCTCGGCTTTATATAATACCTGCTCACATCCACCACATTTCGTCCAGATACCTTCAGGTATGTTGTGACGACGAGAGTTATCGCTCTTGGGAAGAATCTTTTCAAGCCAGCTCATGGGATTCCTTACTTAAGTCTTAACCCGATCAAAAATACACAGATGAATCTTATTTTGATCGACAGTATATCAACCGCGCATTAAAGCACAAAAGACACAATTTGTTTACTTACTCGTTATAATTTATGCATTAAACCATAACGGACCTAAGGGTGGTTTAGGCAATTGATAATTCTGAGGATATGTTACATCCACCAGATATAAACCTTCTGCTTTTGCAGTTGGCCCTGCCACCGTTCTATCTTTAGCTTCTAATACTTCACCAATCCAGTCTTTTGGTTTTTCACCGGTGCCAACTAACAATAAGGAACCAGTAATATTTCTCACCATATGATGTAAAAAGGCATTCGCTTTAACATCAAGAATAATGTAGCTTCCAGCGCGATGGACAGCCAAAGACATCATGTTTCTGAATGGTGTTTTTGACTGGCATTGCACAGCCCGAAATGAAGTAAAATCACGTTCACCTAATAACAGCTGCCCTGCCTCATTCATTTTTTCAGCATCTAGTGGATGATAATAATGGCTGACACCCTTGCCCAAAATAGCTGGCCGCAATGGCTCGTTATAAATAATATATCGATATCGTCTTGCTGTAGCAGAAAAACGGGCATGAAATGAGTCATCCACGACATGTGCCCAACGCACCGCGATGTCATCTGGCAATTGAGCATTAACACCGAGAGTCCAAGCAGATAGTTGTCGCACAGCTGTCGTATCAAAATGTACCACTTGCCCTGTCGCGTTCACGCCAGCATCAGTACGCCCTGCACATTGGATTTCTACCGGATGATTCGCCACACGAGATAAAGCTGTTTCCAGTTCTTGCTGAATACTGTTAACTTCTCGCTGTCGCTGCCAACCAAAGTAGTTAGCTCCAAAATACTCTATCCCCAGCGCAATACGCATATTATTCTCCAGTCGAATCGCGCCGAATTATACGTTAGCAGGAGATAAAAAAAAGTGGCGACTTGAATCACCACTTTCTATTACTTAGTTAAGATATCCGAGAGAGTAGTTTTTCGGCTTCTTTTATTTGTTCGCTGCTTCCTTGAGATTGAACTTCAAGCAGCAATTCCTTTGCGCTGGCCTTGTCATCAATTTCAAGATAAGCCCGGGCAAGATCGAGCTTTGCGCCCACACCACCATCATCATCAATATCAATGCCACCTTGTTCCGGCAGCATATCTGGATATTCATCTAAACCAATATCAAGGTTAGCTTGCATTTCATCAGGGTTATTGATTGCTTGTTTATCTGCTTGCGCTAACAGCTCGTCAATAGAGAGGTAATCATCAGGAACATCAGCCGCTTTTTCTGACTCTAATTGATCATTTTCAAACTGTTCTAACCAAGGCTTATTCGAATCATCATTGACTTCTTTTAGGTTAACACCTGCCTGAGATGTGGAAACAAAGGCCGTAGAATCATCCTCTTCAGACAGTTCCCAACCGCTCGGTTCAGATACCAGTTGATCGGACATCTGTACACCAGGATCTGCCATTACTTTATCAAGGTTAAGACGAGCCGCTAAATCGGCAACATCTTCTTCTGGTTCAGTAGATAAATCGACATGGATGGGCTGAGTATCTGCAATTTGTTTCTCATCATCTTCAGTAGCTGAAAATGAAAAATCATCTTCCAGCGCATTAGCTAAATCAGCATCGGATAAGATCGTAGCAAAATCCTGAGCCTCAACACCACGAGAGATAACTTCTGACTCATCGTCCTCATTCAGATCAATCTGCGGCTGAGTAACTAAAGGTGGTAACTCTTCAGTAATCGTAGGCACAACTTCTGGAGGCAGAGGGATATCTTGTAATTCAGCTTCCGTTGGTTTTTTATCTATGTCATGTGACAACGATGTTGGGATCAGCGATTCATCCTGCAAATTCAAATCAGGGAAGGATAAATCATCATCCGATAAGTCGACCGCCAGTAATTCACCAAAGTCACTATTAGCTTCATCCATCATCAAGGTAGTGGTTTCAGCCATCTCCTGCTCACGAGCAGCCATCTGGCGTTTTGCTCGGGAACGTAACCAAAAACTCAACACCACTAACACGGCCAATACCGGCAGCGAGATTAACAACAAAAGATTCAGTGGCGTGGCAAGAATATCACTCCAGAAACCACCACCCGTTGTTTTTGCTGTTTCATTAACTACAGGTTCTGTTTTCTGTTCAGGTTCTTTAGTTTTTTCTTGTTCATGTTCTTTAAGCTGGTTTTGCAGAGTCGCCAATTCTTGTTTTAGCTGATCCTGACTTTGCATGTCTGCTTGTAAATGACCAATCTGTTCATTTAGCTGCTGAATTCTATCTTTGAGTTCTTTATTTTCAGCCTGATAAACTAGCAAAGCTTCATTATCAACCTTTGGTGCAGTAGCTGTTGTAGCAGCAGAGGCTGTTGCTTGAACCTCTGTATTGCCAACTAATTCGCTAACCTTACTATCAACAAGTGACGGTTCAGTCGAAGCCGCGACGGATGAGCTGGCAGTTGCTGTAACTGGTACAGATGCAACTGTTGAGGTTGCAGCTGATGCTGCCGTATTGGTTGCAGTTGGTTCAACAGATTGAGGTTTTGCAATTGGTGCGACGTTTTGTTTTTTGGCCTGAGCTACATTGGTCGTCGTTTTTACTAATGGTCGAATATTAACCGCTTTGATTTCATCAAGTGAAGGTATAGCTAAACGCGAACCCGCCAGTAAGGTATCTAATTGACCGCTGACAAATGCACGAGGGTTTTTGCGATACAAAGCCTGCATTACTTTACGAGTAGTTATGCCCTGGCCTGGATATAGTCTTTTAATGCTATTGGCAA
>JAQUHG010000317.1 GCA_028683735.1 Tolumonas sp. | reverse complement strand
GTGGCGGATTCGCTCAGTTACTTGCCGGATTACAGGATGCATACTTCAGTTCCTTTTAGACAATCAACGGGCGCGGGCTGCTGGATTAACGCAGTTCACCGAAACGTCGTTGTTGAGTGCGGCAATCAAGTTATCGACGGCACAACGCACCATCGCATAGCGGGTTTCATGCGTTGCCGAGCCGATATGCGGCAAGGCGACCACATTTGATAATGACAACAGTGGTGAATCGGCTGGCAGTGGTTCTTTCTCAAACACGTCCAGCCCCGCACCGCGGATCACTCCTTGTTGCAAGGCGTCAATCAAGGCGGCTTCATCGACAATTTTGCCGCGTGAACCATTGATCAAAAAAGCACTTGGTTTCATTTTCTGCAGCTGTGCTTTACCAATGAATTTTTCGGTTTCCGGCAACAGCGGCAACACCACACAGACAAAATCAGACTGTGCCAGCAGGTCTTCTAGTTCGCAGCGGCGGGCTTTGAAATCCTGTTCAGCCATCGGGTTTGCTACATCGTTGTAATACAGCACCGACATGCCAAAACCGGCATACGCACGTTTGGCGACGGCATAACCAATACGCCCCATACCAAGAATGCCGATCGTTTTACCGTTTACATCGGTGCCATAACAATCGACTCCAATACTGCGGGTCCAGCGGCCTTCTTTCACCATTTCCGCCATTTCAATCACCCGGCGGGCGCTGTTTAACACCAGCGTGAAAATGGTATCGGCGGTGGTTTCAGTCAGTACACTTGGGGTATGCATCAGGTTGATTTTCCGTTCCGTTAAGTCAGGCACATTAAACTGGTCAACACCGACAGAGATGGTGGAAATAGCACGCAGAGCCGGGGCTGCATTCAGATAGTCGGCAGTGATGGGGCAACTAGCCCCAATCAGTCCTTCTGCGTTACTGAGTGCGCCAATAAAATCAGCGCGATTGGCGTCGGTAATGCCCTCAAAGAAAGCCACGTTGAAGTGGCTTTGCAGACGTTCCAGCTGGTCAGCAGGGATTTTTTTGTACAGTACAACATTCGGTTTCATGCTAATTCCCTCTTAAGCTGCTTGCGGTAATGAGTGGGCTGATTGCTCATCAGCATTGGGTTTTACGATCAGCGTCAGGATGACAGACACAAACAGCGCACTGCCCATGAAGATGTAAGACGCACCAGGGCTGCCTGTTGCACCGTTCAGATAACCCACCACCCATGAACCGATGAAGGAACCTAATGCACCCATGCTGTTGATCAGCGCCATCGCGCCGCCAGCGACGTTTTTCGGCAGCATTTCTGGGATGATGGCGAAAAACGGGCCATACGGGGCATACATTGAGGCACCGGCAATCACCAGCAGCGTGTATGACAACCAGAAGTTATCAGCACCCAATAAGAAGGAACCGAGGAAGCAGATCGCACCGATCAGCAGCATTGGCCACACAAACAGTTTGCGGTTTTGCATGCGGTCAGACAGCCAGGATACAGTGATCATCGCAATGGTAGCGGCCAGATAAGGCACAGAAGACAACCAGCCGGTTTGGATCATTCCCATATTGGAGGCGCCGCGAATAATGGATGGCAACCAGAGCACGAAACCATACACACCAATACTCCAGCAGAAATATTGAGCACACAGCAGGATCACATTCTTGGATTTAAACGCTTCCGCATAGTTACGAACGGGTTTGATGTTCTTCTGTTCGTCAGCCATGATTTCGCTCAGGTCATCTTTTTCTTGCTGAGTCAGCCAGTTAACCTGTTGCGGTTTGTCACGTGCGGTTTTCCAC
This sequence comes from Tolumonas sp., assembly GCA_028683735.1. Classification (GTDB taxonomy): domain Bacteria; phylum Pseudomonadota; class Gammaproteobacteria; order Enterobacterales; family Aeromonadaceae; genus Tolumonas. The sequence continues at coordinate 1,572 of JAQUHG010000317.1, read as the reverse complement.
CAGTAGAAAGCCCACAGTACGGCAGGTAAACCTTCCAGAATGAACATTTCACGCCAACCCAAAGCCTGGATCAGATAACCGGAAAGTACCGACATCCACAGCACGGTGACAGGATTACCCAGGATCAGGAAGGTATTAGCGCGGGAGCGTTCCGATTTAGTAAACCAGTTACTGATATAAATCAGCATCGCCGGCATGACCGCCGCTTCCACCACACCGAGCGTAAAGCGAATGATGATCAGCATAGGAATATTACTGACTAGGCCAGTTAAGGCAGCGCAAGCACCCCATAACAAGACGCACAGGAAAATCAGTTTCCGCACGCTGCGTTTTTCAGCATAAATAGCGCCGGGGATTTGGAAGAAAAAATATCCCAGGAAAAACAGTGAACCGAGCAGGGATGACATCCCTTTGGTGATGCCCAAATCCTGGTTGATACCGGCTGCTGCGGCAAAGCTGTAATTGGCCCGGTCGAGATAAGCCAGACTGTAGGTAATAAACACAATCGGCATGATGTGCCACCATCTGGATGGGGCAGGGAGCTTAGTATTCATACTTGTTCCTCTTTAAATTGTTATGCAGAAACCATCTCGGTTTCTTCAGTCATCGTCATCTCTGCAGTCAGAGCTTTTCTTGTTGGAAGACCTTCACTATCACCAATTACCTGAATTGCCCGGGCACCGATAAAGTTACCGCGCGCGACCGCATTTTTTATTGTTTTTCCCTCCAGTAATGCGCTGATAACGCCAACAGCGAAACCATCACCAGCACCTACGGTATCCACGACGTTTTTCACGAACACAGCAGGGACGATCCCTTTTTCACCCGCTGCTGTTTTGTAATAAGCACCTTCTTCACCGGTTTTAATAACGACTGTTTTCACACCACCATCGAGATAGAAATCAGAAACGGCTTCCGGTGTCGTAAAGCCGGTCAGAATGCGGCCTTCTTTCATACCCGGCAGCACCCAGTCGGCGGCAAAAGCCAGTTTGTTCAGCTGTGTCACCATCTCTTTTTCGGAACGCCACAACACCGGGCGCAGGTTCGGATCAAACGAAACGGTTTTGCCATGCGCGCGCATCCACTGTGCGGCATAAGCAGATAACTCGTATGACGTCGGTGACAATGCTGCTGCCACACCGCTTAAATGCAGGTGACGGGCACTGCCAAAATACGCTTCGTTAAAATCAGCCAGCGACAGGTGGCTGGCTGCCGATCCTTTTCGGAAATACTCCACAATGGGATCGGTCCCATTTTCGGCTTTAGATTTAAGCTGAAAGCCGGTCGGGTAGGCGTTATCGATGGTGACCGCCCGGCGATCGACATGTTCTTTGTCCAATGTGTCTTGAATGAATCGCCCAAACGAGTCATGACCCAAGCGGCTGATCCAGCCACATTTCAGTTCAAGACGCGCCAGACCAATGGCAACGTTTAATTCTGCACCTGCGGCACGACGCACAAATTGTTCCACGCGATGTAAATCACCGGTTTGTGTGGCGACAAACATCATCATGGCTTCACCGAAGGTGACGACATCCAATTCGGCAGATTTAGTGTGAGCTTGTGTTGTCA
>JAQUHG010000316.1 GCA_028683735.1 Tolumonas sp. | reverse complement strand
AAAAGCGCTGAAATGTACCATAGCGCCTCATAAACGGTGGGATTTTTACCGGAGCGACCAAAAAATGCGGGTATTAGGCATCGAAACTTCTTGTGATGAAACCGGGATCGCGATCTTTGACGATCAAGACGGGATCCTCGCGCATCAATTATACAGCCAAATTAAATTACATGCCGATTATGGTGGGGTGGTGCCGGAATTGGCCAGCCGCGATCATATCCGCAAAACATTACCGTTGATTGAAGCGGCATTACAGCAGGCCGGTTGTCGATCCGAGGATCTGGACGGGATCGCATACACGGCGGGCCCAGGCTTAGTGGGGGCGTTACTGGTTGGTGCCACCATTGCGCGCTCACTGGCGATGGCTTGGGATAAACCGGCAATTCCCGTACATCACATGGAAGGGCATTTGCTCGCACCGATGTTAGAAGAACATACGCCCGAGTTTCCTTTTGTGGCGTTGCTGGTTTCCGGTGGCCACACCTTGCTGGTGCGTGTAGACGGTATTGGTCAGTATAAGATCCTCGGTGAATCAGTCGATGACGCAGCCGGTGAAGCTTTTGATAAAACAGCGAAATTATTGGGGCTGGATTACCCTGGTGGTGCGGCATTATCCAAATTAGCCGAGCAGGGTACGGCCGGACGGTTTGTGTTTCCGCGTCCGATGACAGATCGTCCGGGGCTGGATTTTAGTTTTTCCGGCTTAAAGACTTTTGCAGCCAATACGATCCGCAGTCAGGGTGATGATGAGCAAACCCGTGCGGATATCGCGCATGCCTTCCAGACGGCCGTGGTTGATACACTGGCTATTAAGTGTAAACGGGCCTTGCAGGAAACCGGTCTGAAGCGGTTGGTGATTGCTGGTGGTGTCAGCGCAAACAAACAATTACGCACAGAATTAGCGGCAGTGATGAAAAAGCTGGGTGGTGAAGTGTTTTATCCGCGCCCGGAATTTTGTACCGATAATGGCGCCATGATTGCTTTTGCGGGTTTGCAGCGCCTGAAAGCGGGGCATACCACCGGGCTTGAGATTGTGGTTCAGCCGCGCTGGAATCTGGAAACCTTAGCGCCGGTGACGCCGTAACGGGTTATTGGGCCAGATCTTGGGCTCGCGGCCATGTAGCAGGCGGCTGATATTCTCGTGATGACGCAGAATGATCAGGCAACAGAGCATGGCCACGGGCAGGGTAAATTCGGGTTTCAGGCAATAGGTATACAGCGGTGCCAATAACGCCGCTGCTAATGCCGCCAGCGATGAATAGCCGGTGAGCAGCAAGACCAGCAGCCAGGTCAGGATCATAAAGCTACCCATATCCAGCCCGAGTGGCATCAGGGCGCCAAGCGCGGTGGCGACACCTTTGCCACCGCGGAAATGGAAATACAGCGGATACATATGCCCTAAACAGGCGGCGATACCGATAAAGCCGAGATAGACCGGTGGAATGCCGAAATACCAGGCCAGATAAACCGGCAGAGTGCCTTTCAGCATATCCAGCAGAAACACGATCAGGGCGGCAATACGGTTACCGGAACGCAATACATTCGTCGCGCCGGGATTGTGTGAGCCATAGTCGCGGGGGTCGGGTAGGCCACAGCAACGGCTGATTAAGACGGCGTTACTGATTGATCCCAGCAAATAAGCCATGCCAGTCATGGCAAAAGCGAGAGCGAGCATGGATCTCCTGATGTTGTTCGCGGACACTATTTTTCTATCGGCGCTGGCTGGAGTATGATCCACACCAGATATCCGTCTTCCAGATTAGCAGAATTAGGTTAAAACATGGATAAAGTCTTTATCGATCATCTCGAAGTTTATTGCACTATCGGTGTGTATGAATGGGAAAAACAGATCACCCAAAAACTGGTGCTGGATCTGGAAATGGATTTTGATACCCAAGCCGCTGGTGAGCAGGACGATATGTCATTGGCTCTGGATTATGCGGCGGTGTCAAAACGTGTCACCGATATGATCAGTACTCGCCCGATTGGCTTGGTTGAGGCGGTGGCGGAACAGACGGCCCAGTTGCTGTTGACTGAGTTTCCGATCTTGCGGGTGCGAGTGCGGGTGACGAAACCGGGGGCAGTGGTCAATGCCCGTGGTGTCGGGGTTGAGATCATTCGGGAGGCATAATGGCCCATATTTATATCGGTGTCGGTTCGAACATCGAACGGGAACATTATCTACGCGCAGGCTGGCAAGCTTTGCAGCAAGTGTTCTCGGCATGCTGTTGTTCCACGGTTTATGAAAGTGATGCGGTCGGTTTTGACGGCGCACCCTTTTATAATTTGGTGATTGCTGCGGAAACCAGGCATGGTGTGGCAGAGGTGGCAGCGCAATTGCGGGCCATTGAGTTTGCCCATGGCCGTCCGGCAGATGCGCGCAAATTTTCCGGACGGACACTGGATCTGGATCTGCTGGCCTATGATGAGCTGGTGGTGACAACGCCGGTGGAGTTACCGCGCAGCGAGATCTTGCATAATGCGTTTGTTTTGCGTCCGTTTGCTGAGCTGGCGCCACAATGGCGGCACCCTCTCGCAGAGATGACGCTGGCGCAATTGTGGTCTGAATATGATGCTGAGCGCCAGCCCCTACGCGCCGTGGAATTCGACTGGCGTTAAATTTTAGATATCGTTCCAGCGACAATGCACGTCGCGGATCGCAAAAATACGGCGGCGACTGAGTTGTTGCCGTATGGCTTCCCCTGTGTAACCGGCTTCCACAATCGGTCTGACCGCGATGGCGGCGGCGGCGTCATAGGCTTCTTGCACATAATCCGGTTGCAAATATTCCCGCTCAGCAAAACCAAGGCGACCGTGAAAATCAGCCTGACAGCAGAGTAACAGCTGTGACAAGCGCTCTGGCTTGCGCCAGACATCCAACCGATCAAACAGTTTCAGCATCGTTGCCGGACGCAGTTGTAATGCGGTATGCACCAGCGAATGCAATTCGCTGACTAACAAGGCCAGATCGCGGCAATCATTGGGCACTCTCAACCGCTGGCACAGGTTGCGGATCAAAGGCAAACCGCGATCGCCATGCCCATGATGGCTTGGTAAAACATGTTCAGGGGTTTGTGCCTTGCCTAAATCATGGCACAGAGTCGCAAAACGTACCGCCAGTAAATCACTGCGTTGACTGGCTTCGCGCAGTGCCATCATGACATGAATACCGGTATCCACTTCCGGGTGCCAGTCCGGGCGTGCCGGTACGCCAAACAGCGCTTCAACTTCCGGTAATAACACGCTTAATGCTTCGCAATCATGCAGGATCTCAAAAAAGATATGCGGATTGCGATTGGTTAATACTTTTTCCAGTTCTTTCCACACACGCTCGGGGGTCAGATGGTTTAACTCA
>JAQUHG010000003.1 GCA_028683735.1 Tolumonas sp. | reverse complement strand
CTAAATTTTTACTCTGCTCATTATAATCGCCATAGGGATACGCAAACGAAATTAATGTTTTTCCGAGTAGTTGCTCTAGTACTTTTTTATTTTCAACAATCTGATGCTGTTGTTCGGTTGCAGTCAGTTTGCTGAGGCGGGGGTGTGTCAGTGTATGACCGCCGATCTCGACATAACCGCTGTTAGCAATTTGTGTTAACTCATCCGGTGTCATCAGCGGCACCGGGCGATCTGGATTTTCACTGACATCGACATCCCAGCGATTATGGTTTTCACCGCTCACTGCATAAATGACGGCTTTGAAATTATATTTTTTCAGCAGCGGCAACAGCAGGGTGAGATTATCGCGATACCCATCGTCCACCGTAATGATGACGAATTTTTTACCCGGTTGCAGGCGGTGAATAAAACCATGCTCGGCCAGATCCTGAAAAGTCAGCGTTTCATAACCTAGCCATTTCAGCAGTTTGAAATGTTTTTCCAGCATGCTGACGGGTAACCAGGTGCCATGCACACCTTTTTCGGAATCCTGTTGGATAAAACGGTGGTACATAATGACCGGCACTTCACGCTGGCGGGTGTAGATGTAAGCATCCTGATACACCTGCTCCAACTGGGTGACAATACGATTCAGATCATATTCCTGCTGGATCTGTTGCCTGACATGGCTATCGGTTTGCTGTAATGCAATACCCCTTTCAATTTCATCGATGAGTGCTGGAAAATCGATATCGAGGTCTTTCGGGCCGATGTCACCAAAGTTACTGGCTAAGGCTTCGGTTACCCGTTCTGGCGTGATGAGTCCGATGGCTTTGGCTTCGCCAATGGCGAGGGTCGGGCGGCCACAAAGCAGTGACTCCATGGCTACACGGCCGGCACCGATCACCAGATCGGCTTGTTGCATCCGTGCTGGAATGTCTTGTACGTAACCGACAAATTCGACGCTGTTTTGAAAGCGTTGGAAACGCTCGGTGACTTGGCTACCGCTGATCACCTGCACGCGGTAACGTTTCAGATCGATCACTTCATCAAGCAAACGGTAACAGACATCGCCTTTCGGGCCTGTTAGACGGCCAACAATGATGATCAATGGTTTGTCGTTGTGCGGTGGTGTTATGGTGGTGAATTTTTCCGTTTCTATTCCGTTACGGATGACATGGATCTGGTCGGCAGGAACACCTAATGAATCAATCAGTTGTTGCTTGATATCCTCACACACGGCAACCGCTGCATAACCTAAGGCATGAAATGCTTTGCGTGAGGCATGCACGGGCTGACGGCCATGCACGGTGGTGATCATCGGGGTACCGGTAAGTTTACAGGCGATGTAGCTGCTCCAGCCGGAAGCACGGCTATGTGCGTGTACCAGTTGGATTTTATGTTTTTTAATCAGCCAAATCAGATAGGCCACGTGCCAGAAGCGGCGTGGAATACTGCGTTTATTAAAACGCAGCTTAAAAAACGTACCCTGTGTGGGTTTGGTCAGCGTGTCGGAAACGAAAAAGACCTGATGGCCTTTTTCGATCAGTTTGTCACCGATAGTGGTGGCATACACTTCCGCACCAGTTACTTCTAACTGGGAGAGGGCCATCAGGATGTTCATGCAATCAATCTCGCAACTGCGGGGCCTGAGACCCCCAACAACAGGGTTATTTGTTTAACCACGCCATGTATTCAGCGACACCTTCCGCGACGGTGCGGAATTTCACATCACAGCCGGTGGCACGCAGTTTGGTCAGATCAGCTTGAGTGAAGCTCTGGTAACGGCCCTTCAGGTGGTCTGGGAACGGAATGTACTCAATTTCACCTTTCCCGTGGTGTTTCAATACTGCTTCGGCGACGTTCTGGAATGGCTCTGCTTTGCCAGTACCGCAGTTGAAGATGCCGGATTTGTCCGGGTGGTTCATAAACCACAGCACCACTTTGGCGACATCTTCCACGTAGATGAAGTCGCGGGTCTGACCGCCGTTCGGGAAGCCGTCACAACCTTCGAACAGTTTGACGTTTTCACCTTTCAGCACCTGATTATTCAGGTGGAATGCCACGCTGGCCATGCTGCCTTTATGCTGTTCACGCGGGCCATACACGTTGAAATATTTTAAGCCCACGATCTGCAGATCGGTTTCCGGCAGAATACGACGCACATATTCATCAAACAGGAATTTTGAGTAGCCATAGACGTTCAGCGGTTGTTCAAAACGACGCTCTTCGATGAAGTTGTCATTGCGGCCGCCGTAAGTGGCGGCAGAAGAGGCGTAAATAAACTGCACGCCATATTCCAGACAGTAATGCAGCAGGTCTTTGGAGTATTCGTAGTTGACGTCCATCACAAATTTGCCGTTCCACTCGGTGGTGGCTGAACAGGCGCCTTGGTGCAGAATGGCGCTGATGCCGCCCCACTCTTCGAAATGATCGCCGGAAACGATGCGGGCAATAAACTCGTCTTTATCAATGTAATCAGCGATATCGAGATCAACCAGATTGGCAAATTTGGTGCCGTCAGTCAGATCGTCAACCACGACGATGTCTTTACGACCCGCTTGGTTTAATGCTTTTACCAGATTACTGCCGATAAAACCGGCGCCACCAGTTACGATGATCATGTGCTATCGCCTCGCAGACGTTATCTAAAGATGCTCAGTGGCTACTGAGAATATGAGCCCAGTTTACCATATTTAACGCAGACTGCAGTTTGTTCTGCATTACACGCCGGGTTCCGGATGCAGTCGGCGGCATGCGCGTCCATCGGCGTGAAACAGATGACAACGCTCCGCCGGAATTCCGATCGCCAGTGGTACACCTTCCGCAACGACGGCGACATCATGGTGGCGATACACCAGCGGCTCGGTATAACCTGGCAGTTGCAGATGTATTTGGGTTTCGTTGCCAAGTTGCTCGACCACCAGAATTTCACCATATAACTGATGCTGACTGTTATCGGCATCCAGCAGATGTTCGGGGCGAATACCCAGCGTCATCGGCTCGCCGACTGTGACATTGCTGCCGTCGACCGTCAGCCAGAGACGGGTTTGCCCCATCAGCTCCACTTCTACCTGTTGTGCTTCTACGGCCAGCACGGTGACGGGCAGGAAATTCATTTTCGGGGAACCAATAAAACCGGCGACAAAACGGTTAGCCGGGTAATGGTAGAGTTCGAGAGGTTTGCCCACCTGAGAGATGGCGCCACCATCCAACACGACGATTTTATGCGCCAGTGTCATGGCTTCGATCTGATCGTGGGTGACGTAAATCATGGTGCAGCCCAGTCGTTTGTGCAGCCGGGCCAGCTCAATGCGCATTTGCACCCGTAACGCGGCATCCAGATTGGACAGCGGTTCATCAAGCAGGAATACATGTGGTTCTGCCACCAGGGTACGACCAATCGCTACCCGCTGCCGTTGACCACCGGACAGTGCTTTCGGTTGGCGTTCCAGTAAGGCACTTAGTTGCAAAATATCGGCGGCTTGCTGCACGCGCTGCTGAATTTCCACTTTGTGAGTGCCGGCCAGCTTCAGGCCAAACGACATATTGTCAGCCACACTCAGGTGCGGATAGAGCGCATAGGATTGGAACACCATGCCGACACCGCGCTCGGCAGGCGGAACGTCATTCATGCGTTGTTCACCGATCAGTAAATCACCGGAAGTGATATCTTCCAGACCGGCGATCATGCGCAGTAAGGTGGATTTGCCACAACCGGACGGGCCAACAAATACCACGAACTCACCGTCGTTAATATCCAGATTGATGTCTTTGGAAATGGTGACATCGCCGAAGGTTTTACTGACGTTACGCAGGATGACTCCCGCCATATCTGGCTCCTTACTGCTTGTTTTTGCTGGTGGAATGAACTTATTACACCGTTAGGTGAGAATAATGCCCTGAGTCGGGGCATGAGGAAATCCTGAAGGTGTATTTTTGCGAAGCGGCGGGCTTTTCGGCTGATGAGCCTGCCCGGATATAGGCAGGCCATTTTTACGCACGGGTGGAATGGTTTAATGGCGTGGCTGCACATTGTCCATGAAAGTGGCACGGGCAGATGATGAACCCAGACGTTCGGCTTCTTGCAGCAGGGTTAAGGCTTGCGATAGATCGCCAGCTTTGACTGCCTGACGGATCTGCTGGTTAAAGTAATTTTCGGTGGCGGGTAATAAGGCCACGGTGGTTGCTGCTTTCTCAGTGACAGCCGGTGAACTGGCGGCTGAGAGCGGTGTCGCAATGGCGGTGGTGTCATTATTGCCGATGCTAGTGCTGCCGATACTAATAGTATCGTTGGTGCGTTCGGCGCTGATTTTCAGACTAAGCTGACCACTGTTGGCGTGTTGTGCGACTGGATCGGGAATGTCTGGCGGCTGGTTGCCGGTGGCTTTGGCATAGGCTTTTGACGCGCCTTGCAGGATGGTCTGCTGCTGTAAATCCCGCGATGTGGTGTAGACCAGCAGATAGATGCTTTTTTGCCCCGGTGCTGGTGAGAGCTTCAATGTACTTTCCAGACGATCACCGGTCAGCAGCGACGCGGGTTGATAACTGAACTGGTTGCTGGGGTAAAACGCAGCAGGTCGTTGTTGTTGGTCCAAGACCAGTACGTTGGGGGCGAACACCTGTTTACCCTCGATCAGACTGCGTACCCGGATGGTCAGCGCACCATGATCGGCGGGTAATTGCAGCGCCAGCACTTTGCCACTGGCATCGGTAAAGGTGGCGGTTTGTCCGGCACTGCTCAGATCAAATTCCTGCGTTTGTCCGAGCGAGGTTGGTTGCCAGTGTATGGTTTGTAACTGCGCCGTGGTAAGAGAGGGCGCCGCAGAAGAATCGGTTGCGAAGGCGGAGAGGCTGGTCAGCGTCAAAGAAAGGCAGAGGGCGAGCGCAGTGTGTTTCATAAGAGATCCTTACAAACAGCGATAAAGGAACGGAGAACAACCGGCTCCGCAGAGCCGGTTTGATAAGGTGTCAACTAACGTGTGACAACCTAAGTTTTACCACCAAGCTTCGAATTGTGCGCCGAAGGTCAGCTGGTTGTCGTCAGCAGGGGTACCCGCACTGAATTTCTCGTTCCATTTTGCATAAGTGGTGTATAGACGAATGGCTGGACGAGCCCAGATATTGTTACCGGCTTGCCATTGTTGCGCCAAGGTCACTTTGTACTGATGGTTGGTTTCACCAGAGGCCTGATCTTTGACGTGGTCAAAACCAGTTTCCAACAAGGTACTCATGATTGGCGTCCATTTGTACATTGGACGGATACCCGCGCTGTACCAAGTGCTGCCGCTGTTGTTATCCAGATCGGTTTTTTGATACAAACCAACGTACATCATTTCCCATTTGTCATTCAGGCTGATAGCGCCGTGATCGATGACGCGGACCATGCTGCCATTGTTGTTCACACTGGAGCCTTGTGCATGACCGTTATTCCAAGAAGTCATGGAGTCGGTAGCGTATTGCACGACAAACTTGTTGAAGCCGCCCATCGCACTTTGGGTGTGTTCTGCAGTGAACATCTGGCCATTTTTAGATGCGCCATCCGCTAAATCAATACCATCAGCTGGATTGGCATGGCCGTAGTCAACGCCGAGCTCCAGAGTACCATTGGTGTTTGTTGCCAGACTTGCTAAGCGCAGATCGAAGATATCGTTATTAATATCTGCATTATTGCTGACGGATTTACTCTTAACAACACCGTCAGCTGGATCAAGGTAGTATTCAGTTTTAGAACCGAACGCTGCTGAACCACCCGCTTCGGTATCACGAGTTACCGCCGCTGATAATTTACCAAAGCCCAAATCAACATTTTCTAACCCAGCACCTGGGCCAGAAATATCCCAGTAGTAGAAGTCGATCATGTGAACGTCATGGCGCTGATAGAAGCGTTTACCAGCCCACATATTGGCACCTGGCAGTGCAGCGATCAGGTTTTTACCCTGTGCATTCATTTCACGGAATGCCGGGTTGGTTGATTCCCAGTCGTTTTGCTGCGACACGGAATAAGCAACATTGGTATCGATCGAAAATACTTGATCGTTTTCTTTATACAGATCCTGACCCAGTTTCATCTCGGCATAGGTTTCGCATTCGTTACCGAGACGGTATTTGCTGCCAGCACCAGCCAGTTTGTGGCACTGCTGTTCACCACCGTCATTGGTCCAACCGATACCGGAACGGGCATAACCGTGGAAATCGACAGCCATCGCTGACGCTGAGCTCAATACTGCGCCGATGGCCAGCGCCAGCGGTAGTTTTTGCAGATGATGCATCATTGTAGTTTTTCTCCTTGCACTTGGCGTTGAGATTGACCCGGGGGATAGTGAGGGTTCCGGGTCAGGTAAGGGCTAGACGCCCAATTCTTTATGCAGACGACGGCAGGCGGTGCCATCCTCCCGGAACAGATGACAGCGATGGACGGGCAGGCCGATTTCAATCATCGAGCCTTCCTCGACCAGGGCGACGTCGTTGTGGCGATAGACCAGGTTTTGTTGAATAGTCGGCATTTGCACGTGGATCTGGGTTTCGTTGCCCAGCTGTTCGACCACGCTGATTTCACCGCGCAGGCGGTATTCGGCTTCGTCACCGGGCAACAGATGTTCCGGGCGAATACCGAGTGACAGCATGCTGCCGACCTGTAGATCGCGGCCATCTACCTGCAGCCATAACAGCTGTTCATCCGGCAGTTCGACCTGCACGCGCTCGGCTTCGGTGGCATGCACCCGCACCGGCAGGAAGTTCATTTTTGGCGAACCGATAAAGCCGGCGACAAACCGGTTGGCCGGGTAGTGGTATAGCTCAAGTGGTTTACCGACCTGTGCAATACGGCCACCTTCCAGCACCACGATCTTGTCGGCCAGTGTCATCGCTTCGACCTGATCGTGAGTGACGTAAATCATGGTGCTGCGCAGCCGTTTATGCAGGCGGGCAATTTCGATGCGCATTTGCACGCGTAGGCCGGCATCGAGGTTCGACAGTGGTTCATCGAGCAGGAACACTTGCGGTTCGGCCACCAGGGTGCGGCCAATGGCGACGCGCTGACGCTGACCGCCGGATAAGGCTTTCGGTTTGCGATCGAGCAGATGTGCTAGTTGCAGCACTTCCGAGGCGTGATTGACGCGTTGTTGGATCTGCGGTTTATCTGCGCCGGCCAGTTTCAGGCCAAACGACATGTTGTCGGCCACCGAAAGATGCGGATAGAGCGCATACGATTGAAACACCATGCCGACACCGCGTTCTGCTGGAGGTACATCGTTCATGCGTTTCTCGCCGATCATCAAATCACCGGCGGTAATGTCTTCTAAGCCTGCAATCATGCGCAGCAGCGTCGATTTACCGCAGCCGGACGGACCGACAAAGACCACAAATTCGCCGTTATGGATCTCCAGATTGATGTCTTTGGAAATCGCCACATCCCCGTAGGTTTTGCTTACGTTATGTAGTGTCACGCCCGCCATGAATTACTCCTTACCACCGAATGTCCCGGATTTTGTGTTGCTACCGGATTACTGACTGGTGCTCATAGTGCGCGGGGTTAGCGAGGCGTAAATCATCCAAAAAAAAGTTTTTCGAGGGGGATGAGGCGGGTGGAGGAGGTTAGTCGGCGGATTGGTGGAGTGGCGGGTTAAACCTTGAATTAGCAGAAAATGTGTGAGGTTTACCGCAAACTGAGCAGGTGATTTTGTTGCGCCAGCGCACAAAACCTATGGTTGTGCTGACTGGCTCACACAAATCAGGGGGAGGGGCGTAGAAGGGAGGAGGATGCCAGTATCGCTACGCCACTGCAGACTGTGTACCGTTGCCGGAAAAGAAGGTCGATGCAGTTTCTGTGTTGTCTCAGTTATCCCCCTTTTCTCCGGACTATCTAACAGCTTCGTTATGCCATTCAAGAAGGATGTGACAATGAAAAAGATAAAAAATCTGGCGCTGACCGCATTAGCAGCTCTCGTAATTTCTGCACCGGCGATGGCCAAATTGCAGGAAGGGAAACTGGTTATCTGGATCAATGGTGATAAAGGTTATAACGGTCTGGCGGAAGTCGGCAAAAAATTTGAAAAAGACACCGGCGTACAGGTGCTGGTGGAACATCCGGATAAAATGGAAGAGAAATATCCGCAAGTGGCTGCCACTGGTGATGGCCCGGATATCGTGTTCTGGGCTCACGACCGTTTCGGTGGTTACGCGCAATCCGGTTTACTGACCGAAGTGCATCCATCAAAAGCATTGAAAGACAAAATGTTCCCGTTCACTTGGGATGCAGTGCGTTTTAACGGCAAGTTGATCGGTTATCCGGTGGCAGTCGAAGCGTTATCGCTGATTTATAACAAAGACTTGATCAAGACTCCGCCGAAGAGCTGGGAAGAAATTCCGGCTTTAGATAAAGAGTTACGCGCCAAAGGTAAGAGTGCCATCATGTGGAACCTGCAAGAGCCATACTTCTCTTGGCCATTGCTGGCAGCAGCGGGTGGTTATGCCTTCAAAGCCACACCAGAAGGGTATGATGCGAAAAATGTCGGCGTGAACAATGCCGGTGCGCAATCCAGCCTGCAATTCATTGTCGATTTAATCAAAAACAAACACATCTCAGCAGATGTGGATTACTCGATTGCCGATGCCGCCTTCAATAAAGGTGAAACCGCGATGACCATCAATGGTCCGTGGGCATGGAGCAACTCCGATAAGAGCGGTATCCATTATGGTGTTGCACAGTTGCCAACCTTCAAAGGCAAAATGTCGAAAGCCTTTGTCGGTGTGTTGACCGCCGGTATTAACTCAGCCAGCCCGAATAAAGATCTGGCGGCAGAGTTTCTGGAAAACTACCTGCTGACCGACGAAGGTCTGGCCTCGGTTAACAAAGACAAACCGTTGGGCGCGGTTTCGCTGATGTCTTATCAGAAGAAACTGGAAGCTGACCCTCGTATCGCCGCGACCATGGCGAATGCGCGTGAAGGTGAAATCATGCCAAACATCCCGCAGATGACGGCGTTCTGGTATGCCGAGAAAAACGCCATTATCAATGCGACCACAGGTCGCCAGCCGGTGAAAGCCGCACTGGACGAAGTTGCCAAACAAATGACGAAGTAATACCCCGCTCGTCGTAGTCAGAATAAGAGGGCGGGTTGCCGCCCTCAGTTGTAATCAGACGGAGTGCCTCATGCAGTTATCGGTTGCCCATACCACTCCGCCGCGCCTGCCACAGAATCAGAAGTGGTGGCGCAGCGCGATCTTTTCCCGTTCGTTACTTGGCCTGGTGGCCGTGCTGAACGGTTACTTAATTGTGCAGATGTACGCGCAGCGCGAATATCTGTTTGCCATGCTGACGCTGTTGCTGGTTGGCACAGGGTTATATCTGTTTGCCAGCAAAAAAGCCTATTCGTGGCGCTATGTCTACCCGGGGCTGGTGGGCATGGGGCTGTTTGTGTTGTTTCCGTTGTTTTGCACCACCGGCATTGCGTTTACCAATTACAGTGCCGTGCATCAGCTGAGCTTTGAGCGTGCACAATCCGTGCTGCTGCAACGCCAGTTTCAAAGTGGTAACACCTTGAGTTTTACCCTGCTGGGTAGTGACGGGCATTGGCAGTTACAGCTGCAAGACCCAGACAGCAATCAGATCCTGTTATCCGCACCATTTGTGCTGGATAACCAGCCACAGCGGCTGAAAATGGAAACACAAACCACACTGGCCGAGGCGGAAAAAGCGCCACTGCGGGTGATCACCAAAAACCGTCAGGCACTGGGCCAACTGACCGCGGTCATGCCGGATGGCAGCGAATTGGTAATGAGTTCATTACGTCAGTTCTCGGCCACTCGCCCGTTATATACGTTACAAAGTGATGGTCGGGGTTTACTGAATAATCAGACCAGCCAGTTGTATCAACCAAACGACAAAACCGGCTTTTATCAGGCGGTGGACGCCAAAGGCGCGTGGGTGCCGGGGTCGGCGATGAGCCCGGGTTACACCGTGAACATTGGCTGGGATAACTTCCTGCGTGTGTTGCAAGACAAAGGGATTCAGCAGCCGTTTATCAAGATCTTCATCTGGACGGTGCTGTTCTCTGGCTTAACCGTGTTGTGTACGCTGGCGATCGGCATGGTGCTGGCTTGTCTGGTGCAGTGGCAGCCACTGCAGGGCAAAGCCACCTATCGTTTGCTGTTGATTCTACCGTATGCGGTACCGGGCTTTATCTCAATCCTGATTTTTAAAGGGTTGTTTAACCAAAGTTTTGGTGAGATCAATCTGGTGCTGGAACAGCTGCTCGGCATCAAACCAACCTGGTTTACCGACCCACTGCTGGCGAAAGCGATGATCCTGATCGTGAACGTCTGGCTGGGTTATCCGTACATGATGATCCTGTGTATGGGGCTTCTGAAGGCGATCCCGGATGATTTGTATGAAGCGTCGGCATTGGATGGTGCGACCCCACTGCAGAACTTCTTCCGTATCACCTTACCGTTGCTGATCAAACCGCTGACCCCGTTGCTGATTGCTTGTTTTGCCTTCAACTTCAATAACTTCGTGTTGATCCAGTTGCTGACCAACGGTGGCCCGAACATGCTCGGCACCAGCACCCCAGCCGGTAATACCGATCTGTTGGTCAGTTATACCTACCGCATTGCCTTCGAAGGCGGCGGTGGACAAGACTTCGGTCTGGCGGCGGCGATTGCCACGTTGATTTTCCTGCTGGTGGGTGGATTGGCAATTCTGAACCTGAAAGCCAGCAAACTGAGTCTGGAACAATAAGGAGCGGCTGTTATGGCTATCGTACAAACTAAAGCATTGCGTTATCGCCTGTGGGCTGCTCATCTTAGTCTGTGGGTGTTTATTGCGCTGATCATGTTCCCGTTACTGATGGTGGTGGCCATTTCACTGCGCAGCGGGAACTTCGCTACCGGTGAGTTGATCCCATCACATCCGTCATTGGAACACTGGAAACTGGCACTGGGTTTCAGCATCACCAATCCGGACGGCACAGTAACGCCACCGCCGTTCCCAGTGCTGTTGTGGCTGTGGAACTCGGTGAAAGTCGCCACCATTACGGCGACCGGTATCGTGGCGTTATCGACCACCTGTGCGTATGCGTTTGCCCGCATGAAGTTCCGTGGCAAGAGTTCATTGCTGAAAGGAATGCTGATTTTCCAGATGTTCCCGGCAGTGCTGTCACTGGTGGCGTTGTATGCGTTATTTGACCGGATCGGGCAATACATTCCGTTTCTGGGGCTGAATACGCATGGCGGGTTGGTGTTTGCTTATCTGGGCGGCATTGCGCTGCATGTCTGGACCATCAAAGGTTATTTCGAAACCATCGACGGCTCGCTGGAAGAAGCGGCGGCGCTGGATGGTGCCACCCCGTGGCAGGCCTTCCGTCTGGTGTTATTGCCGCTGTCGGTGCCCATTTTGGCGGTGGTGTTTATTTTGTCGTTCATCGGTGCGGTGACAGAAGTACCGATCGCGTCATTATTGTTGCGTGATGTCGGCAGCTACACGCTGGCGGTGGGCATGCAGCAATATCTGTATCCACAAAACTATCTGTGGGGGGATTTCGCCGCGGCCGCCGTGCTGTCAGCGATTCCAATCACAGTAGTGTTCCTGCTGGCGCAACGTTGGCTGGTGGGCGGTTTAACCGCTGGTGGTGTTAAAGGGTAGTTTTTTCATTCGGTTTTTTTATCGTCCCTTGTTTTGACGGAGTTTATTCCCGGATGCCAGTCGCCAGACTGGCATTTTTTTATGCTACGCTTTCCTTAAGTACGGGGCTTGGCTCTGTTCCGTTTGCTGTAGGAATCACATGACTATGCGCTATACCAATCATGATGGTCGTCAACGCGCCTTTCCCATCCGCCATATCCTGCGTCGCCAAACCGGCTGGCATGCGGAACGGCAACCACGTTCGCCGCGTACCGGTGTGCCGGTGCCGGTGGTGCATAACGACGGCTCTATTCTGCAATCGGGGCAAGATCTGCTGACCTGGATTGGCCACTCCTCATTTCTGCTGCAACTGGCGGGCTGTAATATGCTGATCGACCCGGTGATGTCGGCGTCACTGGGTGGCGTGGTGCCGCGCAATGTCGCGCCGGGTTTAAGCTGGTCGGCGTTACCGAAGAACATTGATGTGGTGATGATCACGCATAATCATCGTGACCATATGGACGTGCCAACTCTGAAACGACTGGGTTCGACGCCGTTATATCTGGTGCCGCACGGCATGAAACAGTGGTTTCTGCGCAATGGTTTTCCGCATGTGCAGGAATTGGAATGGTGGCAACAAACCGACGTGTTCGGCATCAAAGTGACTTTTGTGCCTGCTGAACATTGGAGCCGTCGTGGCTTGCTGGATATGAACACCAGCTGGTGGGGTGGTTTTGTCATAGAACATGACGGCTTTCGTGCCTATCACGCCGGTGATACCGCCTGGTTTGAGGGTTTTACTGAGATTGGCCGGCGTTGTGGCCCGATTGATGTGGCGATGTTACCGATCGGTGCTTATGCGCCGCGCTGGTTTATGCGCCATCAACACATGGACCCTGACGATGCCATGAAGGCATTTGCCGCCTTAGGGGCCGAGTTGTTTGTTGCCATGCACTGGGGCACCTTCAAACTCACCGATGAACCGCTGCAAGAGCCGCCGTTACGACTGCGTGATTTATGGCATAAAGCCCATTTACCGGCCACTCGTTTGGCGATCCCGGCGATCGGGCAATCGCTGCAATTAGTGCGCGGTGCAGCTCTTGAGTTGGCGAGCCCTGCGGGATAAAAAAGGGACTGCAAGCAGTCCCAAAAAATCCGATCAGTAGGATAACTGTCGGCGGCGCCGATCAATCTCGGTCAGCAGCGAGGTTACCTCGGGGTTGTGGAACATCGCGTGCAGCGAGCAGCTCAACTTGCGGCGCCAGTTGGGGTAAATCTCATGCGTGGTGCCGGGCACATTGACCGGGGCCTGCATGTTCAGCCAGTCCTCCGGTTGCAGGCCCAGTAACGCACTGTTAGTCATAGCGACATGGTAGTGAATGCCCCGGTTTAAGGTGGGGTTCATCACCATGCCGTGCGCCTGCCGACCATACTCTTCCGGCAGACTGTGTAAGCTATGCAGACTATCGAGCATGCGCTGTTTTGCATGTTCGCGATCGGCATATAAACCCGCCAGTACCTCGGCATCCGGATATAACCCGAGCTGTTGCCCCAGCGTCAAATCATCGGCTTGCCAATAACCATACAGGGTCGGCATGTCGTGTGTGGATAGGGTGGTCATCGCCTGTGCTGGATAGTCGCGCGGAGAATAAAAACCGCTGTCCGGCGCCCGCTCAAAATAAAATACTTTGTAGGAATAGACGCCGTTATCGCGCAGCTTGGCGACGATTTCGTCCGGCACCGTGCCCAAATCTTCGCCGATCACCATGCATTGTTGACGCTGACTTTCCAGCGACAAAATCGCCAGCAGATCATCGACCGGATAACTGACAAACGCGCCATCTACTGCGGTGTCACCTTGCGGCACCCACCACAAACGCAACAGCCCCATGACATGGTCGATGCGCAATGCGCCGCAATGCGTCATGTTGGCGCGGATCAGATCGATAAACGGCTGATAACCGCGTGCGATCATCACTTGCGGGCTCATCGGTGGCAGCCCCCAGTTTTGACCCAACGGGCCTAAAATATCCGGTGGTGCACCAACCGCGGCTTTCAGGCAATACAGTTCACGATCGCACCAAGTCTCGGTGCCGCCTTCGGTCACGCCTACCGCCAGATCGCGGTATAAACCAATTAACATGCCGTGTTCACGCGCGGTCTGCTGGCACTCCTGCAGTTGCCCTTGCGCCAGCCATTGCAGCCAGGCGTAAAAACGAATTTCCTCCGCCTGTTCTTTCCGGAACTGTTCCATCGCCGGGTTTTGCCATTGCTGATATTCCACCGGCCACGCCGGCCAGCCCCAGGCATTGGCATCTTGCTGTTTCAGGTGCACATGCAATGCATCATAGGTGGCTTGTTGTTGCAGGCTTTCGCCTTGTTGTTTGCGGAACTGTTCAAACTCGGTGACGCGTGGTGTGTCGTCCGGCAGCGTGGCAAAATAGTGATAGGCCAGCTTTAACCCGGTCAGTTTCAGCGCGGTCACTTGCGCATAATCGACCTGATCGTTATCACGCAGTGCTTGCAGCTGTTGCTGGATCTGCGGTGTTTGCCACCACAATTGTGCGGCAGAGCTGAGCTGGAAATCCGGCAGTTTGTGCACGGCAATATAGATAATATTCAGCCAGCGACGCGACGAAGGGCTGTACGGGCTGGCACTATCGGGGCTGGCCGGATACAGCGCATGTAGCGGGTTCAGACCGATGAAATCAGCACCGTAAGTGGCTAGTTCGGTCAGCATCTGTTTCAGATCGGCAAAATCACCAATACCCCAGTTGTCATCGGAACGCAGGGTGTATAACTGCACGCACGCACCCCAGATTTTTTTACCCTGGCGGATCGCGTCCGGTTCATAACAACGCTTTGGTGCCATGATAACTCGGCTTTCGGCAATCACTTTGCGGCCTTGTAACAGGCACAAGGTGTGATAACCGAGTGGTAACTCTTCCGGTAAGGTCAGAAAACCGTGGCTGAGCGTGCCGCGCAGCGGTTTACCTTGTTCGGGTTGTAATCGCCAGTGGCAGGTATCTGGTACCGCCTTTTGTAATAAAATACGCGGTAATTCACCTTGCCGAAACACACACACCGGCGGTAAGAACGACGCGTCGGTGGTAGGGCTGGTTTGTAAGGCATCCAGAATTTTTTGTCGGGCACTGGCCGCGATCTGCACTGGCTGACCGGAAGCACTGATGTAACTGCTGGCAATACCGGCCGCATTAGCGGCCGTTTCAATAGTCGAAATATCCATAACTGCCCTTACGCCTTTGGCTGCCAGATCTGTTGTTGATAATCACGGATAGAACGGTCGGCGCTGAACATGCCGGTACGGGCAGTATTCAGAATACAACGACGCAGCCACTCTTCCGGTTGTTGATACAGCGCATCAATTTGTTGCTGGGCATACCAGTAGGCATCGAAATCGGCCAGCACCAGATACGGATCACCGCCTTCCAGCAGGCTGTGCCACAACGGTTGCAGCGCTTGTGGTTCATCTGGGGTGTAATAACCGCTCATCAGCTCATCCAGTGCCGCTTTCAGGCGCGGATCTTGTCGATAATAATCATGCGGGTTATAGCCTGCCGCCAGCAGCGCTTTGACCTGCTCGACGGTGTGGCCGAAGATAAACAGATTATCGGTACCCACCTGTTCCGAGATCTCGACGTTCGCGCCATCCAGCGTACCCACAGTGATCGCGCCGTTCATCGCCAATTTCATGTTGCCGGTGCCTGAGGCTTCTTTACCGGCAGTAGAAATTTGTTCCGACACGTCGGCAGCGGGGATCAATAACTCCGCCAGACTGACGCGGTAATCGGGCAGGAATACCACTTTCAGTTTGTCGTTCACAAATGGATCGTTATTGATGCGTTCTGCCACCTTGTTGATGGCCAGAATGATGTTTTTCGCCAGGTGATAACCCGGGGCTGCTTTTGCCGCAAACAGATATACACGGGCCGGCACATCGATATTTGGCTGGGCGCGTAACTGCTGGTAACGGGCGATGATTTGCAGCAGGTTCAGATGCTGGCGTTTGTATTCATGCAGACGTTTGATCTGCACATCGAAGATGGCGTTCGGGTCGAGCTTGATGCCTTGCGTCTGCCACACATAGTCAGCCAGACGTTGTTTATTGGCTAATTTAATGTCGCGGTAACGGTGACGGAAATTCGCTTTGCTGGCAAACGGTTCCAGATCGCGCAGCGTGTCGAGATCGCGCGCCCAATCCACTTTTAATGTTTCATCCAGCAGCGAGGCTAGGGCCGGGTTGCACTGTTTTAGCCAGCGGCGTGGTGTAATACCGTTGGTAACGTTGTGGAATTTCTGTGGCCACAGCGTGTTGTATTCGGGGAACAGATCGCTTTTTACGAGGTCAGAGTGCAATTGCGCCACGCCATTGATGGCAAAACAGGTAACCACACACAGATTGGCCATGCGGATCTGGCCGTCGTAAATTACCGCGATTTTCGGCCAAACGCGTTCATTATCCGGCCATTGCTGCTGGGCCAGTGCCATAAAACGGCGATCGATTTCATCGATAATATAGAAATGGCGTGGTAACAACGTCGCGACCAGATCTTGTGGCCAGCATTCCAACGCTTCCGGCAACAAGGTGTGGTTGGTGTAGGCAAACAGACGGGTGCAGATCGACCAGGCATCTTCCCAGCACATCTGATGCTCATCCAGCAACACACGCATCAACTCAGGAATCGCAATGGTCGGATGGGTGTCATTCAGCTGGATCACTTCATGCTCGGGCAGTGACAGCAGGGAGCGACCAGCGGCCAGATGGCGACGCAGAATATCGGCAATCGAGCAGGCACAATGGAAATATTGCTGCATCAGGCGCAACTCTTTACCTGCCTGATGGTTGTCACTCGGGTAGAGCACTTTACTCAGTTTGCTGGCCGTGACACCGGCTTCCACGGCGTGCAAGTAATGGCCGTCGTTGAATTTTTGCAAATCGAGCGGGGTCGGGTGGCTGGCGTGCCACAGACGCAGTGTTTGCACCACCTGATTGTGATAACCGATGATCGGTAAATCATGGGCTTCGCCTTGCACAGTCAGTGCCGGTTTCCAATATTGGCGGCCTTCAGCATCCAGTGCCACTTCACCACCAAACCCGACTGGTACGGAAAAATCGAGACGACGTGTCATCCACGGATAATGTTCGCTGTGCCAGTCATCCGGCGCTTCTTGTTGCTCGCCGTTCAGGAACGACTGGCGGAACAAACCATATTGATAACTTAAGCCGTAACCGGTCGCTGGTTGCGACAGGGCGGCCATGGCATCCAGAAAACAGGCAGCCAGTCGGCCCAAACCACCGTTACCTAAGCCGGGGTCGACTTCCTGTTCCAACAGATCGGTCAGCGAGTGGCCATATTGCTGCAGCGTGGCTTCCACGACCGGAAACCAGTCTAGACTGATCAGGTTGTTCATGGTCAGCCGACCGACCAGAAACTCCAATGACAGGTAGTTCACGTGGCGGCCGGTGCCGGTCGCGGCAGTCAGCTTATTAGCTGCGCGTTGTGCCAGCAGTTGTTCATTGATGGCGCCACACACGGCCAGCCACCATTGATAAGTCGTCATATCGGCCGCTTTCTGCAAACCGAAGTGTTGCCATTGGCGCGTTAACGCCGCTTCAAAATCGGCGGTAGTAAAGGGCGCCGGATTGTTTGTGCTTTTTTTACTGATCATTGCTTTATCCTTCGTCATCAGGAAAACAGAAAGGGCATTGATGACTATCCTGACCAGAAAAATCAGCAGTTACCTCATCCCGTGTATATGCTTTATGGGGAGGATGAGTAGGGCGTAGGAAAGTTATTTCCTGAGCGGTTAGTATTGTTTTGTGAGTGATTCCATTGAAAAAAAACGAGCTGACAGGCACCGTGTGCCACTGCTGAACATATTGACCTGCTGTGGTTCGCGAAACAGCGGGTGACTGGAAACAACCTTATGCTGATCCCATCGAAACTGAGTCGTCCGGTACGACTGCAAAATGCCATTACCCGTGACCGTTTATTGCAACGCTTGCAAACGGCGCTGGATTATCGTTTGGTGCTGCTGCATGGCCCGGCAGGTTATGGCAAAACCACACTGATCGCCCAGTGGGCTGCTACGTTGCCGCATGCGGGCTGGTTTTCGCTGGATGACAGTGATAATCAACCGGAACGTTTTGCCCGTTATCTGGTGGCCGCCTTACAACATGCCACGTTGGGCCATTGCGTCAAAAGTGAAGCGCTGAGTCAGAAACACCAATACGCGCGCCTGTCGTCATTGCTGGGGCAGGTGTTTGCCGAACTGGCCGATTGGACTGAACCCACCTATCTCATCATCGATGATTATCACCTGATCGATAACGAAGAAATTCATGAAGCGATGCGCTTTTTCCTGCGCAACCAGCCCGATAATCTGACGCTGGTGGTGATTTCCCGCACACTGCCACCATTAGGCATTGCCAATCTGCGCGTGCGTGAGCAACTGCTGGAGCTGGATGATCAGCTGTTAGCCTTTAACCATCAGGAAGCGCAGCAATTTTTCCTCAACCGACTGCCGACACCGATGGATGAGCAAGAAAGCGCCACGCTGTGTGATGAGGTGGAAGGCTGGGCAACGGCACTGCAATTAATCGCGCTGTCGGCGCCAGAATCACGCTCATCGGTACACCAATCGGCGCGTCGTTTATCCGGCCTGAACACGACTTATTTGTGGGAATATTTAGCCGAAGAGGTGATGGATCGCATTGATGCCCCCACCCGTGATTTTTTATTGCGCTGTTCGGTGTTGCGTTCGATGAATGACGCACTGGTGACGCGTTTGACCGGTCGCCAAGACGGGCTGGCACAACTGAGTGATCTCGAGCGTCGCGGTCTGTTTTTACAACGTATGGACATGGATGGCGATACCATCTGGTTCCGTTTCCACCCATTATTTGCTGCGTTCCTGCAGCACTGTTGTCAGCAGGAACTGGCGGCTGAGTTATCGGAATTACACCGTCGTGCGGCGGCGGGCTGGCAGGCGATGAACATTCCATCGGAAGCGATCCATCACGCACTGGCGGCCAACGATGCACTGTTGCTGCGCGAGATTTTACTGCAATACGGCTGGTCGTTATTCCATCACGGCGAGTTGGCGTTGCTGTCGAGCTGTCTTGAGGCGCTGCCGTACACTGAGCTCATTCAAAGCCCGAATCTGGTGTTGTTACAGGCTTGGCTGGCGCAAAGTCAGCACCGCTATACGCAGGTCGATGCGTTGTTAGAGCGCGCCAAACAGGCGATGGCGGAGCATCAGGTGCGGTTGAATGATGCATTACAAGGCGAATTTAATGCGCTGCGCGCGCAGGTGGCGTTGAATGCCAATCGCCCGGAAGAGGCGATCCATCTGGCGCGTGAAGCGCTGACCCAACTACCGCAAACCAATTTTTATGGCCGTATCGTTGCCACCTCGGTGATCGGCGAAGTGCACCACTATCTGGGGCAGCTGAGCAGCGCGTTACCGATGATGCAACGCACTGAGCAAATGGCACGTCGGCACGGCACCTATCATTACGCATTGTGGGCCTTGTTGCAGCAGAGCGAGATTCTGATCGCGCAAGGTTTCCTACAAGCGGCCTATGAGGTGCAGGATAAAGCGCTGGAGCTGGTGCAGGCGCAACATCTGGAACAGCTACCGCTGCATGAATTTTTGCTGCGGGTGCGGGCGCAGGTGTTGTGGTCGTGGTACCGGCTGGATGAGGCGGAAAGCTGTGCCCGGCAAGGCTTGCAGGTGCTGACCGGTTATGAGCAAAAACAGCAGCTGCAGTGTGTTGCGATGCTGGCGAAAGTGTCGCTGGCGCGCGGGGATATAGACAATGCCAGCCAGCATCTGCAACGCTGCGAGGTGTTGCTGCATAACGCCGATTACCACAGTGACTGGATCAACAATGCCGATATTCCGCGCCTACTGTATTGGCAAATGACCGGCGATAAACAGTCGGTACGCAACTGGCTGGCACAGGCCGAACGCCCGGACGCCGCCTGTAACCATTTCCTGCAAGGGCAGTGGCGCAATATTGCCCGTGCACATCTGCTGCTGGAGGAGTATGCGCAAGCCGATGAAATTCTCACACACCTGAATGCGGAAGCGAACCGGCTGAACCTCTACAGCGATCTGAATCGTAACCTGCTGTTGTCTACCGTGCTGCATTGGCAACGCAACGAACGCAGTGAAGCGCAGCGGGCGTTGATGGAAGCGTTAACGCTGTCGAATCGTACTGGTTTTGTCAGCCATTTCGTCATCGAAGGTGAGATCGTCGCGCAACTGCTGCGCCAGTTGTTGCAGCTGAATACCTTGTCGGAGATGGAGCAGCACAAAGCACAGCGGCTGCTGAAAGATATCAATCAGCATCATCGTCACAAATTTGCCCATTTCGATGAGGGGTTTGTCGAAAAATTGCTGAATCACCCGAATGTGCCGGAGCTGATCCGTACCAGCCCGCTGACACAGCGTGAGTGGCAGGTGCTGGGGCTGATTTACTCCGGTTACAGCAATGAGCAGATCTCGGTGGAGCTGGATGTCGCGGCGACCACCATCAAAACGCATATCCGTAATCTGTATCAGAAACTGGGCATTCTGCATCGGCAGGATGCCGTTGAGCAGGCGCAAAAACTGCTGAAACTGATGGGTTATGGAGTGTAAATTGCTTCAATCTTAGATCCAGTGCAGACAATTATATTTTGCCGTTGTTATTGCCTGCACTTAAGCACTATCTTTACTGTCTGGTTTACTAACGAGAACAAGAGGTTATGAGCCCGACTCTCCGGCGTTTCCTCGGACAGACAGAATGTTTGGTTGATGCATTAACTCCGTCAGCGCCTTATGAAGGTCAGCACACTCAGACACAATATCGTCTTCTGGTGTATATCAGTCTGATCACTATCTTTTTTTCTCTACAGTACATGCTGGTTTCCTGGGTCATTGGTTTTGTCGTTGGAGTTTGGCTGGAAGCCGGCTGTTTTGTGGCGCATATCGCCTTGTTATTTTTCTTCCGGCGGTACCAGCACTATGCGTTGTGTTGCCAATTCTATCTGAGCACCAGCTTTTGGTTGGCAATAGTCGGAAGCACATATTTTTCCGGTGGTATCCATTCGATGGTATTCCCCTGGTTTTCGCTGATCCCGATCACGGGCATTCTGCTGTTAGGTTATGGCCGTAGCACTCTATTTTGGTGTCTGACCTGCTGTGGTGTCGCACTGGTGATGGGCATTGCCAGCTTTTATGGCTATGAATATCCGCAAGACTACGATCTCGATTACCTTCATTTTTTCAATACAATCTGTGTCATCGGGCTTGTACTGATTATTTTCTTTATCGCGATGACCTTTGACCATAATCGCAGTCTCAGTCTGAAGCAAATCGTCGATCAGAATGAAGCTTTACGGCATGCGCATCGGTTAGCGGAAACGGCGGTACAGCAGAAGAGTGAATTTCTGGCCAATATGAGTCATGAAATTCGAACACCGATGAATGCCATTATTGGTTTCTCCGGCCTTTGCCTGAAAACAGATCTCACCCATAAACAGCGGGATTATTTGGGGAAAATCGAACATTCCGCTCAATCATTACTGCGCATCATCAACGATATTCTCGACTTTTCAAAAATCGAAGCTGGAAAGTTATCGATGGAGCAAGTGGAATTCAATCTGGAACATGTCATTGCTGATATTGCCTCACAGATGGCGATCGCTGCATCGGAGAAAAATCTGGAGCTGGTTGTTTCGATTGCTCCAGACGTACCGCAGAATCTGGTCGGCGATCCGTTCCGTTTAGGGCAGGCCTTGATGAATCTGGCAGGCAATGCAGTGAAATTTACCCGTGAGGGGCATGTACGGATCGCGGTTGTCTTACAGGAGCGACAGGCAGAGCACTGCATGCTGCGCTTTGACGTGGAAGATACCGGCATCGGTATTGACGAAGCCAAAATACCGGCCTTATTTGAAGCGTTCAATCAGGCAGATACCTCAGTTACCCGGCAGTTTGGTGGCACAGGACTCGGGCTTTCGATCACCCGTTTTCTGGTCAGCCTGATGCAGGGAAATATCACGGTACAGAGTCAGCCCGGTCAAGGTTCGAAATTCAGTTTTACGGCACGGTTTACATGTGTGGAACAGCCATTATCGGTTAAAGCTGGTCCGGTGGTATCCGCATTGAACGGACTGAAAGTGCTGGTGGTGGATGATAATGCGCTGGCGCGGGATGTGTTAGCTGAGCAGCTGCATCATTTTAATTTTGAAGCCGATACAGTGGATTCTGGTGAAGCGGCTATCGCGGCATTGAAAGCCACCGCCACGGTAGCACCGTATGATTTGATGCTGATTGACTGGAAAATGCCGGGGCTGGATGGCATTGAGACTGTCCGTCAGATCCGCCGGATGCGGGAGCTTGAGCAAATTCCGGTGACCATCATGGTATCGGCTTTCGCCCGTGATGAGGTGATGAAACAGGCGGAAGATGCTGGCATTAATACGCTGTTGACCAAGCCGATCAGCGCCTCGGTATTGCTCGATACTATCATGCAGAATTTTGGTCGCCAGCTCAAAAGTCACGCTTCTTCCTCCACACCGGCGTTGCCACAATTGCAATCGTTGCAACCGATCCGAGGTGCGCGGGTGCTGGTGGTGGAAGACAATCCGCTGAACCAGCAGGTGGTTATTGAACTGCTGGTGGATGCCGGTTTTCAGGTCGATATTGCCAATAATGGCGTTGAAGCCATTGCTGCGGTGAGAAGTAAAACCTATGAGCTGGTGCTGATGGATGTACAAATGCCGCTGATGGGCGGTTATGAAGCCTCGCGGCAGATCCGGGCCGACCAGCGTTTTAGTGAGCTACCAATTATTGCGATGACAGCTCATGCAATGAAAGGGGTGCGGGAAGAGTGTCTGTCGGTTGGAATGAATGATTATCTGAGTAAACCGATTGAGCCAACACAGCTATATACTATGTTGTCCACCTGGATCAAACCGGCAGAATACAGTCCGCCTGCTTTTTCTGAGCGTCGGGGTAAGCAACTGCATGTGACGCTCTTGCCTGACACATTATCAGGCTTCAATCTTCCTGCGGGTCTCAGTCGACTGAACCAGAACCAGGTATTGTATAAACAACTGATACTGGATTTTGTGCAACGTTATGAGTCGGTATCGGCACAGTTACGCGCATTACTGGCCGCACAGGATTACCCACAGGCAGAAGCAGTCATTCATTCGATGAAGGGTGTGCTTGGCAATCTGGCTGCTGAGCGGTTGTTCGCTATCTGTCAGCAACTGGACGATGAGCTTAGACTACGGCAACAGCCTTCTGAGAATCAGCTGATGGACTTCGATACCGCCTTATCAGAAATACAGGTGGGAGCCGCTATACTGAATACACTGGATGGCGCTGCCGAAGTCGTCGTGTTGGCGAATGAAGAAAATATGAGTTTAACTCAGTTAATGGAGCGGCTCATTGCGCAAATTCGTTATAACGACCCATTGGCAGAGATTGAGTTGCAGAGCCTGAGGCAACACCTTCCGGAAAGTTACCAGACTGAGGAGCTGCAGCAGTTGCAGGATGCACTCCATAACTTCGATTTTGAAACTGCATTGGCCGCAGCGTACCGGTTAGCCCGGCTGCTCGACATTCAGGTAGCTTGATGGCAGGTTCAATGGAAGAAAGAACAGCAAGGCAAACCATTCTGATTGTGGATGATGAACCCGCAAATATCCGGATATTGGTCGAATTGCTTTGCGATGACTACCATTTGCGCACGACAACCAGCGGCGAAAAAGCCGTGGCGATCGTGCAATCGAATGACCCGCCAGATCTGGTTTTACTGGATATTATGATGCCGGATATGGATGGATTCGAAGTTTGCCGTGCCTTGAAACAAGATCCACTGACCAACCCTATCCCTATTATTTTTATCACCAGCCGCGCACAGGAACAGGATGAAGTCATCGGATTTCAGGCAGGCGCGGTCGATTATATTGTCAAACCGTTCAGCCCGGTGATTGTGCGGGCCCGTATCAAAACGCATGCAGAATTATCCTGTTTGCGCAAGAAACTGGAGTATCAGTCGTACTGTGACGGGCTAACCGGTATAGCAAACCGGCGGCAGCTGGATATGTCATTAAATCGTTGTTGGGACTTTGCTTTACGGGAGGGCATACCGCTTTCCTGTATCATGATAGACCTCGATCACTTCAAGCAATTCAATGATTTGTATGGGCATCTGGCCGGGGATGATTGCTTGCGTCGTGTTGCGACAGCGCTGAAGGGAGAATTACATCGTCACACTGATATTGTAGGGCGTTATGGCGGAGAGGAGTTTTGTTGCTTGTTACCCGGCACGGATCAGAACGGCGCACGACAAATCGCAGACAAATTTCAGAACGCGATACAGACGCTTGATATTCGACATGCTGGAAATAGTGCCTCGCCATATGTGACGATCAGTCAGGGAGTCGCGACTTGTTTTCCGCATTTTAGTTTGAAAGCCGAATCACTGCTTATTACTGCGGATAAAGCCCTGTATGCTGCCAAAATAGCAGGCCGGAATCGTATTGAAACTGAATCGGATATGGTGCTGAACAGGTAAACAACATTGCTGTCGAGCAATAAGGATGCTTGAGCAAAGAGAGTTTCGCGGGGGAGCCCCAAAAAGGTGCCCTTGCAGGCACCCATTGAGCTACAACGGAGAAAACCCGATCACAGATCGTCGCGCTGCCACAGCCAGGCTGCACCACGCACACCGCTGGAGTCGCCGTGCAGGGCTTTGCGCACCGGTGTTTCACACTCACCACCGAAGGCATATTCCTTCATCAGGCGTGGAATGTTGTCGTAGATGCGTTCCACGTTGCTCATGCCACCGCCTAACACGATCACGTCCGGGTCCATCAGATTAACCGCGTGCGCCAGTGCTTTGGCGAGACGGCGTTCGTAATCTTCAATCGCTTTGATCGCCGCGGCATCGCCCTCGGCTACCAGTGCCATGATTTCCGCGCCTTTACGTTCGATACCGGTGTTGAATTTATAGCTGTTGGCAAAACCGGTGCCCGATACATAGGTTTCGATGCAGCCTTTTTTGCCGCAATAACAAGGCGTGACCTTCTGATAATTCCACTCTTCCTCGTCGATCCACGGTAGTGGGTTATGACCGAACTCACCGGCAATACCGTTACCACCGGCATGCACGCGGCCATTGATGGCAATGCCAGAACCACATCCGGTGCCGATGATGACGGCAAACACTACTTTACCGCCGGCACCGGCGCCGTCAGTCGCTTCCGATACTGCCAGACAGTTGGCGTCATTGGCGATGCGCACTGGGCGATCGAGCATGGCTTCCAGATCTTTATCCAGCGGCTGGCCGTTCAGCCAGGTGGAGTTGGCGTTTTTCACTTTGCCGGTAAATGGCGAGATGGTGCCGGGAATGCCCAAACCCACCGAACCTTTTTTGCCGGTGGCAGCTTCAGCATCTAGCACCAGACCGGTGATGGCGTTCAGGGTTTGCTGGTAATCATGGCGAGGCGTTGGTACTCGTTTCCGGAACAGCTCGCCACCCTCGTTATCCAGCGCGATAACTTCAATTTTGGTTCCACCTAAATCAATTCCGATGCGCACGGTTTATTTCCTCTTATTGTTTGATGTAGCTGAAGTTGGTCAGCTCACAGTTCATTGTTTGTTCTCTGGTTTCGGCGTCACAAATGACTACAATTTGATTTATCTCTAAAAATAAGCACGGACCTCATAATGAAAAACAAGATCCTGGTCGTGGACGATGACGTCGCTATCTGCGAATTGCTGACTGATGTCCTCTGCGAACATGTGTTCGATGTTCGAACCTGTCATCTGGCGCAATCCGCCCTGCAGACGTTACAGCAGGAACCGGATATTGCGCTGGTACTGCTGGATCTAATGCTGCCTGACATGAGCGGTCTGTTATTGTTACAACAAATCCGTCTGCAATTCCCCGATCTACCCGTCATTATGCTGACCGGTTTAGCCACCGAATCAGACATGATCGTAGGCCTCGAAATGGGGGCTGATGACTACATTGCCAAACCTTTTGTGCCGCGCATTGTCGTGGCGCGCGCGAAAGCGGTGTTGCGCCGCACACCGGCCGGTGACACGCCGCAACGCCGTGCCGTAGTGCCGATCAGCGGCCCCGGTTATCGTTTCGACGGCTGGTTGCTTAACACCCATACCGGCCGCTTGCATACTCCCGACGGCGACGACATTGAGCTGACACAGGGCGAATATTCGTTGCTGACGGTGCTGCTGAAAAACGCGCGTAAAGTGCTGACCCGCGATCAACTGCTGGAAATGACGCACAGCGATGCGCTGGATGTGTTCGACCGCACCATCGATGTGTTGATCATGCGTCTGCGCCGGAAAATCGAACCCAACCCGAAACAGCCGGAATATATCCGCACCATCCGTGGTGCCGGTTACGTTATGTCGCGCGAAGTGACCGTCGTTCATAAAGCCTGATCACCTCTGTTAGCATTTGCTTGTTGCGCAATAAAGGCCTGTAACTCGGTCAGCGGTGCCGCGCCATCAATGGCGTTGGTGCTGCGCAGGTTAAACCGCGCACAGGCATTACCCAGTTGCAGCGTCTCGCGCAGATCCCACGCCTGATGCAGGCCATATAACACACCGGCACAAAACGCATCACCCGCGCCAACCGTGCCGGCAATCTCCTGCGGTTCAATCCAATACGAAGGGGTAAACAGGCTGTCGCCGTGACGGCTGGCGGCCCACGCACCTTCCGGACAATGGATCACTACCACGCGTTGTACGCCGTGTTGCAGCAGGCTTTTTGCCGCATGCGGAATTTGGTTCAGATCAGGTTTGCCGTCAACCATGCGCAGTGGTTGCCCGGTTAAGGTCGCGGCTTCCAGTTCATTGATGATCAAGTAGTCGACATATGGCAGTGTTGGTAACACCACGCGTTTGGCGCGCTCCGGGTCGTCGATAGAAACCAGATCCAGCGAGGTCAGATAGCCTTGTTGTTGTAATTGGTGGAACAAACGGGCCGCGATAACACCGTATTTCTCATCGGCGGCTTCCAGTTGTTGCAGCAATAACAAATAAGCCAGATGCAAAATGCGGTGATGGCTGTGCAGCCTCGACAACACGCGGCTGTCAAACGCGGCATTACTACCATGGGCGTGGAAAAAGGTGCGTTGCCCGTTACGCTGATTGCTCATTACTTGTGTCATGCTGGTCGGGTGGGGTGCGGTTTGCAGCCAGCGACAATCAATATCATCGTCGCTGAGGCACTGGCGAATGAACTCCCCATCCAGATCATCACCGAGCAAGCCGGCCGCCGCGAGTGGCAGGCCAGTTTTCATCCGCGCCAGTGTGCGCAATACATTGGGTACTGCGCCACCCGTGGCATTTTCCGTATGCAGAATGGTGGCCAGTCGCCCCTGTTCTGGCCAGTCATCAATCAGATGCACATGATCGACCAGCAACGTGCCAGCGGCGAGGATGCCACAGCGCGGGGCGTTCATCAGGCTTTCCCTGCGCTGCCAAAGATCTGCATCTGCTCTTCCACCGTTTTCTGAATGGCTGTTTCAATGCCCATCAGCATGTGTGCCAGTTCATCGTAGGCGGTTTCGCGATGCTGCATTGCCTGCTCAACGGCGACCAGTGCATTTTGTGACATGCCGGTGTAGAAGTTGATTTTATGGATACCCAGCGAAATGGCTTTGCGGAAATCCGCATCACTGATGCCAGAGCCACCGTGCAGCACTAACGGCAGACCGGTTTGTTCCTGAATGGCTTGCAGGCGCGGGAAGTCGAGTTTCGGTTCGCCGCGATATTTGCCGTGCGCATTACCAATGGCGACCGCCAGCGCATCGATGCCGGTGCGGGTGACAAAGTCTGTTGCTTTGCTCGGGTCGGTAAATTTACTGCTGTCGCACGAGCCATACAGTGAGCCACCTTCATCACCACCGACTGCGCCAAGTTCCGCTTCCACCGAAATGCCGAGCGCATGGCACATCTTCACCACTTCGGCAGTCTGGCGAATATTTTCTTCGTAACTTAAACCCGAACCATCAAACATCACCGAGGTAAAACCCAGACGAATGGCTTTCATTACTGCATCAAAACTGGTGCCATGATCGAGATTCAGCACCACCGGAATATTGTGTAAGGCGGCTTCCGCTTTGATGGCGGCACAGATGGCATCCAGCGACACATATTTAAAATGCACTTCGGCGATATTGATGATGAACGGCGAGCGTTGTGCTTCGGCGGCGGCAAACAGCGCGCGCAGGAAATGGGTATCCAGCACATTAAACGCACCTAAAGCATAACCATGCTCACGGGCATGTGATAAACCCTGAGCGAGAGAAATCAGCGACATAACGATGGCTCCTGTAACGGTAGGAAACGGGCATATTCGTTACACAACAGGTGTAACGGTGATTCGTCTTCTTCAATTTCACTGAAACGGGATTGTGGCTGCAGGAACCGGTTATCACACCGATCGTCATTCACCATAGAAACTTCCCCCAAGATCACCGGGCCAAAACCGGGCTCAGCCCAGAACGAGTGATACAGACCCTGTGTTAACGTAATGCTTTGCCCCGCAGTTAAGCGCAGACGACTGCCGGCTTTATGCCGCTGGCGTTCGCCGTCGAGCACCACTTCGACATCGGTATCGTCACGCTGTTCATCGGCAGTGCGGTTATACAGCTCAATGATCATGTTGCCGCCGCCGCGATGAATGATGTCTTCCATCTTGTACCAGTGAAAATGGCAAGGTGTGACCTGGCCTTCGCGGCTGATCATGATTTTTTCGGCATACGGTTTCGGGTAGGGTTTTCCGCCGACGGAGCCGTTACGCAGGGTAAACAGCGTCAGACCGGTCGCGGCAAAATCATTACTGCCCATGTCGGTGACATCCCAGCCGAGTTGCAGGTCGAACACTTCCTGAAAACGGTTAAGATCGTGTTTGGCCCACTCGTTGGGCGTGAAGTGCGCGAATGGCGGCAGCGCGATCTGGTGTTTGGCAAACAGAGCCTGGCTGTCGGCTAAGATTTCATTGAGCTGTGAACGACGCATTTACCCCTCCTGTTGGCACAACCAGCGCGTCAGCTGCTGGTAATGCTGATAGCGCGTCTGCAGTTCGGGTTGTGATTGTGGTCGGATGATGGCGGTCGCAGGTACGACATGCGAAGTCAGATGTGATAAAGCTTCCGGTTCGATGGCCAAGCGGGCCAGCCGGGCGGCCCCAAAGGCGGCACCAACATCGGCATACGTTGGCACAATGATGCGACATTGTGTGAGATCGGCAATCATCTGCAGCCAGAACTGGCTACGCGCACCGCCGCCAGTGGCAATCATCTGATGCGGCGCGCAACCGGCTTGTTGCAGCGCCTGATAACCATCGGCCAGCGAAAAGGCAACACCTTCCATGACTGCACGAGCTAAATGACCACGTTGATGCGAATCGGCGAGACCAAAGAAAGCCCCGCGCAGCCGTGGATTATTCCATGGCGTGCGTTCACCATTCAGGAACGGGGCGAATAATACCTCGCCTGCCTCATGTTGTTCGGCTTCCTGTGCCAGTTGTGCTTCCGGTGTAGCGGTTAGTCGGGAAAACCAGCTTAAGGATGCGGCGGCGCTGAGTGTTACCGCCATCTGATGCCAGCGCTCGGGCAGGGCATGACAGAAGCTGTGCACCGCTTGCTGCGGGTTGGCGTAATACTGATCAGAAGCGGAAAAAATAACGCCGGAGGTGCCGAGCGAGACAAAACCATCACCTGCCTTAACAACACCAAGGCCAATCGCGCTGGCGGCGTTATCCCCGGCACCGGCAATCAGCGGTGTGTTGCGTGGTAAGCCCCAGTCATCGGCTAAGACATCGTATAACGTGCCGGTCACCTGATTACCTTCATACAATTCCGGCATCTGATTGACGGTGAGATTACAAGCTACCAGCAGCTCTTCACTCCACTGGCGGCGCGCGGTATCCAGCCATAAAGTGCCGGCGCTGTCGGCCATATCACTGGCAAAGTCGCCGCTCATGCGATAACGCAGATAATCTTTGGGTAGCAGCACATGCGCGATACGGGCAAAAATATCCGGCTCGTGACGTTGTACCCACAGCAGTTTGGGCGCGGTAAAACCAGCCATCACGCGGTTACCGGTGATGCCGATGAAATCAGCGCGCTGCTCCAGCCAGCGACACTCGGCAGTGCTGCGGCCATCATTCCATAAAATGCAGGGGCGCAGGATCTGGCCTTTATCATCTAACAGGGTGGCACCGTGCATCTGGCCACTGAAACCAATACCTTTTATCTGACGCAGTGCGGCGGGTTGGCGGGTTTTGAGTTGTTGCATGGCCTGTTGCAGCGCCTGCCACCAGTCGTGCGGATTTTGCTCGCTGAAATCGGGCTGCAGGTGCTGAACCGTCAGTGGCATGCTCACACTGTCGATGATGTGTTCGTCGGTATCCAGCAAAATGACTTTCAGGCTGGAAGTACCTAAATCAATACCCAGGTACATAAATCGGCTCCCGGAACGTTGCCAGTCTGGTTAGCGTTCAAGGTTAAATTGAGCGCTGACCACAGTGGCAAAAACGCCGCCTTGCGGCGGCGTGTCATACGGGATGAACTATTTAACTGTCCAGCCTTTGTAATCCTTCACGTTGTTGCGGTCGATCAGGGTTACTGGGATCAGCACTGGTTCTTTTGGTGCTGGTTTGCCTTGCAGAATGTCATAACCAATTTCTACTGCTTTAGACGCCATGACTTGTGGGTCTTGTGCTGGAGTAGAAACGAACAGGTTGTCGGTACGTTTCAGCGCTACTTCTGCATCAGGTGAGCCGTCTACACCGACGATGAAGAATTCTTTACGTTGCGCCTGTTTGGCTGCCAGATCCGCACCGATACCGGTAGGGTCATTGATAGCGAATACCGCATCAATTTTTGGATAAGCGGCCAGCAGAGAAGTCATGACTTCTAAGCCACCTTCACGGCTACCTTTACCGTTCTGGTTAGAAGACAGTACTTTGATGTCTTTGTATTTTTTGAAGGTGTTCATACAGCCATCAACACGGTTGGTTACCGCAGATACTGGTGGGCCGTTGATGATCACCACGTCACCGCGACCTTGCAGTTTGTCAGCAATGTATTGGCAACCCAGTTCACCCGCTTGGGTATTGTTTGAAGTCACAGTGGCATCAGCACCTTCTGCTGCTACGTCAACCGCTACCACCACGATGCCGGCTTTCTGGGCACGTTTTACTGCAGGGGCGATACCTTTTGAGTCAGCCGCGTTCAGTACGATCATATCCACGCCAGCAGCGATGAAGTTATCGATCTGAGTCACTTGTTGACCTAAGTCATAACCACTGGAGACCAGTGTTACTTTGACGTCTTTACCTGCCAGTTGGCGGGCTTTCATTTCCGCACCCTTGGTGATCTGTACGAAGAATGGGTTCGCCAGGTCGCCAACGGTAACACCGATAGATTTCAGGTCTTTGGCCTGAGCCAGCGGTGCGGTGGTAATGACTGCTGCTGCGATCAGGGTGGACATCAGTTTGTTCAAACGCATAGTTGTTGTACTCCGCCGTTATTGTTAGGGGGTGTTGCGTTGTTGGGCGCCGTTAGACGCCCATGTGTGTATTAAGCGCCCGCATGTTTCCGGGTACGATATTTATCAATCAGAACTGCAATGATGATCACACAGCCTTTGATCACCAGCTGCCAGAAGTAAGAGACACCCATCAGCGTCATCCCGTTATTCATGGCGGCGATAATCAATGCGCCGATTAACGTGCCGGTGATACTACCAATACCACCAGACAGACTGGTACCACCGAGCACTACCGCTGCGATAGCATCCAATTCGTAGCCAACACCTAAGTTGCCGTTGGCACTGTAAAGACGAGAGGCACTCATGATGCCACCTAAGCCAGCCATTAAACCGCTCAGGGCGTAGACGAAGGTCAGTACCATGCCAACCTTGATACCGGTCAGTCGTGCGGCGTTAGCATTACCACCTACGGCGTACACATGCATACCCAGTGTGGTTTTGCGCAGAATGAACCAGCAGATAGCGATGACCACAAAACCGATCACCACTAACCATGGGATAGGGCCAAGATAGGAGTTCCCGATCCATTCAAAGCTGATGTTATTGTTAATGACGGTGGTACCATCAGCCAGCAGATAGGCCGCGCCCCTCAAAGCCGTATAGGTACCGAGTGTGGCAATAAACGGTGGCAGACCAATATAAGCCACCATCACACCATTCAGTGTACCCATCAGTAAACCGCCCATCAGTGCAACCGGAATCGACAGTAATCCGAGCTCCGGGCTCAGTGATGTCACCATCGCCATTACCGCAGTGGCCCCGAGAATCGAACCGACCGACAGGTCAATACCGCCGGTGATGATGACGAACGTCATCCCCGCTGCCAGCACCGTATTGATCGACGACTGACGCACGATGTTCATGATGTTCGATTCAGTCGCAAAGTTTGGCGTCATCAAGCTGAAGCCAATAAAAATCAGGATCAGAACCGGTAAGATCCCGACCGACTGGATCACTTTATGTAGCGTGAATTTCTTTTCCGGGCTGGTAGCCGCGTTGGTATTGGGTGTGCTCATAGCGTTACTCATTCCTGATTCTCTCTCATGCCACTTCCGCGCCAGCCATGTGGTGGGTCGCCCCGGTGGCCAGCTCCATGATGTTTTCTTGGGTGATCGCTTCGCCGTCTAACTCACCGACAATACTGCCGGCACGCATAACGAAAACGCGGTCGCTCATACCTACAATTTCTGGTAACTCACTGGAAATCATCAGAATGGCAACACCTTTACGTGCCATGTCTGTCATCATTCGATAAATTTCACTTTTCGCACCTACGTCGACACCACGGGTTGGCTCATCCAGAATCAGTAGTTTTGGATGGATGGCGACCCAGCGGGAAATCAGACATTTCTGCTGGTTGCCACCGGAAAGACCGCCCACGGCGACTTGGCTGTGTGGCACGCGAATGTTCAGTGTCTTGATGGCGGTATCACTCAGTGCCCGGTTTTTTTGTTCGTTCAGTACACCGAATTTGCTGTCTCGCTCAATGGTGGCCATCACGATGTTGTCGTGTACCGTCATCTCCAGAAACAGACCCTGTTCTTTGCGGTTTTCGGTTAAAAAACCGATACCACAGTCGATGGCATCACGCGGATTGGTGATTTCCAGTGGTTTGCCTTTCAGCTTGATATTGCCGGAGGCAATTTTACGGGCACCAAAAATCAGCTGTGCTAACTCCGAGCGACCAGCACCAACCAGACCTGACAGGCCAACAATTTCACCCGCCCGCACATTCAAGGTGCCAGACAGCACTTTGTCATCATCGGTCAGGTCATTACATTCCAGTACCATGTCGCCTTTCGGAATAGCACGGTCTTTGTTGAACAGATCGTTCAGTGGCCGACCGACCATCATGCGCACCAGTTCGCTGGCGGAGAGTTCGCTGCGCATCAGGCTGCCGATATATTGACCATCACGTAATACGCTGACGCGATCAGATAATTCATAGATTTCAGCCATCCGGTGGCTGATATAGATGATTGCCAATCCTTCACTGCGCAGTTTTTTGATCAGCGCAAATAACATATCGGTTTCGCGGGAAGATAGTGCGGCAGTCGGTTCGTCCATGACCAGCACCCGACTGTTACGGTGCAGGGCGCGGGCAATTTCCACCTGCTGTTGTTCGGCAATACTCAGGCTGGATACTTTGGCGGAAGCTTTAAAACGCGCCGCCAGACGGGCCAGTACCAACTCGGTTTCTTCTTCCATCTTCTGGCGGTTCACTATTCCGTTACGGGTGATTTCTGAACCGAGGAAAATGTTTTCCGCAACAGTCAGGTTAGGCGCCAGATTGATCTCCTGATAAATCAGGGTGATCCCGGCATTCAACGCGTCTTTCGGACCATTGATGGTGTAAGGCTGGCCGTCGATAGCAATTTCGCCAGCGGTTGCGGTGTAAGCACCCGCCAGAATTTTCATCAGTGTACTTTTACCGGCACCATTTTCCCCCATCAGGGAATGCACTTCGCCGGGATAGACCGTCAGGCTGACATCTTTCAGGGCGTAGAACTGGCCGAAGCGTTTGGCGATGTTTCGCATCTCCAAAATGGGTTGTTTGTCGCTCATCATCTGCCTCGTGGTGAAGTTTCATGGCAGCAGTAAAACACCGGTGTGTAAATGGCGTATGTTTTGTGTGATTAACAATTGTCATAATGTTAATGGCGCTTTTGTTCATCTGGCCAAGCAGCTACTCTGACACCTCTAATTGGTTATGAGAAATTGCCATGTCGTCACCCTCTTTTCATCGTAAGCCATTGTTTTCTGGTGTTCGCGGCCGTCTGTTGTCCTTTAACTTACTGGTGGTGTCGTTAACCCTCGCCATTGGCATCATTGCCGTTTTTGGTTTTAACAATGCTGGGAGGTTGCTCACAGATATGCAGGAAAGTACGCTGTCAGAAATGAACAGCGGCATGGAGGTGGGTGTTAAAACCGCGAAAGTGGCGACTGTGGCAGTGAGTCTGACGCAGGTCATCGGCGCGATGGAATATCAAAGTGAATCGGATTTATTGAAGAACTCACTGCAAGGGTTACGCGATTCATTAACCAAAATGGCTGCCGCTCCGCTGGCACAGCAACAACCGCAACTGATCAACCGTATTCATAAACGCAGTGATGAATTACAAGAAAGTGTGCGCCGTCTGCTCGATCTGACCCGCACCCGCCATCTGGAACGCCACGATCTACTCGGCGTGATTTATCAGGCGCAATCGCAACTGGAATTATTGGCGAAAGAAAATGCCGTTGGTTGGCCGACCGTATTAGAGCAAAGCTTGTTTGCCAATATGCTGGAGATGACGCTGACGATTCCGGCTTCACCAGACGTGCTCAAGCAGCTGTCTTTATTACGTCAGCGCTGGCAACAGGGCATTGCGCAGGCGGATCCGGAACGCCGCAGTACCTTGCGCGAACTGTGTCATACCTTGCAGCCGGTCGATGAGCTGAATCAGAAACTGCAAAACAGTGATCTGGCCATTGCCTATCATACCTTCCGCATCAAGGCACTGGTCAACCTGCTGGATGAAGACATCAATCAGTATGTGCAACTGGTGGTGAACTCCGCCAGCACCCGCGCCGAGCGCACGCACAGTGAATTACAAACCAGTACCTTCACTATCGAAATCTTTGGTTTATTGGCGGTGGTCATTACCGCCCTGGCTGGCAATTACATCTACGACAATCTGGGTGTGCTGGTTTCCGCCATCGCCGATGCGATGACGCGGCTGACCAAAGGGGAACGCACGGTGCGGGTACCGGCACTGCATCGGCAAGATGAACTGGGTGATTTGGCACGGGCGTTTAACGTATTTGCCAATAATGCCGCCTCACTGGCGCGGGTGACCAAGCTGTTTAAAGAAAAAAGCATTCAGCTGGAAACCACCTTTCTTTCCATCCGGGATGGTTTCGCCTTGTTTGATGCCGAAGGGGCGTTGGTAGTGTGTAACCCGCAATATGCCTCTTTGCTGCAGATGGAGCAGATCGTCCACGGCTGTCATTTCCGTGAATTATTACAACGTCTGCAAGAACACGGCGCGCAACGCAGTGATGGCAAGCCATTATCGCCCGATCATCTGTGGCGCGATGATGACAGCGTCCTGACGCTGGAATTGCAGCTGGCCGGTGAACGTTACGTTGAGCTGCGCCTGAACCGGCTGACCAACAAAAGTATCGCCAGCATGGTATTAGACCGGACCGACCGGAAAGTGCTGGAAGCCGAGCTGATCCACAGCCAGAAAATGAAAGCGGTGGGGCATCTGACCGGCGGTATTGCGCATGACTTTAATAACCTGCTGGCTGTCATTCTCGGTAATCTGGAATTACTGCAAACTGATGAGTTGGAAGAACGCACCCGCCAGCGGATTGAACGCGCTTATAAAGCGGCCGAACGAGGGGCGCAACTGACGCAGCGTCTGCTGGCTTTCTCGCGCAAACAAGCGCTGCGCCCGCGTGCCATCGATTTGGCCGAGCTGGTCACTAACCTGCGTGAATTGATGGAGCATTCGCTGCCAGCGACCCTGCGGCTGGAGCTGGATATTCAGCCGGATCTACGGGCGGCCTGGATGGATGCCAACCAGTTGGAAAACAGTTTGCTCAATCTGGTGGTAAATGCCCGTGATGCGATGGAGGGGCGTAGTGGCACCATTCGTATTCGTCTGTTTAACCAGCGCGTTGAACGTACCAGTGGTCGGATACAGGATATGGTCACCATCGAAGTGATCGACCAAGGCTGTGGTATGACGGCGGAAGTCTTGCGGCGCGTGTTTGAACCATTTTTTACTACCAAAGCGGCCGGTAAAGGCAGTGGGCTGGGGTTATCTATGGTGTACGGGTTTGTGCGCCAATCGGGTGGGCGGGTGCAGATCGATAGTGAACCGAATCGTGGTAGCTGTATGCGGCTACAATTACCTTGTGCAGAATCAGAAACACCGACCCGCCTTGGCAATGCAGAGGTAACGCCGGTATGGTCGGGAACAGATCTGCCGTTGGTGGTGGTGTTGGAAGATCAAGGCGATGTACGGCAAACCCTATGCGAATATTTGCATAGCCTGGGTTGTCTGACTATGGATACTGATCAAGGCGAACAGGCCCTAGCCTGGGTCAGAGAGATTGATGATGTCCGATTGTTGATCAGCGATATTGTCTTGCCGGGGCAGGCGAGTGGTATTGAGGTGGTACAACAGGCCGAGCAGATTAAACCGGCGCTGAAACTGTTACTGGTCAGTGGACATGATTTCAGTGAACAAGCGGCCCAGTTAAGTTGGCCATTACTCACTAAACCCTATACTCGCGCGGATCTGGCTAAAAAGTGTGCAGATTTGTTGGGTCATACGCCTATTTGATGCTTTTTAATAGGGAAATTTTCAATTTTTTTGATGTTTTAATGCAATATGTGGATTGTCTGTTGGTATTAAATCGGAGAAGATAGCGCCAAGAATCAAAGGTCATAAATTCCTTTGCAAAATGCAAAAAATTTACAGATCTGAGATTCGTATGGTCATTTTATGTGCCATACTATCTGGGCTTGAAGCCATCCTAATAAAGTCAAAGGAGTTATCATGAACAAGTATCAAGTACTGCTGGGCACCATCGCTCTGAGCTCAACCCTGCTGGTTGGTTGTGCAAACACTTCTAAAATCGAATCTGACGTTCAGACCCTGACTGGTAAAGTTGACCAGCTGGCTACTGAAGTTGGTTCAATCAAAGACGGTCAGAGCAAACTGGCTGCTGACGTTGCTGACGCTAAAGCAGAAGCTGCTCGCGCTAACGCACGTCTGGACAACCTGGCAACTCATTACAAGAAAT
Organism: Tolumonas sp.; assembly: GCA_028683735.1. Lineage (GTDB taxonomy): Bacteria > Pseudomonadota > Gammaproteobacteria > Enterobacterales > Aeromonadaceae > Tolumonas. The sequence goes on along the minus strand of JAQUHG010000003.1, from coordinate 15,450 downwards.
AATTATTTCTTGATGATGAACCCTCTGATGTGGCACTGCTCTTGCGGTGCCTCATCATTTTTGGGCCTTCTGAATATCCCATTTCTTGTTTCTGCGTCTATTTCCCTGTTGTAACCTCTCTCGCTTACCTGTTATCGAGTTCAACATCTTTGTCTTTTGCTAATAGCTAATAGAACAATTATGCGCAACGCATAGTCTGACCTTCAGTGATTTTTCAACTTATAGGGCTATTTTCACGGACAGTGAGTAAGGTTGGTTTACTGGCTTTTTGGTTTTCAGAAAAAGCAGACAGCAGACGTTGTAGCCCGATAAAGCTGAACAGCAAAATGCCAATAATAATTTTGGTCCACCATGAACTCAGGGTGCCATCAAAATTGATGTATGTTTGTATCAGTCCTTGAATCAAGACACCAAACAATGACCCCAAAACCGTGCCAACCCCGCCGCTAAGCAATGTTCCACCGATAACGACAGCAGCAATTGCATCCAGTTCTACGCCCACGGCAGCCAAGGGATAACCGGCTGAAGTGTAGATGGCAAAAATAATACCGGCTAGGGTCGCCATAGTGGTGGATAACATATAGATGCCAATCGTTGTGTAACGAATTGAGATCCCCATCAGTTCTGCAGAAGTTGCATTACCGCCAACCGCATAGACGTTATTGCCAAAGCGAGTTCGGGTTGCCAGTACGATGCCGATAATAACGACAATCAGCATGATAATAGCCAACAGACTTAAGCGGCCACCACCGATGATATGCCACGACATGCGGGAAAGTGCACTAAAAGCGGGATCATTAATCGGTAACGATTGTTCAGAAATGAGAAAACTGGTGCCACGTAAAAAGAACATACCCGCCAGTGTGATAATAAACGCCGGTATTTTTAATGTATCAATTAACCATCCCATAAAGGCGCCAAAACAAGCACCCATAATGAGAATAATGGGGATCGCAAATTGCGGTGCGATGGCCCAGTCACCAAGCATTTTCGCCAGAAATACCCCGGTAAATGCGATAACGGCACCAACTGACAGATCGATGCCGCCGGATAAAATAACAAACGTCATGCCAACGGCAACGATACCGAGGAAGGCATTATCCGTCAGGATATTGCACACGATCCGGGTTGAGAGAAAGGCCGGAAAAGACAATAAGCAAATTAGATAGCCAATGATGAAAACACTGATGGTGATCACCAAGGATAAATTGCGTTTAAGCATGATGATGACCTCTTTTTATGAAACGAAGGATGGCTGGCGATTGCAAGATCAAGACAAACAGCACAACAGCCGCTTTGACGATCAAATTCCATTGCGGTTGGTAGCCTGATAAGAGAATGCCGGTATTTACACCCTGAATAATGAGCGTGCCGATAAGCGAGAGCAGCAAATTAAACCGTCCGCCCATGAGTGATGTTCCGCCAATGACTACCGCCAGAATGGCGTCCATTTCCAGCCACAAACCCGCATTATTAGCATCTGCACCACGGATATCCGCTGCCACAATGATCCCTGCCAGCGCCGCCAGAATGCCGCTCAGAATATAAGTCGCAATCACGACCATCGGTGTATTCACGCCGGCATTTTTTGCAGCGCGGATGTTGATCCCAACCGCTTCAATGAATAAACCTAAAGCCGTTTTTTTCGTGAGTAACCAGATAAGACAGGCGGCCAGAATCGTAATGATGATGGGGGTTGGTACAAATAAGAATGAGCCGTTACCAAACCAGGCTAAAGCGGCATTATTGAAGGTAATGATTTGACCTTCGGTAATGAGTTGCGCAATGCCGCGGCCTGCCACCATCAAGATCAAAGTGGCGACAATGGGTTGCATCTTTAATACGGCGACTAAACAGCCGTTCCAGAGGCCACAGAGTGCACCCACACTCAGGGTGGTCAGCAAAATGACAGGCAGTGAGTAGTTAGCGGCCATACTGGCCAAGGTGGCACCACTAATTGCCATGATGGCACCGACAGACAGATCAATCCCGCCCGTGGCAATCACCAGAGTCATGCCGATAGAAAGCAAGGCAACAGGTGCGCAGCGGTTTAATATATCAATCAAACTTCCAAATAAACGACCATCTTGCAGGTGAATGGAGAAAAAGTTATCGGCTACTAAATTGTTTATCAGTAACACTAATATTAAAGCGGCGAACTGGGCGCTACCTTTCGGCAGACCTTTTTTCAAGGTCGGAATTTTTTCCGACAACGGTAAAATAGAGGGGATCATTTTTATGCAGTCCTCACATCGCGATTGCTTTCATGATGGCGGGAACAGAAAGTTCTTCTGTCGGAATTTCTGCTACTTGTTTTCTGTCTCTCAGCACGACCACTCGATCGGCATAACCAACCAACTCTTCCAGTTCTGATGAGATAACCAGTAAAGCCAGACCATTCGCGCAGAGTGATTCGATCAACCGGATAATTTCCGCATGCGCCCCGACATCAATACCGCGGGTTGGTTCATCAAGAATTAGAAATTGTGGTTTTGTTAGTAACCAGCGAGCCAGCAGCACTTTTTGTTGATTACCGCCGGACAAAAACTGAATTGCTTGTTCTGGGCTGGGCGTTTTGATACCCAGTTGTTGAATAAAACGTGCAGCAATATTGTCCTGTTCTTTCTTGGGTATTAAACGTAACCACCCACGTTGGGCTTGTAGCGCCAGAATAATATTTTCACGCACAGATGCTGCGGCGATGATGCCATCCGTTTTACGATCTTCCGGGCAAAAACCAAAACCGGCCGCGGAGGCTTGTCGGGCGGAACGGATACTGACATTCTTATCGTTGACACGGCATTCACCAGAGTCGGTTGGTGTCATGCCGAAAATGACTTGTGCGGTTTCTGTGCGGCCAGACCCAAGTAAACCGGCTAGACCGACAATTTCACCGGGCATTACCTCCAGATCAAATGGCTCGATGATCCCTTTTTTGCTGTAACCTTTGAAAGATACTACGGGGTTATTACTGTGTAAGGTGCGGCCGGCTCGCTTCAGGGCATTGTCTTCCAGCTCACGGCCCAGCATCATCTTAACCAGTTCAATCTGATCCAATTCCGCAGTCACACGGGTTCCTACCAGTTCACCATTGCGCAGGACAGTGATGCGATCGGATACTTCATAGACCTGATCCAGAAAATGCGTGATGAATATCAGGCTAATACCCTGCGCCCGTAAATCACGCATGATGTTGAACAACATTTTCACTTCATTGGTATCAAGGCTTGCGGTGGGTTCATCAAGAATGAGTATTTTGGCTGAAAGGGCAACGGCTCTGGCAATCGCGACAATTTGTTGCATGGCAACGGAATAGTGACTGAGTGGCAGCGTAACATCCATGTCAAAACCATAACTGCGCATGATTTTGCTGGCATCACGAAGCATTTTTTTTCGGTCAATTAAGAGAAATCTTTTGGGTTCGCGGCCTATAAATAAATTATCAGCTACGGACATATTGGGTAATAAATTAACTTCCTGATAAACGGTACCGATACCCAGTTGCTGCGCATGTGCGGTGTTGGCCGGGTTTATCATTTCGCCATCAAAACAAATTGTGCCTGAATCCCGAGGATAAACACCGGTTAACGTTTTGACTAAGGTCGATTTACCCGCCCCATTTTCTCCCAGCAATGCCATGATTTCGCCCCGTTTCAGCGAAAAATCAACATTATGTAAGGCTCTGACCCCAGGGAATGTCTTACAAATTCCCTTAATATCCAAAACAGCATCATTATCCTGATGTATATTGTTCATATGTGCTCCATGAACAGAACACCATATAAAATCATTCATATGGTGTTCTTATGTGAAATCAATATGGAATTTTATTACTACTGTTAATAGCCCATATTTTTTTTCAATTCATACTGTTCTTTGGCATTGTCTGGTTGGAATAGTTTTGATTCTGTTTTGATATTTTTAGGTGGTGCGATACCTTTATCTTTATAAGAAATCAGTGCATCAAAAGCAGGACCAGCCATATTCGGTGTTAACTCAACAGAGGCATTTGATTCGCCTGCTAACATGGCTTTGAAAATATCAGGTACGCCGTCAATAGAGATGATTTTAATATCTTTGCCTGGTTTTAATCCGGCTTCTTTTATCGCCTGAATGGCACCAATAGCCATGTCGTCATTGTGGGCATAGACAGCGCAGATATTTTTCCCGTTACTCTCTGCTTTGATAAAGCTTTCCATGACTTCTTTACCCTTGCTGCGGGTGAAATCACCGGATTGGGTACGTATGATTTTAATATTGGCGGTGTTGGCTATCCCATCCTGGAAGCCTTTTTTACGATCTAATGCAACGCTGGCACCGACGGTACCTTGCAGTTCAACCACATTACATTGCTTACCATGCATACTATCTATCAACCATTTAGCCGCTACATTGCCTTCATGAACGCTATCGGCGGCAACACCTGTCATAAACAGAGAGTCATCTTTGGTGGTAATATTGCGGTCTAACAGGAATACAGGAATATTAGCTTCTTTAGCTTCTTCCAAAACAGGATCCCATCCGGTTTGTACCACGGGGGCAATGAATATAGCGTCAACACCCTGTGCAATGAACGAACGGATGGCTTTGATCTGGTTCTCTTGTTTTTGCTGTGCATCAGCTATTTTCAACGTAATACCGCGTTTAGCGGCTTCCATTTTAGATACCGACGTTTCAGCCGCGCGCCAGCCGGATTCAGAACCTATTTGTGAAAAACCTACTGTCATTGATGCAGAATAAACGCTACCTGAAATCAAAATAGCACTGATTGCACTGACTAACGATAATTTCTTAAACATATTAGCTCCTACTTGATTGGACCATATGGCCATTGACGTTGGAAACCATTTTATTATTTCAAGTGAGATTAGATGGTTATTGAAAACAAGAGGAGATATGCATCACACTACTCAGGCCGTAGCATAATAATTCATAAAAATAGCAAAAGATGACATATTAACAACCAAGGTATACATTTTAATTGCGGCTATTAAATAAGCGTGATTTTGCGTTGTTTTATAAGAAAGATGATTTTATATGAGGCGATTAAATACATAGAGATATTTATTGTCAGCAATATGAAATGAAAAGTTAAATTAAATCTACAGATAAACTGTAAGCGGTGAAAGTAAATAAAAATAATTTGAAGCGGACAAATAAAAACCCCGCCGTAGCGAGGTTTGAAGGCAATCTGCAAAAATTAATTAGTTTGCGGATTGATCTGAACTGGCAAACCCGTGCGGTCTTCCAATGCTTGTTTAACTACATGCGAATCAGTATCTGCTTTCGCAATGAAGTGGCCGATGCCAGCGGTCATTGGTAATGAAGCTTGTTCAGTTGAGTTGAGTTCTTCCATGGTGCGTGACAGTGGCTCATGCACTTCCAGATAACGACGACCATCCGGCTCTTGGGTCGCTTTCACAGGTTGGTTGATGAATTGCACGCGAGTGCCGACAGGCACGACGCTGAACAGGTGTTTGATATCGTCATTGCGCAGACGAATACAGCCGTGGCTAACACGCAGACCGATACCAAAACTGGCGTTGGTGCCGTGAATGGCATACAGGTTACCAACATACAGCGCAAACAGACCCATTGGGTTTTCCGGGCCGGCAGGAACTACAGCAGGCAACGGTTCACCCATGGCGGCATATTCTTTATGCACTTTCGCGGTTGGGGTCCAGGTTGGGTTGGCTTGTTTCCGTTGCACTGAGGTGATCCAGTTTTCTGGGGTATCTTTACCCAGCTGACCAATACCGACTGGCAGGACTTCGACGGTTTTTTTGCCTTTCGGATAATAATACAGACGCATTTCCGCCACGTTGATGACGATACCTTCGTGCGGGGTATCCGGCAGGATCAGCTGCTGTGGAATGATCAGCGTGCTGCCTGGTTTTGGCAGGTAAGGATCAACACCATGGTTGGCTTCCATCATGCCACTCAGGCCGATCTGATATTTGGCAGCGATCGCTTCCAGTGGTTGTTTGCTATCAGCAGGGACAACATACTCAATATTCTGGCCAACTAAGCGGCTGTTTGCTGCTGGCAACGGGTATTCAACGGCCGACGCTGACAGGCTGGTCAGGGTCAGACCACACAGCAGAGCCGGAATGGCATTGCGCATGATGTTCATAAGGGTCCTGTAATTGTTACTTGATTCAAGCTAATTGAGTTAGTTTGGCTATTTATCGGTTTTGTTTTTTTACATGCTCAGTGTATTGGTCAGAGTGAGGGTGTGACCAAGATGCGCATTTTTGCCCTGTCTGCGTAATATTTCAACTTTATGATGCAAATCACTGCAAAAAGTCATGCTACCGGATTGTTGGCCGGCTAAATAATCGATTTTTCCGAAGATTGTGCCCAAACGAATAGTGATGAGCGGTCGCTTTCCTCTATTATCGGAAGATTGGCTCCGACACAGGTAGCAGGCATGTTCAGGGTTTATCACTCCAATCAGCTGGATGTTCTAAAAAGTCTGTTAGCACATCTCATTCAATTGTCACCGCTGCAACCAGCATTGGCAGCAGAAACTATTCTGGTACAAAGCCCCGGCATGGCGCAGTGGCTGAAACAAGCACTGGCACACGATCTGGGTGTGGCGGCGAACATCGTGTTTCCGCTGCCATCGAGTTTTATCTGGCAGATGTTTCATCAGGTGCTGCCGGAAGTGCCGAAAGAAAATCCGTATACCAAACCAGCGATGTTGTGGCGCTTGATGCAATTATTACCACAATGCATGGATGAAGCACTGTTTGCTCCACTGGCTGGTTATCTGGCGCAAGACGACGATGGCCGGCGTTGTTATCAGTTGTGCCAGCGCATTGCCGATCTATTCGACCAATATCTGGTCTATCGGCCGGACTGGATTGTCGATTGGGAACAAGGCGGCGCGTTGGGCGCAGAAGCGCAGCCGTGGCAGCCGGTGTTATGGCGTAAATTGGTGGTTTTGACCGAACAGCAAGCCAGCCATCTGCATCGGGTTAACTTGTTCTCGAGTTTTATCAACACGCTAAAAGCTGGTAAACCGAAAGCGGTGTTACCGCAGCGATTGTTTGTGTTTGGTATCTCCTCACTACCATCGCATTATCTGGAAGCGCTGATGGCGCTGGGCGAGCATTGCGAAGTACATCTGTTATTAACTAATCCGTGCCGCTATTACTGGGGCGATCTGCAGGAAGAGAACCAGCTCAACCGACGGGTGTTGAATAATTTGCTGGCGCAGCGCCGCGAACGCTGGCAACAGGCGGAACAGCAACAGCCACTATTACCCGCGAATGAGTTAGCACGCCTGTTCAGTGATGAAGGCGAACAACAGGGCAACCCGTTATTGGTGTCGCTGGGCAAACAGGGGCGTGACTATCTGGCGCTGTTGGCGGAAATCAGTGCCGCCGAGATTGATGCCTTTGCGGAGATCAACAGCGATAGCCTGTTGCATTTAGTGCAGCAAGATCTGCTGGAGCTGGTCGATGGCACGAACCGGAGAGACAGCGAGAATAAGAAATTACCGAAACGTCAGATTACTGGTGATGATCGGTCTCTGGTGCTGCACGGTTGTCACAGCCCGTTACGCGAAGTGGAGGTGCTGCATGACCAACTGCTGCAACGTTTTGGTGCTGACTCAAACCTGACCCCGAAAGACGTTGTGGTGATGGTGGCGGATATCAATCGCTACGGCCCTTATATCCAAGCGGTGTTCGGCAGTGCCGCCGGTGAGCGCTATATTCCGTTTTCGATTTCTGACCGCTCGGCAACGCAGGAAAACCCGTTACTGCAAAGTTTCCTGATCTTGCTGTCGCTGCCGAGTTTACGCTGTACTGCGACCGAATTGCTGGAGTTGCTGGCGGTACCGGCACTGCTAAAACGCTTCGGGCTGGCGGAAAGTGATCTGACCACACTGCGCCGCTGGGCGCTGGAGTCGGGTGTGCGCTGGGGGCTGGCGCCGGCCGATGGTGAGCGCTTTGAGTTACCACCGCGTGAGCGGCATACCTGGTCGTTCGGGTTGGAACGGATGCTGCTTGGTTTTGCCAGTGGCAACGAAACCCTGTTTGCCGATGTCGCTCCGTACACCGCGATTGAAGGGCAAAATGCGCTGAAACTCGGCCAACTGGCGCGTTTCATCAGCCAAGTGCTGGCGCTGCGTGATGAATTGGAAACGGCGCGTCCGATCACCGAATGGCAGAATCTGGTCGATCGGTTGTTACTCGATTTTTACCTGCCGGAAGAGTTGCTCGATGAAGACGATGCAGCGGCACTGAGCCTGATCCGCACGACCGTACAAAGCTGGCAGCAACGGCTGTCGCAGATGAATTATCAGGAACCGCTGCCGCTGACCGTGTTCCATGATCATCTGCAAAGTGAACTGAATGCGGTGCGTGGTGGGCAGCAATTCCTCGCCGGACGGGTTAATTTCTGCACCCTGATGCCGATGCGCGCGATCCCCTTTAAGGTGGTGTGTCTGCTGGGCATGAACGATGGCTTGTATCCGCGCAGCATGCCGCCGTTGGGTTTTGATTTGATGGCCAACCAGCCGCGCAAAGGTGATCGTTCGCGCCGCGAAGATGACCGTTATCTGTTTTTAGAGGCCATGCTCGCCGCACAAGAGCAGCTCTATATTTCATATGTTTCGCACAGTGCCACCGACAATCGGCACTTGATGCCATCGGTGCTGGTCACCGAATTGCAGGAATATTGCCAGCGCGCGTTTTGTCTGGAAACGGCCTGCGAGTGCGACGAAGCAGAACAGGAGACCTCATTACTGGCGCATCTGCTGACCGAACATCCGTTGGTGCCTTACGATGCACGCTATTTTGCGCCGGATGCGCAAACGGCGGGGGCGCGGCTGTTTAGTTATGCTGCTGATTGGCTACCAGCACTGGCTCCGACGGGAAATGCCGGCTTTTTTGCTGGCGACTTGCCATTACCCGATGAACTTGATCTTTCCAAACATAGACCTGAAATAGAATTGGCCGATTGGCTGCGTTTTTTCCGCAACCCCGTGGCGGGTTTTTTCCGCCGTCGTCTGCGTGTGCAGTTTTTGGAACGCGAAGCGGCGTTGGAAGATAACGAACCGTTTTGGTTAGATAAACTACAACAATATCAGCTGCGTGAGCGGCTGTTGCGTTATCAGCGCCTTGGTGTGGCTGAGGCAGTTTGGCAGCCGCGCTTGCTGGCCGAAGGACAGTTACCCGATGGTGAATTTGGCAAGCTGGCGCTGCAGGGTGATGCCAACAACCTCACGCCATTGGTCATGGCGATGCAAACATGGCCGCTGGCACAGGCACAACGCGAAACCTTCCATCTGGATTTCAACGATTGGCAGTTGCTGGGCAGTGTCGGTGACGTTTATCACGGCCAGTTGGTACGACATCGGGTGAGTAAACTCAAAGCCAGCTGGCTGGTGGCGATCTGGCTGGAACATCTGGCGCTGTCGGCAGCAGGAAAACTGACTAAACCAACCCAGTTGCTGGTGTTGGATAACGGCAACTTGGGCGAATGGACCCTTGCGGTGCTCAGTGTCGATGATGCGCGAGCACAACTGCAATTGTGGTGGGCGGCGTTTCTGGCTGGCATGCAGCGCCCGCTCTGTTTACCGGTGAACACGGCGTGGGTGTGGCTGGAAAAAGCCCTGACGGAAAGTGGTGATCTGGGCGATGCCGCGCAGCAGTTACAGGCGCGGGAGTCGGCGCAGAAAACCTACATTGGCGATGGCTCGTTTGTGATCGGAGAGGTGCAAGACACCTACTTAGCGCGCTGTTTCCCGGAATTAACCGATGTGCATTGGCAGGAAATGCAAGATTGGGCGGTGCAATTGCTGCTGCCATTACGCCAGCATTTGCAGGAGGCAGACCATGAGTAAACCACTGGATATTCTGAGCTTCCCGCTCAGTGGATTGCGCCTGATCGAGGCCAGTGCCGGCACCGGGAAAACCTACACCATTGCCGGGTTGTATCTGCGCTTATTGCTGGGGCATGGTGCGGGTGAGGCAGGGTTTGGCACGCCGTTGCTGGTTGATCGCATTCTGGTGGTGACCTTTACCGAAGCGGCCACGGCAGAGTTGCGCGAGCGTATCTTAAAAGCGATCCGTGACACGCGACGGGCGATTGAGGCAGGGTTTAGCAAAGACCCGCTGATCCAACGCTTGCTGGATGAATGCCCGAATAAAGCGTTGGCGTTACGCCAGCTGCTGACCGCCGAGCGGCAGATGGATGAAGCGGCGATCTACACCATTCATGGTTTTTGCCAGCGCATGCTGACGCAAAACGCCTTTGAGTCGGGCAGTCTGTTTGATAATGAATTTTTAACCGAAGAGCAAAATCTGCGTGCCTCGGCCGTGGCTGACTTCTGGCGCCACATCACTTATCAGGCCGATGCCTTGCTGGCGCAAGCGCTGCTCGATCACTGGAAAGGGCCGGATGCCTTACTGCGCGAGATCAGCCCGCATCTGGCATTGGCCGGTTTGCAATGTCAGCCGCGCACTAGCGAGACCCTGGCCGAACGTCATCAGGCGATCATCGCGCGGTTAAATAATTTACGAGAGGCATGGTTGGCGGCTGCCGGCAGCCTGGAGGCGGTGATCACGGCATCGGGGGTCAGTAAGCAGAGTTATTCGAAAAAGAATCTGCCGAACTGGCTGAATAAAGTCAGTGAGTGGGTCAATGCACCACTTCGAAGTTATCAGTTACCCAAGGCGCTGGAAAACTTTTCCGCGTCGGTATTGGCGGCAAAAACCAAAGCGGGTGCTGTGCCAACGCATCCGTTGTTTGACCAGATTGAAACACTGCTGGCGCAACCCAACGACATTGACGATGTGGTGATTGCCGATGCGCTGATGCAAGTGCGCGCACGTTTGCAGCAACAAAAACAGCGTCAGCAACAGCTGTCGTTTGATGATCTGCTGGCCAATCTGGCGCGGGCATTAAGTTCCGAGCGTGGCGCTGTGCTGGCGGAACGTATTCGCGAACAATATCCGGTTGCCATGATCGACGAATTTCAGGATACCGACCCGCTGCAATATCAGATCTTCTCGACCTTATATGGGCAAAACCCGGAATGCGGCTTTTACATGATCGGTGACCCAAAACAGGCGATTTATGCGTTCCGTGGTGCCGATATTTTTACCTACATCGCCGCGAAACAGCAGGTGGCTGCCCATTACACACTGCAAACCAACTACCGTTCCACCGATGAGTTAGTACGCGCGGTGAACGCCTTGTTTGCTCACTCCCATGCCCCGTTTATTTATCAAGACAGTATTCCGTTTGCAGCGGTGAAGGCCAAGGGCAAAGACAGTGGCTTTGTGTTAGAAGGCCAGCCGCAAACGGCATTGCAATGCTGCTTTCCATTAGAGGGGGAAGTCAGTGGTGCCGCCTATCAGCAACGCATGGCTTTGGCGGCGGCTGCGCAAATTCATACCTGGTTGACGGCAGCACAAGACGGGCAGGCGACACTGGATGGTAAAGCACTGCGACCGAATGATATTGCGGTGCTGGTGCGCAGCGGGCGTGAAGCCGCAGTGATGCAGCAAGCGTTGCATGAATGCGGCATTGCCAGCGTTTATCTTTCCAACCGGGAGTCAGTGTTCGCACAACCGGTAGCGCACGATGTGGCCCGTCTGCTGGAAGCCTGCCTCAACCCGCAGGATGAGATGTTAATTCGTGCGGCGATGGCGACGGGTCTGCAAGGCTGGACGGTGAGGCAACTGGCCAACCTGAACGACGATGAAACCTTGTGGGAACAGACCGTCGAGCGTATCCGACAAGCCGGCGAGTTATGGCGACAACGTGGCATTTTGCCGATGCTGCGCCAATGGCTGTTCTGGTATCAAATCCCTGAGCGTTTACTGGGCGAAGTGAATGGTGAGCGCCAACTGACCGATGTGCTGCATTTGGGCGAATTGCTGCAAACCGCCGCCAGCACATTAAACGGTGAACATGCGTTGTTGCGTTGGTTATTGGAGCGTTGTCAGCAACCGAATGGCGATGCGGATGAACAGCAACTGCGGCTGGACTCTGAACGCCAGCGCGTGCAGATCGTCACCATCCATAAATCAAAAGGGCTGCAATATGGCTTAGTATTGCTGCCGTTTATCTGCGCCTATCGGGGCAATGACACGCCGCGTTATCACACCGAGAACGGTGTGCGACTTGATCTGACCAGCTCGGACGAAGCGTGGGAGTACGCTGCACAAGAGCGTTTGGCGGAAGATCTGCGGCTGCTGTATGTGGCGTTAACGCGCGGCGTGTTTGTCACTTGGCTGGGGCTTGCCGATCTGAAAGCTAACAGCAAAACCAAGGCGAAAGATGATCGCCCGGCGGCGCTGGATTATTTGCTGAAAAACGACAGCGATACGGCATTAACCCAGCGAGTTCGCCAGTGGCTGCATACACAGAATAATCATGATCTGGCAGCGGAAGTGGCGGAGATCGTCTTTCCCTCTCAGCCTTATCAGGAAGTTAAACCGCTATTACCTGCAGCACAGGCCCGGCAGTTTAGCGGGCAGTTGGAGCGCAACTGGCGGGTGACCTCTTATTCGGCTCTCACGGTCAGCCATGGTTCTGCGACACCCAAACTGGTTGCACCCTTGGTAATTAGCGAGGTTGAACCCGCTGCGCCACGTTTTGATGTGTTCAGTTTCCCGCGTGGTGCACATGCCGGTACCTTCCTGCATAGCCTATTGGAAGATCTCGATTTTGGTGCCGATGGTGCCAGTCGTCAGCAATGGATCGTGCAGCATCTGCAAGGTGTGCAACTGAGCCACGATTGGCAGCCGGAGCCGTGGTTACCGGTGCTGGAACAGTGGTTAGAACAGATCTTAACCAGTGAACTATTCCCCGGTTTGTCGCTGGCACAATTAACCCCTGAACATTGCTTAAGTGAGATGGAGTTTTTGCTGCCGCTGTCCGTACTTTCTGCGCCAGCACTTAACCGCTGTCTGGTCGCAGGCGATCCGCTTTCCGCCCAAGCGCCGGCACTGGCATTTAACGAAGTGCAGGGCATGCTGAAAGGTTTTATCGACTTGGTATTTGAGCATGACGGTCGTTTTTACGTGGTCGATTATAAATCGAATTATCTCGGCGATAATGCGGCGGCCTATCAGCAAGATGCGATGGTGCAAGCCATGATTGCGCACCGTTATGATGTGCAATATCAGCTCTATACGCTGGCGTTACACCGTTATCTGCGCTGCCGTCTGCCGGATTATAACTATGACCAGCATATCGGCGGTGTCTGTTATCTGTTTTTGCGCGGCATGAACGGCGAGGCGGGCAGTGGCGTGTATGCCACCAAACCGGACAAAACACATATCGATGCGTTAGATGCCTTATTTGCCGGTGAAGCGACCGTAACCAGCGGGGAGCCCATGTAATGACCGCCCACTTTTCTGCGTTAACCCCGTTGTGGCAAACGTTATTAGACGCCCGACTATTACGCGATCTGGATGTGCAGCTCGCCCAGTTATTGGCGCGCTGGGATGCGGATGACAGCATCCAGCTGGCGGTGGCGATGACCAGCCAAGAGCTGGGGCGTGGCCATGTCTGTTTTGATCTCACGACGTGGCCGGAACGGCTGGCGCAGTGGCAGGCGTTGTTGCCGGAGGTCAATTTACCCGCGGTCAGCGTATCTGAGTTGACGACCCTGTTAGAGCACAGCCCGTTGGTGCGTCTGGTCAGCGATCCGTCGGTGGTTGAGGCGCAGGCGGGGCAGCCCCTGACCTTATTTGCCGGACGTCTTTATCTCAGCCGCTATTTTCGTTTTGAACAGCAGGTCGCCTGTTGGTTACAGCAAGCCAGTTTGCCAGTGGTAACGAGCGCTGACACACCCGAATTAGCCCAGCAGTTACGACAACTGTTCACACCGCAGTCGGAAACAGATTGGCAAGCGGTCGCTGTGGCGACCGCCTGTGACGGGCGCTTTACGCTGATCTCTGGTGGCCCCGGCACGGGGAAGACGACTACTGTGACCAAATTGCTGGCACTGTTGGTGGCGCAAAGTGAACAGCCGTTGTTGATCCGGCTGGCGGCGCCGACCGGTAAAGCGGCGGCACGTCTGACAGAATCCATCGCCAAAGCAAAAACCGAGCTGGCCGGGCAGGTGAATGCGGCGTGGCTGGCCGGTATTCCGACGCAAGCCAGCACCTTACACCGTTTGCTCGGGGTGATCCCCGGTTTGCCGGAATTTCGTCATCACGGGCAAAATCCGCTACCAGTCGACGTGCTGGTGGTCGATGAAGCCTCGATGATCGATTTACCGATGATGGCGCGTTTGCTGGTCGCTTTACCGCCGCAGGCACGCTTGATATTACTTGGTGATAAAGACCAGCTGGCGTCGGTGGAAGCCGGTGCGGTGCTCGGCGATATCTGTCAGTTTGTCGCGCAAGGGTTAAGCTCACAACAAGCGCAGCAATTGCAACAACGCACTGGTTACGATCTGCAAAATTACGCGCAATCCGCCGGACACCCACTGCGCGACCGGCTTTGTTTATTGCGCAAAAGCTATCGGTTTGCGGCCGATTCCGGCATCGGTAAACTGGCGGAAGCGGTGAACAACGGTGATGTGAAAGCGGCGTATGCCGTGTGGGCGCAAGACTATCGCGATATCCGCCTGCACAGCGATGAACAACGTCTCGAGATGGCCATCAGCATCGCAGCCAAAGGTTATCACGCCTATTTGGCAAAGCTTGCTGAACCTATTACATCGGATAATGCGATTGATCTGTTGAAGGCGTTTAATCAAATTCGGTTGTTGTGCGCGTTACACGATGGGCCGTGGGGCATTAATGGCATGAATCAAGCCATCGGCCAGCGTCTGCAAGCGCAGGGTAAATTGCAGATGAGCGGTGAGTGGTTTGCCGGGCGGCCGGTGATGATCACTGAAAACGATTATGGGCTGAACCTGTATAACGGCGATATCGGTATTGCTGCCAGCGATGGCGAACGGCTGCGGGTCTGGTTTGTGTTGCCCGATGGCAAAGCGCACGGTTTTCTGCCCAGCCGCCTGCCAGCACACGACACAGCGTGGGCGATGACAGTGCACAAATCGCAAGGCTCGGAGTTTACCCATACCTTGCTGTTATTGCCGTCCGAAGTGAACCCGCTGCTGACGCGCGAATTGCTCTACACCGGCATCACCCGCGCGCGTGAACAGCTGGATCTGTTTGCCACACCCGAGGTGCTGGCCTTGATGGTACGCAAACAAACCGAACGTTACAGTGGTTTAGGTGTCATGCTGGAAACCTTACAGACCAAGCTGGCGTAACAGGCGGCAGAATAACGACGCGCAACAGAATGTCAGATATGCTTAATGTGAGATGTTGACATTCTGAACAGTTCAAATAAGATGTATAGACATTTAGACGTCCAAACATCTGTTTTGTTTGGTCGATGCAGGAAGCGGAGCCTTCCGTCCCACAGGCCGTAAGGCAGGCAAGGAGTAATCATGAGTTTTGACAG